>CAYJPE010000205.1:0-5186 GCA_964371965.1 uncultured Desulfovibrionaceae bacterium
TTTGCTTTAACCGATTGGACACCATGTCCTCTATTTTGTCAAAAAGTATCCTTGAGCCGGAAGAGCCAAAAATTCCTTATTTAATGTTTGCAATTTCTTTCAAGATGGCGGGCTTTTGCTTCAAACCTTCAAGGCGACTTACCTCTGCGCCATCTTTCAGGAAGAGCATAGTGGGAAATCCTTTCACGCCGCAGCGCTCTTTGAGTTCGCCATTTTCGTCAAAGTCAATGGTATAGATGGGGAAATCGGGGTCATTCTTGCTGATGTCCTTCAGGACAAAGGCCAGCATCTTGCAGGGGCCGCAGGTCTTTGAGTAAAATTCCACGAGCATGCCGCCGCTCTTATCCAGCGCATCAAATTCTTGGGTGTTGACTTCTGTAATCATTGTTTTTTTCCTCGTATATTTTTTATGAGTGTTTTACTTTAAAGCTTCTACATACTTTGACGCACTGTTGGCAGCCACTGCGCCGTCGGAGCAGGCCGTGACAATTTGGCGCAAATGCTTGACGGTGATGTCGCCCGCCGCAAAAACACCGTCCACAGCCGTGCGCATGTAGCCGTCTGCCTCAATACAACCAAATTTGTCCAAGATGCCAAGGTCTGCGCAAAAGGCCGACACAGGCTCAAGGCCGATATATTCAAAAACACCGTCGCACGTCACATGACGCTCCACGCCCACTTCTTGCTCTGTTTTATCATTCGTCTGAAAGCGCACGCCCTCCAAGGTGCCGGAGCCAGTGAATTCGATGATGTCCTGAAAGGGGAAGACGTCCACATTGTCCATGGCGCGGAGCTTGTCGCAGGCCTTGGGGTCGGCGGTAAGGTCAAACATGGTGACGACGGTGAGCTTGTTCACAATACCCGCAAGGTAGATGGATTCCTCCACAGCAGAATTGCCACCGCCGATGACAACAACGTCCTTGCCGCGATATTGGGCGCCGTCGCAAATGGCGCACCAGCTTATACCATTGCCCTTGAAATCCTCTTCGCCGGGCACATTTAAGCTACGCGGGCGCGTGCCTGTGGCGATGATGACAGAACGAGCTTCCAAGACTGTGTCGTCTTCTTCGCAATAGATTTTTTTGCCGCTGTCCGTATTTTCCACACGGGTCACTGTTTTATAGTCAAACTCCACACCAAGCTCTTGGGTGTGCTCAAACATCTTGATGGCGAGGTCGGCGCCGCTGAGCTGACCCAATCCAGGATAGTTTTCAATTTCGTTTGTATTGATAATTTGACCGCCAGGGGCAAGCTTATCAAGTAAGAGCACCTTCATATTGGCACGGATGGCATAGATGGCGGCGGTGAGACCGGCAGGGCCTGCGCCGATGATAATGACGTCATACATAGTATATTCCTTTTTCGTGATAAATGTGTTTTCTTAGAAAAGCACCATTGCCAAGGGTACGCCGATTATAGCAATAATTGCTAGTATTACAAGTGAATAGTACAGTGTGTACAGGGTCGCTTCTCCGCCGTTTATCCACTCCTTATTGGCAAAAAGCAGAGCCGCAAAGGGCGAGGCCGCCGGCGTCACCGCGGCTATCATGGTGGTGAAAAAGAAACATACCAGCAAGGGCGCGGGGTCAAAGCCAAGCGCATTGCACAGGGCAAGAAGGACGGGCGTAAATACAAGACCGGACGCCACAGAGTTACAGAAGTTTGTGGCAATGATGGCAATGCAACACGCAAGAATAATGAGAGGCATGTAGCCGAGGCCGTCGAGGAAGGAGCGTAGTGCATATTCCATAAAGACAGAGACATGGGTGCTCTTGTGCATGAGGGCATTGCCCAGCATAAGTGCCACTGCGATGAGTGTGAACACGCGCCACGGAAACTTACTGCCGTGGTCGCTAATGTCTGCCACGGGTTTGCCATGAAAACTCACGAAGGACATGACAATACACATGATGAGCGTCCCTGAGAGCTGATTTTGCTTGCAAAAGTCGGCAATGGCAGTGCCGGGAATGATACCGGGCAAGAGCATCCACGCCGCCAGCGTAATGAAAAGCACCACCATGCCTTTCTGATGAATGCTCATGGGGGGCAAGGGATTGTGATTGAGCACTTCCGGATCAAAATTTTTCAGTTTTTCCACGTCCGGACGGAAAATAAAGCGCATGGAGAATAGGATAGCTGCCAAGGAAATGCCGGAAATGATAAAACCAAATATAAGGAAGACAGCGGGGTTGATATTGACAGTAAAATCCGGATTGAGTGTCGCAAGGTTCATGAGGTTTGAGAGCAGGTAAAAAGAGCCGGCCTTGATGGGGTCTGTGGCAAAGGAGAGTAAAATCATCATGACACTGCCCACCATCATAAGCGTCACATACTTGTCACCCTTTTTATAACCTGCACTTTCAAAGAGCACATAAATTGCTGACCACATAAGAAATATGGCACCCACTTGCTCAATCAAACCCACAAGATAGCAGGTCAAGAGCACCATGCCCGTGAGCACCCATGGGCGCCCTTTCACCATGGGGCGCGTCATAAGAAAGCGGGCAAGATAGGCAGAGATGCGGCTTTGTACCAGCGCCGCACAAAAGACCATCAAGAAAAATATGTAGACGGTCATGGGATTGCCGAAGAATTGGGAAAGCACTTGGTTCATGGTGGCATAATCACTGAGACCGAGCAAAAAAATACCCAACAGCCCCGGCCAGTATGTGTCCACGGCGCTCCAGAGATACACCACACCAAGGAAAAGCATCAAGATACTCATGCCCATGGGAGAGATGGAGAGTAAGACGCTGCCCTCCACACCGGGTGCCGAAGGAAAGCCCAATTCCAAAAGCCGAGGACTGCTTTCCACCACGAGCGTCGGTGACGGAATGAAGCGCCCAAAAAACATGAGCGACAATCCAAAAATTGTATGAAAAAGTGAGACAAAATCCAATGTCTTGACTCTATGTGTTTCGATAGTCTGTGCCATAAAATCCTCGCTTATGGTGCATGAAGCGCGTACACTTCCCACTGCGTGTTTTAATCTGTAGCTTGACAGACAGTTGCTGTCTGTCTGTCAAAAGACAGTTGTCAAAGTTTTTTGGGAATTTTTGTACAAGTGCGCCGCCACTGCATGTATTCGTATGTATTCCGTGTGTGAACTTTTGAAAATAGAGCCTAAAAGCGATAAATGATATTCACAGTCGCCTTCCATGCGTCCTTATAATGAAGGCTGTCGCCGGCGATGCCTTGGAAACTGCCCCACACATCCTTGTCGAGCCAAAGATGAATATAGGCCGTTTCAAAGAATATGGAGAGGTTGTCATAGACAGCCCATTCGGTGTCAAAATTTATTTCTATGCCTGTATCTGCGGTGGTGAGGTAGGTTCCGAAGGTATTAAAGTCCTGCATATTTCTGTAGACTGTGCGCTGTCCGTCCATGGTTTTCGTGCCCGTGATGTAACCTGCCATGGCTGTGCTGTGGGTACCGCCGAAAAAGTTGAAGCGCAAAACATGACTGAGTTGGTCGATGATGGTGATGTCCTTTATTCGTGCGCCGATACCCCATGTTCCGTTGGGGTTCATGCCGAGGACGCCCTTGCCGCCTGTCATAATGGGAGAGCCGCGATAGCCAAATGTAGAGAGGGAATTGGTGAGGTTGTTCGTTGTGGCGATGTAGGGGAGGCTCTCTGAGCCATTATTCACATTGGCGTCGTCACCGCTGAAGTACCATGTGTAGAGAGCGGGCTTGCCCCAATCAAAGGCGTATTCCGCAAGCGCCATGCCGAACCAGCCATCTCTGTCTAAATAGCTCTGTTCATTGTCAACACTGCCATAAATGAAGTCGAGTTGGAATGTCCATGGTTTAAGCGTTTGGACTTGCGTTGTGAGACCGCCCCAGAACAGGGTGCTGTAGCCCGTATCAAAAACGCTGCCGACAGGGCGCGTGGTGCTGAAAGCGGCGGGCATGAGGCCGTATTTGATTTGCAATCCGTCGATGGCCTGTGCGCCTATGTTGGGGTTGAAAGCAGTGATGATATTGTTGGGATTAACTGCGGGGTCGATGACTTGCGACCCCATGGCGCCTGCCATAATCCACGGGGTAATTTTTATATCGTTGAAGCTTAAAGGAAGGAGTAGAGCAGCTAAATCAAAGTTATCAAAGGCATTTTGTGAAATTGCGTCGTCTCCTGCCCAGTTGTCATTGTAGGGGCGTAGCCACATGGCTGTAAGGGATACCGTGGGGTTAAAGGCGTATGATGCCACAAGGCCGGCTACATCGTCATGGAGAATGGGATTGTCGAGGGCGAAGCCGGGAAGCTTCATACCTACGATGCCCATACGCAGTTTGAGCGTCGTATTGGGGACAATCCAATCGAGATAGGCTTGCTTGAGCCTGACCATGTTGACATCTGCCCCAAGGGCGCCCCCGGACGCTGCTTGCCCAAAGCGGGTTTCTCCTATCTCAAAAAAAACAGTGCCGGACAGTGTTTCCGAGGCTATGGCGTGAATTTGCAAATGGAGGCGTTGTATGGCCTCAAAATTATCGCGGCTTTGATGTGATGCCGCCCACTGTTGTCCATAGACATTGGCACCTGTGCGGGTCTCGCCCATAAAATTGCCACCGCTAATGTAGTCAAAACCAAATTGAAATGACCCCTTTACTTTGAAATCAATGGCACTGGCTGTCTTGCACGATACGCCTAGTAAAAGTCCTGCTGCCAATAACAAGGTGCAAAGCTTTTTCATCCTTTGTCCTCCACATAATAAAATCTGTTCATCACTTCATATGCGGAGACAGAGGGCGTGTCTGTCTTTTAAAATACTTTTCGTGGCCTTTTTGAGAATTTTTTAACAATCACATTATAAACTCTTTTTCAAGGCTGCGCCCAAGGAATATGTCAATCAAGCAAATGGATGTATTTTCTTTTTACATATAACACAGGGACAGATAGACAAATATCCGCTTACATAACAAGAGACTTACTGTGCCGCTGAACCATGTTTTACAGCGGCACAGCCGATGCATGTCACCTATGTGATGATTTTTTACGCCTTGGCAATGAAGGCGACGATGTCCGTAGGGGGTGTCGTCAAACCGTGGTGATCAGTTTTATCAATCTGTTGAAAAAGTCCGATTTACAGGCCGTTCAAAAAGTGTGAGATACAGCGTTGCTCTCTGACGCCCTAGTATTACAGTTGTAATCTTTTTATTTTCATGAGATACTCTAAAAAACAAG
>CAYJPE010000206.1:0-5183 GCA_964371965.1 uncultured Desulfovibrionaceae bacterium
GCGCTAGCAAAAGTTTTCCCCTTCCTCCCCCACAAAAAAATGAAATGAGAATGCCTTAAAAAAACACACATTGAGACAAAGCACGCTACGAGTAAGGCCTTACGTACGTTTTCGAACGCACGCCGGAAGAATGCTCCCCACTCATGCTAAGTTCGTCTTCTTAGATATACAAAAATCCACTACTTGACGACAGTGCCCAAATGTCGCTGCGCATAGATTCGCACAAACTCAATGGCATCCTCCACCGATTCAATTTCATGAGCAATTTGAGCTTTCAGGAGGGCATCACGCATTTCGCCAATGACAGGTCCCGGCTTTGTATTGGTATGCTGCATGATTTCATTCCCGTTGAGAAGAGGTTCAAGCATTTGCTCCGGTGTATCTGCACGTTCCAAGTATTTCATATTATGATTAAAGTATGTAAAACTGCCGTCGCGCGCCCGTAAATCTGCCCGTGTCATGGCAATAAGGCGCGGATACTCGTCTAAGGATTTAAAGCGCCGTATGCCACGGTCGGTGAGCATGAAGTGAAAGCGCATGTGGAAGCGCACAAGATGACAAATAAGTGTTAAGTCTTCCACGTCAAAATGGAGTCGACGCAGTATTTGGCGTGTTATCTTTGTGCCAACTCGATGATGCTGATAAAATGTCCACGCATTGTCAAAATATTCTGCCGTATACAGCTTGCCCACATCGTGAAAAAGCATGGCAAAGGTGCCTAGCCAATCGTAATTAAAACCCTCGTCGGGATAATGCTTCATACAAGCAATGGTATGCTCAAAAACAGTCTCAATCTCACCTTCATCATTTTTAAACTGCTTTATGCAAGCAAGAGCCGTCACTTCCGGTATGAGTCCCTGTAAAATATGTGCGTCGTATAAAAGTTTCACAAATTTCCACATGGCTTCCGGCGCCACTCTGCGCCACTCGTCCATAATACTCTGCACAGGGACGTAGTCCAAAATTTCTGTGCTGGCTCGCACTATGGCAATCCATGTATTTGCCTCGATGGGGGCATCAAAATTGGCGGCAAAACGCAAGGCCTTGATACCAAGCAAGTAATTTTGTCGTAAAGCTTCACTCGCAATGCCAGCCAGACGTATTTCATCGCGTGTATCGCCGTCAAATCCCTCGTACACATCCGTATTTTGCTCATCTATGATGCGGTAACGAGAAAGATAACGCTCAAGACGTCCCCCAAAGTCAAAGCCTTCGGTCAAGCGTGGTGAAATGCGCAAGAGATCGCAATCAGGGTGCGAGGTCCCACTGTGTTGTAAGGGAAAAAAGTGAAAAGTCACATCATTTTCTGTGAGTTCTGCAAGATAGGACACGCGTGTCGCTTTTTCAGCACGAGGAAAAATCTTTTGAAGTGTGGTGAAATCAGGTTCACAAGCAATATCAATATGTTGGTCTGATTTTTGGTCTTGAAGCAGTTTTTCTTGTAAGGGGGCATTGATTATATAGGCATCGTAGCCATTGCGCATAAGTGTTTTGCACAGGCCAATGGCATCTTTGAAAGGCTGTAGCATGGGGCACTCCTTTACAGGTAATTACAGTAATAAGACTTGGTTCCCCTTTCTTCACAAGCTGAGAGAAAAAAGTCAAGAAAGAAAATGTCCATACTGCCCGCAATTCCGGCGTTCGCAAGGCAATTGTTTATAAGGGAGAAGGTGGCGTCTTGCAGGGTAAAGTTCATGAATCAGGCTCATCAGGCTGTTGAAAAACTCCACTTTTGACAGTCCGTTCAAAAAGTGTGAGATGCAAGAAAGCGAAAAAAGTCAAGGCGCGCGGACCGACCCGAAGGGCGCCGAAGGCGTAGCCGTTACACGAGGAACGAGTGTTACGGCTATCGAGAGCAACGCGTATTAGACATACATAAGCGGTTTGACTTTTTATCCCCGCTCCGAAGGGGGCGCCGCAGATTGCACTTTTTCAACGGGCTGCTATACCCTCAAAACGCTTTCCTGATTCCTCTTTTCAATACATTGCAAAGAGGAATCTTCAATCACTGAGAGAGGAGAAGTTCCTTTCTGGAATTATATTATAGTATATTTTATATATTTTTATTTAATCAGTATTTCCTTAGGCGCTGTCGTCAAATTGCGAATTTATATGTTATATCAAGGAAGACAAGCTTGCTTTGAAGGAATATACTCTTATGGTATTTGACTGAAAAAGCAAGCGAAGTCTGAAGCAGAGCCCGCTTCGATAAGGGCGAAAAGGCGCATTTGACGACAGCACCTAGAAACAATGCCCAGATAGAAGTCTGCGACAAAGTATATCTTAACAGGCTGTTGAAAAAGTGTAATCTACGGCGTCAGAGAAAAAAAGTAAACAACTTATGTATATCTATATACACGGCGTTGCTTACTTTTTTTCTCTTCCTTGTATCTCACACTTTTTGAACAGCCTGAAAATTTGAGTTTTACAACGGGCTGTTACTGTTAAAATGTTACATTTTGCGCGACGACATGGGTTCAAGGCGGAGCAAGAGTTTGGCAAGATTTTTATCTTCCTTAGCAGTGAATTCATCTTCATCGTGCGAAGTTTTATTTATTATGCCAAGAGTGGTGGGCAAATCATTGATGACATGTTTTGTAACTTTTGTGAGTATTTGAGCGGATGGCAACATATTTCCAGTTTCTTCATTTATAGCGAGAGAATTCAGAGGGTTAAGGAGCTGGCTTGCAATGGCATCCTTTTTTTGTTCGGCATTGTGTGCGGCGGCAAGAACATGCCGGTGTACGACAATGGGCGCACATATTTTGAGAGCCAAAGCAATGCCGTCCGCAGGGCGGCAGTCTATTCTGTGCATTGCTTCTTGATGGCGAACAAGCATATTTACATGGAAAGTTCCATCAATAAAGTCGTACACTTCAACGCCTTCAATATATGCATTTAAAGCATTTAAAACAGAGTGAAAAAGATCATGGGTGCTCGGACGTGGCATCTTTTGACCATTTAAGGCAACAGAAATGTGCATTGCTTCAAGAGCACCAACCCAAATTGGCAGGACTTTCTCCTCTCGGTCTGCTTGTAAAAGGACTATGGGTGTCTTGGCTACGCTGTCAATACTGAGCCCAAGAACGTGCATAATCACCATAAGTCACCTGCTTGTTCGCCAAGAAGCGTATGCTTTTTGGCGGCAACAATGTTTACCGGAACAAAGAGCCCACAACAGTCTCCACAAGCATGCTTGGGGAGAGCTACGTTAATGGTGACTCCATGCGGATCGCGTCCTTGCCAATGCGTAAGCTCAAGCTCAGCTGAGCGTGTCAAATCGCAGGGCAAGGCCACTACCTTTTCCGGTAGTCTTTTGCTTATGTGCTCCAACAAAACGTGTGTGCTCTTTCCGACACGTCCTTGCAGCCAATCTTGCGTTAAGGTATCTTGCAAGGCTTGTAATCTGCTAAGACGCTCTAAGGCAACGTCATGGGTCACTTTAATTTTGTTGGGAAGAATTGATGCGCGAGTTCCAGGCCGGTCCGAATAGCAAAAGGAAAAACTTGAACGTAAGGCAACTTCTTCAATCAATGAGCATGTCTGCAAAAAATCCTCTTCTTCTTCGCCGGGAAAACCCACAATAATGTCCGACGAGAAGCTAATGTCGGGGCGTACTTGGCGCAAAGCCTTCACTATGCGTACATACTGTTCTCGCGTGTACCCACGCCCCATACTTGCAAGCACCCTATCAGAGCCGGATTGCAATGGCAAGTGCAAATGTGGTGAAATTTGTTTTATTTCTCCGATGACTTCAATTGTCGCATCAGAAAAATCTTTTGGGTGGGGTGTTATAAATTGAAGGCGTTCCAAACCCGGCAAAAGCGCAATCTTGCGTAAAAGCAAGGCAAAATCTGTCTCTTCGGTGCAGTCATGTGCAAATGCATTGACATTTTGCCCAAGCAAACATATTTCGCGCACACCCTTATCGAGCCATTGCCGACATTCGTCAAGCACCGCCGCGCTATGGCGAGATTTTTGTGGTCCACGCGTATAGGGAACAATACAATAGGCACAAAAATTATCACACCCCTGCATAATATTCACATAGGCAATGGCAGGTTTTTTCTGACTTGCGTCCATATGTTCCAGGGCGGCAGGGCGCTCAGGATAATGTTCCGAAAAATCCACAAAAGAAAGCCTTGTATGAGGCTCTTCGCACAATCTCTCAATGGCAGCAGGCACCATGGCAATACCGTCACCTCCGCTTATGAGACGTACTTGCGAAAATGCATCAAAAAGCTTTTCGCCAAGTTGCTGTGCCACACAACCTGCCACCACCACAAAAGCGTTTTCGGTATGACGGCTTTCGTGGCGTATTTTGCGCAAAGTATTGTACACTTTTTGTTCGGGCTTTTCACGCACAGAACAGGTATTCACTATAATTACAGAGGCTTCTTGGAGGGTTCCCTCTTCAAAATTTCTTTGCTTCAACGCTCTTGTCAACCATTGTGAATCATTAAAATTCATCTGACAACCAAATGTAATGCTATGAAAAAGGCGTGGCATCTACTGCTCTACCCCTGCCTTATCGTCCATGATCATCGTACCGCCATCCTCAAGGTCAAGGGTATCAATTTTATCCTCAAGCCATTCCACAAGCGCCCGTGCCGTATAATAATTTAAAACGACGCGCGAATGCACAGTGCGTGTAATAGTGCGTATGGTTTCGTCAAAAGGCACCATTTCGTGTCCAAGCGTGCCGTCCGGCTCCACAAGACGCTCTGAAAATGGCGGTATTTTATCACTTTCAGAATAAAAATTCATTTCAATTTCTCCTTGAGGATTGATGCCGCCCCATACACCGTGGGCAAGCTGCAGGCGCGCTTGTGGTTCTTGACTATACTCGTAACGGATACGACTGTGCAGTTTTGGTTCTTGACTCATGGAAACCTCCTTTATGATAAAAAAATATGTCGCACACTTGCACAACCCGATGAAAATGCCGTAGGCACAGACCGTTCAAAAAGTGCGAGATACACGGAACTAAAAAATCAAAACGCATAGTGTACGTAACATACAGGAGCGAGTTGGCTTTTTATCGCTGACACAGCAGATGGCATCTTGTCAACACAAATGCTCAATCTTGCAAATTATTGAAACGTCGTCAAGTCAAATGCACACAGGGCCCAGGGCAAACGCATCTAAATTTCCTTGACTGGTTTTCCCATAAGTAGCATCAT
>CAYJPE010000207.1:0-5173 GCA_964371965.1 uncultured Desulfovibrionaceae bacterium
TAGTTTTTAAGAGCTTAGAGCTTATTTCACCCTGTAAAAAAAGGTGTTCTGGTGCCGAAAGGGAGACTCGAACTCCCATGCCCTTGCGAGCACTAGACCCTGAACCTAGCGTGTCTACCAATTCCACCATTTCGGCCAACGGGGTATGTGTATCGTATATTGCTAAGGCATGCAAGTGCTTTTTTCAGGTTTTTCCCGAAAAGGTATCACCGCCCTACCGGGCTGTTGAAACACGCAAAATTCGCAGGCTATTCAAAAAAGGTCATATACGAGAAAACGAAAAAAAACATGTGTCACGGTGCATTAATTAGGCATAAAGTGACTGTTTTTTTCGTGACGAAGGAGAGTGCTTTTTTCATGGCCTGTTACTCCTGCGCCAAAAATCTCGCCTGTTGTATACACGTCATACGCGAAGCATCTAGGGGCTGTCTCTAACAGGCTGTTGAAAAACTCCATTTTTGACAGTCTGTTCAAAAAGTGTGAGATGCAAGGAAGCGAAAAAAGTCAAGGCGCGCGGTGTATCAGACATACATAAGCGGTTTGACTTTTTATCCCCGCTCCGAAGGGGACGCCGCAGATTGCACTTTTTCAACGGGCTGCTAAATGTGTATTTTTAAAAGCATGTGGGTGGAAACTTTTTTTAGGAAAAAAAGCTTTCCCCCCACATCCTCCCCCTTTTTTTCAAAAAAACCAATAAGCCCGCGTGTATGCCGGAGTTTTTTTACGTGAGAAAGAAGGAAAATTATGCGGCGCATAGCAACGTGCATAGAATGCAATCAGAGTTTTTAGCGTATACAAGCCTCTAGGTTAACCCACAACAATATTCACCAATTTATCTTGAACAACAATGATCTTGCGTACCGCTTTGCCAGCCATATGTTTTTGAATAATTTCATTGCCAAGGGCAAGCTTCTCAAGTTCGTCCTTCTCTGTACCAAGAGCCACGTCCAGCTTACTGCGCAACTTTCCATTCACCTGAACAACGACTGTGATCGTATCTTGCACCAAGGCCTCTTGCTGCCATGTAGGCCACGGCATCTTTGAAACAGGATGTGCATGCCCAAGATCCTCCCACAACTCCTCACAAATATGCGGTGTGAAAGGCGAAAGAAGGGTCAGTACCGTGCCCATGGCGGACGAAAAAACACGTTTGCTTGCCTCAGTCGCTCCCTGTCCGCACAAAGACTCCCGCGCCACATACATGGTATTCACAAGTTCCATAATGGCCGCAATGGCTGTATTAAATTGATATTTATTCAGAATATCATCATGCACTTTTTTAACGGTGGCATGCTCCTTGCGCCGCACATCACGTGCAACACCGCCGCTCACAACATCAGCCGTCTGTACGTCTTCTGCCGAGGCAGAACAAGCCACCATGGGGAGTACGTGCGCACGCTCTTCTGCAAACAAGCGCCACACCCGATTAAGAAAACGGAACGAACCCTCAATGCCCGTGTCTGTCCAGTCAAAATCGCGTTCCGGCGGCGCAGCAAAAAGACAAAAAAGTCGCACGGTATCGGCGCCATACTGGGCAATCATATCCGTTGGGTCAACCACATTGCCCTTAGATTTCGACATCTTCACCGAATCCTTCAGCACCATGCCCTGTGTCAGCAAATTGGTAAAAGGCTCATCAAGGTCGTTAGGGTAAAAGCCAAGGTCGCGCAAAGCTTTCGTGTAAAAACGCGAATACAACAAGTGCAAAATTGCATGCTCCACGCCACCAATGTATTGGTCCACAGGCAGCCAATACTTGATAATGTCTTTGTCAAAGGGAGCCGTGTCATTTTTGGCATCGGCATAACGTGCAAAATACCAAGAAGACTCAACAAATGTATCCATAGTATCTGTTTCGCGCCGTCCCACACCGCCACATTCAGGGCACACACATTCATAAAATGCCGGCGAATGCGGCAAGGGCGAACGCCCGTCATCGTGTGTTTTGACGTCGAGAGGCAGGACAACGGGTAAATTTTCTTGCTTTTCGGGCACGGCACCGCAGGCCATGCAGTAGATAATGGGAATGGGCGCCCCCCAATAACGCTGGCGCGAAATGTTCCAGTCGCGCAGACGGTATTGAACTGTACGCTTGCCAAGACCTTTTTCTTGCAATGCTTTGGCCACGGCACTCTTGCCTTCTTCGTGAGGCAGGCCGTCAAATTGACCGGAATGACACATGGTACCGGCGCCTGTCCACGCTTCTTCAAGGTTGTGTATGTCTACCGGGGGGCTTGTATCGGCGGTATGTGCTGTTGGCGCGTCGTCTTCTGGCGCACTTTTTGTTGGCGGAGTGGCAAGAGCATTGTCAGGAGCAATAACAGGCACAATGGGCAAATCATACTTTTTGGCAAAGGCAAAGTCGCGCACATCATGCGCCGGCACACCCATAACAGCGCCGGTACCGTAATCCGCCAACACAAAATTGCCAAGCCAAATGGGAATGTCCTTACCCGTGAAAGGATGTACGCAAAAAGCACCCGTGGCAATACCCTCTTTTTCCAGCGTTTCCGACTGACGGTCAAGACGATCCATATTGCGAATACGCTCAATAAACGCACGCACGTCCGCCTCATTTTCCGTATCCTTGATAAGGTGTTCAACCAAGGGGTGTTCCGGCGCAAGCGTCATAAAAGTCACACCAAAGAGCGTGTCCGGTCGTGTGGTAAAGACGTCAATATTCTTCGTATCCGCTGCGGGATGCTTGAGCGGGAAGGACGCCTCTGCCCCATGTGACTTGCCAATCCAATTGTGCTGCATGGCAATGACGCGTTCCGGCCAGCCCTTTTGGAGCTTGTCAAGGTCTGCCAAAAGCTCCTCGGCATAACGGGTAATACGCACAAACCACTGGGCAAGTTCCTTTTGCACCACCTGTGAATCACAACGCCAACACTTGCCGTCAATAACTTGCTCGTTGGCAAGAACGGTGTGACAGTCGGGGCACCAGTTCTGAGGGGCTTTTTTGCGATAAATCAGGTCGTTTTCCAGCATTTTCAAAAAGAACAGCTGTTCCCAGCGATAATACTCCGGCACACATGTCGCCACCTCCCTATTCCAGTCATAAGAATAGCCAAGGCGTTTGAGCTGGGTGCGCATAGTATCAATATTTGAAAATGTCCATGCGGCAGGATGGGTATTGTTCTTTATGGCGGCATTTTCCGCAGGCAGACCAAGGGCATCCCAGCCCATGGGGTGCAGCACGTTGAAACCGCACATGCGATAAAAACGTGCCACCACGTCGCCGATAGAATAATTGCGCACATGCCCCATATGAATATTGCCGGAAGGATAGGGAAGCATTTCAAGGACGTAGTACTTAGGTTTGTCACTGGTATGGTCGCAGGCGAAGACATCTTTTTCTTGCCAGCGAGCCTGCCACTTTTCTTCGAGGGGGCCGGGAATATATTTTTCTTGCGTCATGGGCGCGTCCTTTTTTGCGATATTCTCATAACTGAACGAGAATTACTTTTTTGATTATCAATGAAATTCGTTTTCAAAACTAAAGCATGTACATATAATAACAGGTATTTTGGTGTAATCCTTTTCTATACCGTGCCTATCTCTATCCTTTTAAGTTCACCATTATCAATAAGTTTGCCTATGGTGTCCAAAATGCCGTTGATGAATGGGCGGGCGCTTTCTTCGCCAAAAAGGCGCGACAGTTCCAAGGATTCATTCATGGCCACACGGATGGGAACATCAAGGCGATAGAGCATTTCATACACGCCCATGCGCAATATTGTGTGTTCTATACGTCCCATACGATCGACACGCCAGTTGCGTGAGTGTTGGGTGAGTATGCTATCCAGCGTTTTTTGTTGGCGCCATACACCGTCCACAAGTTCCCACGCAAAGCCTGTGGGCAGTGTCATGCCGTCATAAATGTGAGCTTGTTCGTGTGTTACATCATGCTCTGCGCTTTTTTTTGCGTTCTTTATAGCCTCTTTGTCAGGGATATGCCCTTTGTTTTGCGTTTCGGCATCCGCATGCTTTTGTCGTGCTTGCGGTACCTGGTGGAAGGCGCGCACCACGTCTTCGTGGCGGGTGTGTTCCATGAAGGACAGAGAATAGAGCACTTGAAAGGCGAGGGTACGTGCGCCGCGTCGTGTATTTTTCTTGGACATTTTTTAAATTTGCTCCAAGACTCGTACTGTTTCAAGGACAGCAGCCGCTGCTTCAACGCCTTTGTTGCCGGCCTTGGAGCCTGCTCTTTCGATGGCTTGTTCCAAGTTGTCGGTCGTAAGAAGGCCAAAGCCCACAGGCAGGGCATATTCAAGGGACACATGAGCAAGCCCTTTTGTCGCTTCGGAAGCGACAAAGTCAAAATGGGGTGTGGAGCCGCGAATAACGGCGCCAAGTGCTATGATTCCGTGGCAATCACCCTTGGCGGCAATTTTTTTGCATACAACAGGCATTTCAAAGGCACCGGGGATGCGTACAAGTGTTATGTCTTCGGGTTTGCAGCCGTGGCGCACAAGGTAGTCTACGGCGCCGCCCACCAAGCGATCTACGATGAAGTCGTTAAAGCGTGTTGCAATGATTGTAAATTTTAAGCCATGGGCTTGCAGGTGTCCTTCGATGGTATGGATGGGTGTCATAGGTGTCTCCATATATTATGCTGTTTTGCGTTGTGTTGTGTTGTGTTGTGTTTGTTTGTTTGTGCTGTTTGCGTTTGTACGATTTTGGACGATTTCACGATATTCATCTTTTTCCCTCTCACTTCGTTAAAAGCTTTTTTTCTTATGCGCACGTACTAAAGTACGCTTACGCAGAAAAAAAACTTTTGCCTCGTGAGAGGAAAAAATCTGAGAATATACGCGAAATCGTCCAAAAAAGTCACATTCGTACTTTTTGTACGCACTTCGTGCTTAACAAAAAGCGAACCCTTCGGGTAAGAGCGGTACGGATACAGCAAACAATCAGTACCGCTTATCCCATGCATTAGGCGCTGTCGTCAAATGCGCCTTTTCGTCCTTATTGAAGCGGGCTCTGCGTCAGACTTCGCTTGTTTTTCAGTCAAATACCATAAGAGTCTGTTCCTTCAAAGCAAGCTTTGCTTTGTTTCAATGGGCTTGATATAATACAAAAATTCGCACTTTGGCGACAGCGTCTAGTACGCTTACGCAGAAAAAAACTTTTGCCTCGTGAGAGGAAAAAATCTGAGAATATACGC
>CAYJPE010000208.1:0-5119 GCA_964371965.1 uncultured Desulfovibrionaceae bacterium
GCTTTTTTTTCCTAAAAAAAGTTTCCCCCCACATGCTTTTCAAAAACATGCTTTTCAAAAAACATACATTTAAACAAAACACGATCTAGAGCGCGCTTGCAATTCATAAAAAAGCGGTGTAAACAGAGGAATGCGTAAAAAATACACTCGATGTTGGTTGTGCTTTGACATTATGCTTTTCCTGTTCTTGTTGGCGCTTGTGGTATTGTTTTTTGCTGCGGCAAATGAGCAAGAGCTTTTGCCGCAGAGTTGGCAGTGGGAAAAGCTTTTTATGTACATTGCTTTTGAGGATGCCGATGGTTGGCATATGGGGCTTTTGCTTAGAGGGCTTGTGAATACTTTGCGGCTGGGCTTGTGGGCGGGTTTTGTGGCCTTGGTGATTGGTGTGTCCTCCGGCATGTTTTTGGCAGGTAATCCGTGCACGGTGTATGCAGGGATCCTTTCGACATGTTTTATTTTTTTGCGCAACACGCCGCCCTTGGTGCTCCTTTTTCTTCTGTATTTTGTCACGAGCGCGCAGCTTTTTTCGGACATTGGGACGTGGTCACGGGCCGCGCCATTGTGGGTGCAAGATGTTTTGCGTGTGGGCTTTGCGACGCCGGATGTCATGGATCGTATGCTTGCGGCTGTGCTGACGCTTGGCTGCTATCAGGGTGCGTATGTGTCAGAGATTATTCGCGCCGGCATTCAAGGTTTGCCGCGCTCCCAATGGGATGCAGGGTCTGCTTTGGGTTTTTCGCGCCGGCAATGCCTTTTTCTTGTGCTGCTTCCACAGAGCCTCCCGCTCATTCTTCCGCCATTGGCGGGTCAGTGCATTTCCATCTTCAAAGAATCTGCCTTGGCTTCGCTTATTTCTGTGCCGGAACTGACGTTTCAGGGTATGGAGGTCATGGCTATCAGCCGTTTGCCCTTTGAAGCGTGGATTCTTGTGGCATGCCTGTATTTTTGCATATCATTTGTATGTACGCGTTTTTTTGGATATATGGAAAAAAGACTCTCTTGGCATGCGGAAAAAACGCCATAAACTCCTTTTTTTATTTGCATTGAGATTGAAAAAGTGCTAGATGCGTAACATTATGTTTATGTATGAAGAAACTCTTATTACCTTGTCCCCTGCCGGGGTGCTGAAATTTTGTGATGCGGTGTCAGATGTGGAAAAACGTCCTGCCGCCTCAGATGTGCCTGAAACTCCTGTGCTGTCTGTCGAATCTTCCGAAAAAGCGTGGGAAGAACAGTGGTTTTGTATGGCAGCGCAACACGAAAAGACGACGAGCGCGCAGGCCACGTCGCACACGGCAGCTGTTATGCTGTTTTGGCGACAAATTGCCGATGCCTGCATCGTGTCCTTGTGCCATGTAAGCAATCCCGATGCACCAAAACAGGATGAATCGCAACAGGTGACAAACATCCCTTTGCCTGATAATGTGGATCGATGGCTTGTTATGGCGCCGCCCATGCAGGGGGGGGAATACCTTTCGCGCAGGATGCTGGCGGACCTTTGGCAAAAGCTCCTTCAGTGGTGCGCCGAGCATATACAAAAAGAGGGCAGTGTTTACGCCTTTTTGCAAACATGGGCGCCCAAATGGCAGCAAGTGGGGCGCGTGTTCTTTCATCTTGCCGAAAATAAAATGGACGAAACGCGTCCTTTTGCCTTTTTGGCCACCTATACCATCGGCCTCAACGACAAGGGGCAACCACGCCATGTGCCGCTCGCCCACGCGCTCCAGCACTCCGCCGCAGAAAAGGATGCGCAAACACTTGTGCGCTTGCTTGATCCGGTTCACTTGGCATCCCAAAAAATCCCGTGGATTGCACGCATGGTGCAGGACAATGTGCTGTATCAGGCAACACCCTTAACAGTGCAAAATGCCTATGCTTTTCTTGAAAGTATACCGAGCATGGAGAGCTGTGGCCTTGGGGTGCGCATGCCGGACTGGTGGAAAAAAAGGCCAAAGGCGCTTGTGCAGGCCACCGTGGACGTGCCCAAAAATGCGGCCTTGGGCGTCGATGCCTTGTTGGATTTGGATATACATCTTGCCCTTGGCGACAGCGTGCTTTCACCGGAAGAAATGGATCAGCTTTTGGCCATGGCCAATACACAGCTTGACGGCGCAGGCTTGGTGTTTTTCAAAAACGCCTGGGTTGAGGTGGACACACAAAAATTGCAGCAAGCATTGAACCATTGGAAAAGCGTCAAGCAATATGTGAGTGCGGGCAATATGAACTTTATCCAAGGCATGCGCCTCTTGGCGGGCATGTCTGACGGCGCAGATCCCCTCTCGGCATACGCAGCCTATGGCGAGGACGAAGACTTGCGCGAGTGGGCACATGTCCATGCGGGGCCGGAGCTTGAAAAGTTCCTTTCGTTCACGCGCCAAGAATATGCCGAACAGCCCATGCGCATAGACGGCCTCACTGCCACACTGCGCCCCTATCAAGTCAAGGGTGTGCAGTGGTTGCGCTTTGTGGGACAACTTGGCCTTGGGGCTTGCCTTGCCGATGATATGGGGCTTGGCAAAACGCTGCAAATTCTTGCCTTGCTATTGTGGGAAAAAAATACGATACAGGCGCCAAGCAGCGCACCTCAAACAAAAGGCCGTGCTCAAAAAAAATCAAAGCCTCAAAAAGCAGCCTTGCCACCGCAAACACAGCATGCCGACCTTGCGCCCATGTCTCCATGCAACACAGAGCAAGCCGACCCGACGGTGCTTAACACCACCCTGCTCATTGTGCCCGCCTCGCTCCTTGGCAACTGGCAAGCAGAAATCGCCGCCCACGCCCCGCACATATCCGCCGTCATCTTGCATCCCTCCGTCATCTCCGTAAAAAACGCCGACCTTGAGCACATGCACGCTGATTTGGCACAAGCCGACCTCGTCATCACCACCTATGGCATGTGTCAGCGCCTCACATGGCTTGCGCAAGTGCAGTGGAAGCGCGTTATTGCCGATGAAGCACAGGCCATCAAAAATGCGCAAACACGCCAAAGCAAGGCCGTGCGCGCACTCAAGGCACACACACGCATAGCCCTCACAGGCACACCCATCGAAAACAGCCTCGCTGACTTGTGGGCCTTGTTCAACTTTCTCAATCCCGGGCTCTTGGGCAGTGTCAAAAATTTTACGACCTACACAAAAAAGATGGCACAAAGTGCGGAACGCTTTGCCCCCCTTCGCCGCCTCGTTTCTCCCTATATTTTGCGCCGCATGAAGACGGATAAGCACATTATTCAGGATTTGCCGGATAAAACCGAAATGCCTCTCTTTTGCCACCTCACCAAGGAACAGGCGCAACTCTACACAGAAGTCACGCGCAAGCTCAAAACAACGCTGCAATCGCTGGACAATGCGCCCGAGAATCAAGTGCGACGCCGTGGCATTATTTTGCAAACAATTATCCTCTTAAAGCAAATTTGCAACCATCCTCACCAAGCGAAAGGGCATAGCGATGCGCATGCCTTGTACGCAACAGCGCTTTCGGGGAAGTTTCAAAGAATAGCGGAACTGTGTGCAAACATTGCGGAAAGGCAAGAGCGCGTTCTCGTGTTTTCGCAGTTCAAAGAAATTATTGCCCCCCTCTATACCATGTTGGAACACGCCTTTGGTCGTCAGGGACTCGTTTTGCATGGCGGTATTGCCGTCAAAAAACGGCAGGAACTCGTGTCGGCCTTCCAAAAACCGGACGGCCCGCCTTTTTTTGTTCTTTCGCTCAAAGCAGGCGGCACAGGGCTCACCCTCACGCAGGCAAGCCATGTTATTCATGTGGATAGATGGTGGAACCCCGCGGTGGAAAATCAGGCCACGGACAGGGCTTTTCGCATTGGGCAAAAAAGGAATGTGCTCGTACACAAATGCGTCACTCGCGGCACCTTGGAAGAGAAAATCGATGCCCTCATTGAGGACAAAAAACACCTCTCAGACGAAGTTTTGGGAACGAAAGCAGAGCTTGACATAACGTCCTTTGACGATAAAGCACTGCTTGACTTTGTGCGACTTGACTTGTCGCAACTCAAGTCGGATTAAACACGTAGGCTCCATGACAGCCCCTTGAATCAAGCTAAAGGAATACTATGTACTACTCAGAATATACCAGCAAGGCACAAAGAGAAAGGAAAGCCGCCAATGACATAAACCGCATCATGAAAAAAACACCAAACATCAAGCCCATAAGGAGCTTCAAAGGCGCCATAGCCAACACATTTTGGGGCAAGAGTTGGTGTAAAAATCTCGAAACATATGCGGACTACAACAACCGCCTCCCCCGCGGACGCAGCTATGTGCGCTCAGGCTGTGTGTGCCATTTGGCGCTTGAAAACGGAAAAATTATTGCCAAAATAAGCGGCTCAAGCGTATACACGGTCACTGTCACCGTCTCTCCGCTCGAGAAAAACGTATGGCAAAAGCTCTGCAAGGACTGTGCAGGGCAAACCGGTTCCCTGCTTGAACTTTTGCAAGGCAAGCTTTCGCAGCACGTCATGCAGCACGTCTGCGCGCCAAAAACAGGTCTTTTTCCCCGTGAAAACGACATACACCTGCACTGCTCGTGCCCCGATAGCGCCTACCTCTGCAAACATGTGGCCGCCGCATTGTATGGCATCGGCAGACTCCTTGATACAGAACCGGAATTACTTTTTACGCTGCGCGGCGTAAGCCCCGAAGACCTCATGGGCGAACAACTGCAATTTTCGCCAAACCTCCTAGAAACACAAATGAATCAAGACCTCGCAGCGCTTTTTGGCATTGACCTTACGCTGGAACCACTCGCGCCACCAACGCAGCAAGCTCAAAATCAAAACAAAAACACAAAATGCACACTCATCAACGGCAAAATAATCACCGGTACCGACATCTGCGAACTACGCGCAAAATGCGACCTCTCTGTAGCCGACTTTGCCAACATGCTCGGCGTCACAGCACCCACCGTCAAACGCTGGGAAGCGCAAGAACAAAAAAACTTGGCCATACGCTCTGTACCCCGCCAGCACCTTGAAGCACTCTATAAAGCCATAATAAAACACTAAAAAATGTATTTTTTGTTTTTTTTTGTTTTTTTTTGTTTTTTTATTTTTTTTCTTGAGGGGGGAAGGGGATCTTTTGCCAAAACCCAAAAGCTTCCCCTT
>CAYJPE010000209.1:0-5096 GCA_964371965.1 uncultured Desulfovibrionaceae bacterium
AGACGCGCTTGCTTTGAAGGAATATACTTTTGTGATATTTGACCGAAAAAACAAGAGAAGTTTGACGCAGAGCCCGCTTCGATAAGGACGAAAAGGCGCATTTGACGACAGCGCCTAACAGTCTGTTGAACATATTTTTTTACTTGCTTTTATGGCCTGTAATTATACTTGATAAAGAGTTTTGTGCATGCTATGTTCGCCCCGCTTCACTTCATATCGCTTTTGTTTGACGCCTCACTTTTTTTACACCTACTTTTCAGAGTCGGCATGAAGTTACGGAGGTTATATGCGTAAAAAAGCGCTTATTTTTGGCGGACGCTCGGGACTGCTGGGGCAAGCTCTTGCACGTGTGCTTACGGCGCATGGCTGGAGCGTCGTGTCCATTGGGCGAAGTGAAGGAGATCTCTTAAATGTCTCCTTCATTGAAAAAAGTTTTTTAAAGTACAAGCCGCATGTACTTTTTAATACTACTGCCATGACTCAAGTGGACAATGCTGAAGATGATGCACCTCTTGCCTATACGCTCAACCGCGCTTTGCCTGCATGCCTTGCGCAAATTGCAAAAAAGTCAGATGTCCATCTCATTCATTATAGTACTGACTTTGTTTTTTCCGGCACGGCCACACGATGCTATACTGAAGACAGTCCCACAGAACCTTTGTCTGTATACGGGCAAAGTAAGCTCAGCGGCGAAAAAGTGGTCTTGGAATTGGCACCCGACAACACATGTGTTTTACGAACCGCATGGCTTTTTGGCCCCGGAAAAAGGAATTTTGTCACGGCAATACTTGATAAAGCCCAAGGGCAAGCAGAACTTTCTGTTGTGCATGATCAAATAGGCTCACCTACCTACACTATGGACCTTGCTGTGTGGAGTATGCGCGTGGCAGAGAAGCGCTTGACGGGTTTATATCATGCCGTCAATGCGGGAAGAGCCTCGTGGTGCGAACTTGCATCGGAGGCCGTGAGTATTGCAGAAAGCTCATGCCGTATAAACCCCATTTCGTCAGACCAATGGCCACAAAAAGCCAAGCGTCCCGCATTTTCTGTGCTCAATGCACAAAAGCTTGCCACCACCCTTGGTATTACCATACGGCCTTGGCCACAGGCATTGCGTGAATATCTGTTTAGTGAATACCTCAATAGGGATCTCATGGGGCATTAGCAACCTGTGAGGAACTGTCGTCAAATGGCCTTGTCACCCTTTATAAACGGCATAAAAATCACACTCCTTGGAAAGCACTGATGTCATACTTTTTTGCCCTTTATTGAAGTTCACTTGACGAACAGTTCAAATATTCCTATATTTACCTAGACGCTGTCGTCGAATAGCGATTTTTTGTGTTATATCAAGGAAGACGCGCTTGCTTTGAAGGCATAGATTCTTATGGTATTGAACCGAAAAAGCAAGTCAAGTCTGACGCAGAGCCCGCTTCGATAAAGGGCGAAAGAGCGCATTTGACGACAGCGCCTCACACTTCTTGCAAGTCGCCTTTGTGCCACACCGCAGAAGATTGATAACATCAGCGCTTTCCAAGAATGGTGAACAATATGAAACATAGAGTGCTTTCTCTTATCTGCATGCTCGTGCTTTGCCTTGCGCACGTACCGCGGCTGGCTCTTGCCATTCCCAATTCCCTTGATGGCTTACGTCAAATTCAAAACAATGTGATCGAAACGACTGTTCTGCATGGCGCCATAGGTTCCCTTTCGCGACCTACATTTGGGCGCATGATGGACGCTGACTTGAGCCTTGACAATCATGATCCGGTATTCATTGTTGAATTTCCCGATGGGCCACGCATATATCCCCAGAAAATACTCGTCTGGCATCAGGTGGTCAACGAATTTTTGCGCAATGTTGCCTATGCTGTTACTTATTGCCCCATCACGGGCAGTCTTGCGGCCTATCAAGCAACACTTGACGGTACGCCGCTCTTTTTTGATGTGCAGGGAAGCTTGTATGGCGGCAATTCTGTGCTCATCGACCGCAATACAGGCAGTCTTTGGCTTCAAGGGCTTGGCATTGCTTTTGAGGGGCCGCTCATGGGGCGAGGCCTGCCAAAATTGCCTGTCTTTTGGACAACATGGCAAGCCGCAAAGCGTGTGTATAAGGATGCGTTGGTGCTGTCCTCCCCTACCAATACACGCAAAGCCTATGGACGCGACCCCTATGGCAGTTACCTTAAAGAAGGTACTTATTATGACAACGATACATTGGCCTACCCTTTGCGCTTCACAGACTTACGCCTGCCCTATAAGCAAGAAGTCATTGGGCTAGAATTTAATGACTTTCGCTTGGCCATTGATATTGAATATGTGAAAAAAAATGGTTTGGTGAACTTTTTCCTCGGGCCCATGCCCCTACTTGCCATTCATGATACCAAGCTTGATGTCATACGTGTCTTCAACAGGCAAGTGTGGGAAAAACCTTCGTTATTTGTGCTGGATGATGGTAAGCTTACCGATCTTGAATCCAAAACCATCTGGACACCCGACACGGGCAGAGCCATAGAGGGAAACATGGTAGGTGCTTCCATGCCGCAATATTTCGGCGTCTATAGTATGTGGTTCAATTGGTACAATATCAATCCAGAAACATATCTCATACCCGGCCCCGGGGAAGTGCCAAAGAATATTCTCCATGCCAAACCCCTCGACCAAGAGTAATCGCGTCTTTGCTTCATAGCAGGCTGTACACTTTATCGGATTCACTTCGCGAAATGCAGATATATACCGTGTATTTCGCGAAGAACACTTTCTTTGTGCGCAAGAACACATACTCTCAAATGCGTGCTTCCTTCACTCAATTCTTTTTTCCAAAAGCTGTACTTCAAAAGGGATTTCCTTACGAGCAATGGTGCGCTCCAACACATCATTAAAAATAAGGGGATTGCCGGCAAGGTAGAGCTCGTGAGATGTGTACTTTGCAAGGGCAGTGGAAAAATCATCTCCTTGAAAAAATTCACACAAAAATTCTGCCTCCGGTACCTCCACAAGAAGACAGTGCGGTTTTTCAGGTTCTTTTATTTCTACAAAATAACTCATCTGCATGGTCGCATTTTTCATGACGATACATGAGCCTTGATTGACGGACATGGAAAAATCATGCTCTTGCGCGAGGGCATAAAGCTTTGTCAAGTTCGTGGTGTATTCTTGCCATGCTCCCGTGTTCTCAAAAGCGGGCGTCGTGAGTAAATACCTTTTTTTTATCTGTTTTCTATATGATTGTCCTAAGGAGACCCTGTTCGCACTCTCCCCAAAATGCTCTTTGATTGAATGCAGAAAATACAATTTTTGATCCAGTGTTTTTTGTAATTCATACGCTTTGTGCAAGGCATCTTCCGTCACTTTGTGCGCATCTATGGAGCCGTCAGTCATAATATAGCTCTTGCATTGCTTGAGTGGAATACCAAAATCCACGCAAAGCATGATTATATCCAAGAGAAGCATTTGATTTTTTGAATAATACCTGTAGCCACTTTCCTCATTCACATAGGCCGGAACTAAAATGCCCATGCTATCATAAAGGCGCAAAGCCCTATGACTGACCCCCTTTATTTTGACAACCTCACCGATGGATAAATATTTTTTCATATTTTCTTCTTTTTCACTTGACTCTCACTCTGAGTAAGACTTTAGACTGTTTCTATCGCGCATCTCCCCGTGAGGGAAAAATTTTGAGCGCATGAGGAACTCGCTATGTTGAAAAGCATTACTTTTAAAAATGTACTTATATTTACGCTGCCTAGTATGTCGATGATGATTTTTATGTCTCTCTATATCATGGTGGACGGCATTTTTGTGGCAAATCTCATAGGCGCGCACGCCCTTTCTGCCATCAATATTATTGTGCCTGTGGTCACGCTCTTTATTGCCATTGGCACCATGCTTGGCTCTGGAGGCAATGCCATGTGTGCTAAACTGATGGGAGAAGGCAAAAAGGAGCTTGCAAAGCAACAGTTCACGCTTCTTGTTGTGACGGGCTTGGTCATAGGCATCGTCATTCTTCTTGTGTTACAGCTTTTTTTTGAAGAGCTTGTGTATATGCTCGGCGCAAATGAGGAAACATATCAGTATTGTTACGATTACTTGTATATTTTGCTCTTCTTTGCCCCTTGCGGCATATTACAAACGATTTTTGAAAATGCCTTGATTGCCGCCGGTCGTCCGGCCATTGCTTTTCTCGCACTGTTGCTTGGCGGCCTGACAAATCTCACTTTGGACTATGTCTTTATTGTTTACTGCCACATGGGCATGCAGGGCGTTGCATTGGCTACGGGTTTGGGCTGGCTTGTGCCCTCGACCATAGGCATAGTATTTTTCTCCACGTCCAAGGCGCAGCGTACACTCCATTTTGTTAAATTTCAAATACATATCAAAACGATACTTCATGCCTGCGCCAATGGTTCTTCCGAAATGGTCACACATTTGGCCTCCGGCATTACCACATATTTATTCAATATCACCATGCTGGCCTTGGCCGGCAATGATGGCATTGCCGCAATCACTGTAGTATTGTATGCGCAAATCATTATCAATGCGCTTTTTATGGGATTTTCCATGGGCATTGCCCCTGTCATCAGCTTCTATTATGGCGAATTGAACAGATCAAAGCTGCGCAAGCTCTTTACCATATGTGTCCAGTTTATAGGGGGCGCGTCTGTCGTATTGTTGGGCATAGCCTTTGTTATCAACGAAAATGTGGTGGGCATGTTTTTACCGGAGGGCAGCGGAGCTTACGCGTTGACCGTCCAAGGCTTCTCCCTTTTTGCGCTGAGCTTTCTCTTCTCGGGCATAAATATTTTTGCTTCCGGCCTGTTTACAGCCTATTCTAATGGCAAGGTTTCTGCCATCATTTCATTTTTGCGCACATTTTTCTTTATCACAATATCCATATTGGTACTGCCAACATTCATGGGGTTGACCGGTGTATGGATTGCTGTGCCCATTGCCGAGTTCTGCGCTTTTTTCATGTCGCTGTACTATTTCAAAAAATACAAGGAACGCTATATGTACGAAAATACGCCAAGAAGACGCATGTCCTTGGCACATTGAGGGAACACTGAGTAAGTATTTTTCTTGAGGGGGGAAGG
>CAYJPE010000210.1:0-5078 GCA_964371965.1 uncultured Desulfovibrionaceae bacterium
TGTATCTCACACTTTTTGAACAGCCTGAAAATTTGAGTTTTTCAACAGGCTGTTAGGCGCTGTCATCAAATACGCCTTTTTTACTCATGTGCTTTTCGATTATATTTGCGTGAGACTTCGCTTGCTTTTTCAGTCAAATACCATAGAGCATATCCCTTCAACGTAAGCGTGTCTTCATTGAAATAACACATAAATTCGTCATTTGACGACAGCCCTGCATTGCACCACAAAAAAATCCCGCACACACTTTGGAGAACAGCATCCTTGCATGGCAAGCAAGAAAGGCCAAAGCGTGTGCGGGATGCGCCAAGAATTCGGTATACTCAGCGCGTAACTATCGCATTTATTTCTTCACTTCTGTATATTCGGCATCGACAACATCGTCGTCTTTTTTGGCATTGGCCTCTGCACCGGGCGCACCGTCAGCGGCACCGGGCGCACCGTCAGGACCTTGTTGCTGATACAATTGTTCCGCAAGCTTGTGAGAAGCTTGAGCCAAGTCTTC
Source organism: uncultured Desulfovibrionaceae bacterium (assembly GCA_964371965.1). Lineage (GTDB taxonomy): Bacteria > Desulfobacterota > Desulfovibrionia > Desulfovibrionales > Desulfovibrionaceae > CAYJAD01. Next base: position 506 of record CAYJPE010000210.1, read on the forward strand.
CGTGCTTTGCTTAATGGCATCACTGTCAGATCCTTCCATAAGCGTACGCAAAGCCGCAATTTTTTGCTCAATTTCGCCTTTCAAAGCAGCGTCAGCTTTGTCGCCCAAGTCCTTGAGGCTTTTTTCTGTGCCATAAATGAGGCTGTCCGCATGATTACGAGCTTCTATCAGCTCCTGCTTTTTCTTGTCGTCATCGGCATGCGCTTCTGCCTCGCGTACAAGGCGTTGAATATCATCTTCCGACAAGCCGGAGGAGGCTGTAATCTGGATAGACTGCTCCTTGCCCGTACCTAAGTCCTTGGCCGATACATTCACAATGCCGTTGGCATCAATATCAAAGGACACTTCAATTTGTGGTACACCACGCGGGGCGGGTGGAATACCTGTAAGGTCAAAACGCGCCAGCGTCATGTTGTCCGTAGCCATGGGGCGTTCACCTTGCAATACATGGATGGATACCGAAGGCTGATTGTCTGCTGCCGTGGTAAATGTTTGGCTCTTGCGCGTGGGGATGGTCGTGTTACGCTCAATAAGCCTTGTAAAGACACTGCCCATGGTTTCAATCCCAAGAGAAAGGGGGGTCACGTCAAGAAGCAACACGTCTTTAACGTCGCCTGCCAAAATGCCCCCTTGAATAGCAGCGCCCATGGCCACCACTTCATCGGGGTTGACAGAGCGATTTGGTTCTTTTCCAAAGAACTCACCCACTTTCTTTTGCACCAGGGGCATACGCGTCATGCCGCCCACGAGCACCACTTCGTCAATTTCCGACGAACTTAAACCGGCATCGTTCAAAGCTTTGCGGCAAGGCTCGATGGTGCGATCCACAAGGTCTTCAACTAATTGCTCAAGCTTGGTACGAGAAAGCTTAATGAGCAGATGCTTTGGCCCGTTTTGGTCGGCTGTGATAAAGGGCAAGTTGACTTCCGTCTCCATGGAGGTAGAAAGGTCTTTTTTGGCCTTTTCTGCAGACTCTTTCAAGCGTTGCAAAGCCATGCGGTCTTTGGCAAGGTCAATGCCGTTGTCTTTCTTAAATTCTTGTACCAAGAAGTCAATAATACGTTGATCAAAGTCTTCGCCACCAAGAAAGGTGTCACCGTTGGTAGCGCGCACTTCCACCACATTGTCGCCCACTTCCAAGATGGAAATATCAAATGTACCGCCACCAAGGTCGAAAACGGCGATTTTTTCATTGGCTTTCCTGTCAAAGCCGTAGGCGAGGGAAGCAGCCGTCGGTTCGTTGATGATACGTTTTACATCAAGGCCGGCAATGCGACCGGCATCTTTTGTGGCCTGACGCTGTGCATCGTTAAAGTATGCAGGAACGGTAATAACGGCCTCGGTAACGGTTTCACCAAGATAGATTTCTGCATCGCTTTTCAGCTTGCCTAAGATCATGGCCGACACTTCCGGTGCGCTATAAGAGCGGGAGTCTACTTCCACCGCGGCGTCGCCGTTGGTGGCAGCGGCAATGGTGTAGGGAGAATGTTCCTTCCAGCGTCCTACTTCAGGCGTATCAAAGCGACGCCCCATAAGGCGCTTTACGGCAAAAATAGTACGTTCGGGGTTTGTGACGGCCTGACGTTTGGCAATTTCGCCCACAAGACGCTCTTTGTCCGTAAAGGCAACAACCGACGGAGTGGTGCGACCACCTTCAGGATTGGTGATACATTTGGGATCCTTGCCTTCCATCACGTAGACGCAAGAGTTGGTGGTTCCAAGGTCGATACCTATTATTTTAGACATAAAAACTTCCTCCTCAAGGAAATGCAATATATATATCCGCTATGGGATGTGTACTACAAGTGATATGTGTACCGCTTGACGCAATGGTCTGTATGCGTACACTGTGATACACGCTCGTTGCGAAAAAGAAAGTAAGTCGTGTTGGCGACTCGTCCAGTGCTTAGAAAAAATTTTTATGACTTTTTTGCTTTATTGTGCATCATGGTGTAACGCCAATGACACAAGTCCATTGCTTCACACGCATGTCCAGAGAGGCATAAAGAATCTCGTATGCGCTCCTGATAGCTTAAAATTCTTTTGTTTTTATAAAAAGTCATGAGAAAAAATGCTTTACTCTTTTGAACTTGACAAGACATGGACGATAGAAGAAAAATATGTGCCTGTATCAAAGTGCCATAAAGCGCCACTAACATCACGGAGGTTTATGTGTTTTTTTTCTTTGCTCAAAATTTTTTCTGCGCCTTTCTCATCATGCTTCTGACTGCATGTTCCGGTCAGGAGTCCCCGTCATCTCCTTCCGCATGGCCTCCAAGCCCTGCCACACTCACCAAGGTGGAGCGCCCCTTGCCTGAACCCTTGGTGCTCGATGCGCCCATTTTGGTAGCCTTGTCCCAGCAGGAGGCACACAGGCGCGCCCTCGCCTTACGTAAAGATCGGCAAGGCTTTGCATCATGGACAGCGCTTGAACCATATGTCCAACGTTCCCTCGCCTATGCCCGTTCATGGCCGCAACACGAAAGAGCCATCGAGCACAATGGCAAAGTGTTGCCGTGGTCACGCATTACGGCTTCTTTAGAACTCTTGCTGGAGCTATTGCCGGCACTCGATACCCATCCTGCCCTATTGGCAGAGCATTTTGAATGGTTTTACGTACAACCACAAGTACATTTTACGTCATACTATTCACCCAGTTTCAAAGCCAGCCGCACAAAAAAAGAAGGGTACGCCCATCCCCTTTACCGTCTGCCGGAAGTGCTGGCACCGGCGCTCGCCCATTGCCTGCACAATCACTCTTGTCCCGAAGAGGCATTTGCCCAAGTCATCAGGCCGGACGAACCCTATTTTACGCGTGAAGAAATTGATCTTGATGGAGCTTTGTCCGGTAAAGGCCTTGAAATAGCGTGGTTACAACATCCCTTCGATGTCTATTCACTCATGTTGCAAGGTTCCGGGTATTTAAACTTTGATGATGGTACCGGGCAGGCTATCTTATTTGCCGGACTCAATGGCGCGCGCGGACAAAGCATGGCCGGCTACCTTATACGCACGGGGGAAGTGGCACGAAAGGATGCCACCATAGAGGGTATGCGCGCATGGTGGGACGCAAACCCTCAAAAAAGAAGGGCTTTTTTGCATAATACATCAGGATATGTCTTCTTTCGCTATGGTGCATCAAAGCCACAAGCCACCATTGGTGCCGACTTAACACCGTGGGTAAGTCTTGCCGTAGACGAACGCGTTTTACCTCTCGGCGGCATTGTGGCCTATGGACTTCCCACCACGGGCAAGCAAAAAGCGGGCATCATCACAGGTCATGACAACTCTTTAAATGGCCTTGGCCTTGCGCAGGATACGGGCGGAGCCATAAAAATGCGGCGCATTGATCTGTATGCCGGCGAAGGGCAAGAAGGTCACGACAAAGCCATGAGCGTCTATACAAAAGGTCAAGTGTGGCTCTTGTTGAAACGCGAAGAGGAATAGTGAGTTTTTTTTGAGGGGGGAAGGGGATCTTTTGCCAAAACCCAAAAGATTCCCCTTCCCCCCTCAAACTCCCCCCGTCCCCTCAAAACGCTTTAATTATTCCTTAATCACGAGAAATCGGAGAAGTTCTTTTCTGGAATTGTTTTATAATACGTTCTATATATGTTTTTGTTTGATTAGTGTTTTCCAAAATCGAGCTTGCTTTGAAGGAATATACTCTTATTGTATGTGACTGAAAAAGCAAGCGCAATCTGACGCAAAACCCGCTTCGATAAAGGCTGGCGTCGAGACTATAAGGGCAGAGTGTCCGGTGCAGCAGCGCAATCTGTCTCGTCACCGTGCAGCTTTTGAAGAGCATGAGGCAGTGCCCCCACAATGGCCTCAAGATTTTCCACCACCGCCTTACGGCTACCGGGTAGGTTTATGCATATGCTTGTGCCAATGGTGCCTACCACCGCACGGGAAATCATGGCATGGGGCGTTTTTGCAAGGCTTGCCTGCATCATCGCCTGTTCAAAGCCGGGAAGACGCTTGTCTATGACACGTAATGTCATTTCAGGCGAAATATCCCTTGCCCCAAGTCCCGTGCCTCCGGTGGTGATAACAAGATCGTAACCTTGTCCAAGTGTCAATTCCAATAGAAGCGTGCGCAAAGCATCCCCGTCATCTGGCAAAAGAAAGCCTTGTTCGTGAGAGAGAGGGGTGATGTTGCGTATTACTTCACCGATGGCAGGCCCGCTCGTATCTTCACGCAGTCCAGATGCCCCTTTGTCTGAAAGGGTAACCCATGCAAGAGCATAACCTTGACGATGCACACGAAACATCATTTCGCCGCCATGCAGAGGTGTAAGTGCTTTGACAAGAGGGCAATAGACCGAGTGGACACTGTCAGCAAGAATAAGCAACACACGCCCTACGACACGGAAAACATCCTTACTGCCAGCGGAAAGGAGCGTCCCCACAGGCCAGATGGGCAAGGGGCGCACTTGACTTATGTGCGTCTTTACCTCTGTCAGTGGCACGGGGCACACGGGAAAAACTTGACCTTCATCACAGGGAATTGTCATAATATGCATGTATACGTATACCTCAAAAAAGCTTAAAGTCTGTTGAAAATGGATTCTAG
>CAYJPE010000211.1:0-5018 GCA_964371965.1 uncultured Desulfovibrionaceae bacterium
ATAAGATTCGTGCGCACCTTGGTGCCATTCAGAATCGCCTTGAAGAGACCATTAATAACTTGAACATCCAAGCCGAGAACTTACAAGCTTCTGAGTCTCGTATTTCGGATGTGGACGTTGCCACAGAAATGACCGAATTTGTGCGCAACCAGATCTTGACACAAAGTGCGGTAGCCATGTTGTCACAAGCGAACTCTCTCCCACAGATGGCACAACAGATCATCGGTGGCTAAGTAGAGAGCATACTGTAGATTCGCTACCACACAGTAACATACTGCCGAAGATGCTGCGGCGGCTCAGTGGGAGCCAAAGGACATCTTTTATACATAGGCTGTGGCAGACCAAAGACGGGAGGTTCGGAGGGCTTTTCCCCCTCCGAACCGGTCTTGGGAAAGCTTTGGCAAGGCAGAAAACTCGCAGGATGTGGAGCACACCCATATGTGTGCTGAAACCTGCACATCAGGTAAGTCATGCCTTTGCACGCGGTGATAATGTTTGCTACAAACAAAAATAAACCAAGGTGCAAGGCATATTACCTGAGGTAATATCTACACACAGCTCTCGCACACACCCTTATCTCCTTTCACTATTTTGTAGAGAAGATATGAGGCAAGTCTCAACAAAGACCGCGCGTCTTATCAACAATGTTTTGAAATTCACTCACCGAGCCGACCTTCAATGCTTGACGAACCAGTGAACGCAACACGTCAGCGTCATCAATGGCATCCAACGTATGCACAATGTTTTCAGGCACATGTGTAAAACGTTCATCCAGCATGTCAAGTATGATGGCTCTTGTCGTATGCGTCTTACCTCTGGCTTCGCCCCTGGCCTCACCTCTGGCTTCGCCCCTGGCCTCACCTCTGGCTTCACCCCTCGCCTCGCCTCTGGCTTCACCTCTGGCCTCGCCCTTCAGAAATCCTTGCTCATAAGAATATTCAGCCCATTGTTCTTGAAATGTTTGTCCCATGTTTACCTCATTATTCTGCAGAGAAGATATGAGGCAAGTCTCAACAAAGACCGCGCGTCTTATCAACAATGTTTTGAAATTCACTCACCGAGTCGACCTTTAATGCTTGACGAACCAGTGAACGCAACACATCAGCGTCATCAATGGCATCCAACGCGTGTAAAATATTTTCCGGCACATGTGTAAAGCGTTCATCCAGCATGTCAAGTATGATGGCTCTCGTAGTATGAGTCTTACCTCTGGCTTCACCCCTGGCTTCACCCCTGGCTTCACCTCTGGCCTCGCCTCTGGCTTCACCTCTGGCTTCGCCTCTGGCCTCGCCCTTCAGAAATCCTTGCTCATAAGAATATTCAGCCCATTGTTCTTGAAATGTTTGTCCCATACTCACCTCACTTGATAAAAGTGTCAATTCTGTCTCTATGGATTTTATTGTAATTTCCGGACGCACTTCAGCAAGATAGTTCAAAAAAAGCTCCAGAAGATCCGCAATGTTCATATCCTTATGTTTTGTCCACAATGCGTCCAAAATGTGCGCGATACCCTTGCTGGCACTTCCGTCGATTAAGGTTGTCAACAGGAGGAGCATGATGTGTTTACGCATGTCTTCCCACAAATGTTCACGGGGAATAGTGTGTAAATTGCATTGGGGCATCGTAAATTCAGGTACATACATGTGCAAAGGAGAATTACCTGGAAAGAGCTGCTTGAGAGGGCGGGGCTGCCATCGGCGCTTCCCATGATAGAAAACAATGGGAATAATAAACGGCAATGGTGCAGCAGGATCTTTTCTACGATAGTGATCCCAGATGAGTGCCATGTATTTGAGTAATTGTACGGCAACAGTTTTATCCGGATGTGCCTTATGCTCTAAAAGAATATGTACAAAAGCGTGAGAATTGTCTTTGAGCTCACATGTAAAAAGAAGATCTGTCAGCGACTTTAAAAGTGCCGTGGTGGTCAAATGTAAATCCGCCACTTTAAGCGTTTCCGTTTTTAAAAGTAGCAACACTTCAGGCGCAAGTGCAAGTTCCAAGAGAGGGAGCGCATTTTGTGGATGCTGAAAATGCTCCTTTATCAAGGTGTCGTGCGCATGGTGGCCGTGCTGGGCGCCTGTGTGTTGTGCCTTTTTCATAAGAAGCATCTTATATGAGATTTTCAAGGAAAGCAATAAAGCAGGCCGTAGCATAACATTCCTATCATGTAAGGCCGCAAGGCAAGTTTTTCCATTTTTTACGGCAAAAACGTCCTTCATTGCCCTATAAAAATTTCCTATGCCAAGAGCCATTCATCTTAACATGCTGAAATTAAAGATGGCGACAATTTGGCACACACATTGCTAAAGACTAGGTACAGCTTAAACCCACCTTAGGAGGTGTCCTATGTCTTTGGTCGTCAATAACAACTTAATGGCTTCAAATGTCGCTCGAAACTTAAATATCCACTACGGTAACTTGAGTACGTCAACGGAAAGGTTGTCTTCAGGTCTCCGTATCAACTCTGCCGCAGACGATGCTGCAGGTTTGGCTATTCGTGAATTACAGCGCGCAGATATTGTTACATTTTACCAAGGCGCGCGTAACGCCAATGACGCCATCTCGCTCATCCAAACAGCCGACGGCGCATTGCAAACCATCGACGAACAGCTCATACGCATGAAAGAGCTGGCAGAACAAGCCGCCACCGGTACGTATGACTCCACCCAGCGCCTTATGATTGAGTCTGAGTATCAACAGTTGGCGTCGGAAATCACCCGTATTTCCAATGCCACAGACTTTAACGGCATAAAATTGCTCGACGGCACCCTGTCCGGCGAATATAATGGGAGTAATCTCAAGTCCGTGGGCGAATTAAAAGTCCACTTCGGCACCGCCAATGACTCGGCAGAAGACTTCTATCATATTAATATCGGCAATACCACGGCATCTGCCCTTGGCCTTGGCAATGATTCTTTAGAGGCGTCGGAATTGGCCACAAATCCCACCAATGCCGGCTATGAAGAATTGCGTGATGAGAGCGTGCAAGCCATATATGACGCCACCTATGCAGAACGCTATGAAGCGCATTACACAGAAATTTATTCCAACCTTGTGAGTACGGCAGATTCGGCAAAGCCGGCAATCCCATTGGAAGATGCCGCTGCCCAAGCTGCTGAGCAAGCCACTGTGCTGGCTACAAAGGAAGCCACAGCCGATGCCGAAATGGCGAAAGCCACGCTTGATCAGATTTTTGATCATACTTATGCCAGTGTGTATGCAGCAGATCCGCGGGCACAAGGCCCCATACAGGCCCTGGCAGATTCAGCAGAGCTAGCGGCAGCTGGCTCGCCTGCGATTGGGCCGACACCTGAGCAAATAGCCGAAGCAGCTGTTGCAGCACAAGATGCCTTAAAAATAGCAACAGATACCGTGCATAGCTTGACACAAAAAATTGCAGAAGACGGAAACCTTACGAGCTTGGATGCCATGCTTCCTTTGCCGGAAGTCACTATGACTGCTACGTCATCTGGAACCATAGCAGGTGGAGGGGGTGCGCCTGAAACCGTGACCATGACCTTTGCGCCAGAAGTGACAGCATTCCCCGTCAAAACGACTTCGAGCGCGCCTGCATATATTGAGCAAGTGGGTAAGGAAGCGTATAGTGCCGTGTATGATCAGATTTATAATGGGAATCCGGGTGACCCAGCAGCAGTTCCAGTCGTTCCGCCAACACTAGGCATGTACGAAACAGCCATAGCGGATGCTAAAGCGCAGCTCGGTACGTCGACCTTAACGACAGAGCAAACAGTTGCCATACAGAATATGGTGCACGAAGCAGCCCATGCAAAGGCGACAGAATGGTCTGCAAATTTGCAAGCAGGTCTGCAAACTGTATACGATAACATGTATAATGATGGTACAAACAGAGTTGGTGCAGCCGTGGCGAATGGAAACTATGCAACACGCTATGATGGTTATATTGCTGCAGGACACCCTCCTGATGTTGCACAAATTTTCGCTGAAAATTCTATAGCTACCGAAGCTTGGGCGCAAATGGAAGTTGCGGTTACTGACGCAAGCGCAGATGGAGCGGCGATATATTACGGTGTAGACACTGTTACCGATAGTGCGAAGCCACTGAGTGACGGGGCGTTGACCATGAACATTAGTATGGATATTCCAGACTCCGGTAATCCTCCAAAGCGAGTGACGGGATATGCGAATTATATTGAAAATACGGCTGTGCCACCTACGCCTACATATGTAGTAAACACCGCAGCCAATGCTGCAAGAAATAGTGTCTATTCTGCTATCAACACTGCTGTTGACACATATATAGATCCTGCGCAAAACACCCGCGGCTTAAACGGTAATCAAGCAGGACTTGTAGCAAGCGCCGAAATATTCTCCACCGGCTATTTGGATTTGACTCCCGGCGGTACCATCTCCACCCAAGAAGCAGCAGGGGATGCGCTTAACGCCATTAATGAGGCTATAGTCTCTAAGGACAAGATCCGTGCGCACCTTGGCGCCATTCAGAATCGCCTTGAAGAGACCATTAACAACTTGAATATCCAAGCCGAGAACTTGCAGGCTTCTGAGTCTCGTATTTCTGATGTGGACGTTGCCGTAGAAATGACCGAATTTGTGCGCAACCAAATCTTGACGCAGAGCGCGGTGGCCATGTTGTCACAGGCCAATTCGCTCCCGCAAATGGCACAACAAATTATCAGTGGCGGCTAAACTGCACCATGATGGTGTTACACCACACGCAGTACACGTACGCTATGCGTAAAAATTCTGCCTAAGGATGTATCAAAGGCTCATGGGGAGCCGAGGCACATTCTCAAATATGCTGTGGCAGATCAAAGACGGGATGCCCGGAGGAGCTGTTTCCTCCGGGTAGGTCTTGAAAACTTTGGATGAACAGACTACAGGCAGGATGTGACACGGAACACTGTGCCTCGCAACATAAATATCACGCAAATCACCCCCCCCACACATCATATAGCGCATTCAGTCAAGTACCTCCGGCAAAGCCGGAGGCTTGAAAGACATGAACCGCTCAAAGC
>CAYJPE010000212.1:0-4955 GCA_964371965.1 uncultured Desulfovibrionaceae bacterium
CATCTCACACTTTTTGAACGGACTGTCAAAAATGGAGTTTTTCAACAGCCTGCTATGGCGCCATTCGGTCGACCCCTTCAAAAAAAACCATAGGTTCGTATACATGCCGAAGTTTTTTTACTTGGGAAAGAAGGAAGTATTGTGTGGCGCACAGCAACATGTACAAAATGCAATCATAACATCACTGCCCTCCGCGCCATAGGAGAGTCATAAGTGTAATATCGTCAAATTGTTCAACATTATGGGCATGCTGCAATATGGCGGTATTGACGATTTCTACTCTTTCACGCACGTTTTTTTCACCCATCAAGGCATTGTGCAAGCGTTCATTGCCGAATTGTTCGTTTTCCGGCGACATGGCTTCTGTGACCCCGTCTGTAAAGAGAAAGAGGGTGTCGTTTGGTGCGAGGTGTACGCGTTCATTTTGATAAGGAGCATCTTCAAGAATACCGAGTGCTATGCTCTTGGGCGTATGGAGGTACGCATGTATTTGGGCGTCTCGCAGGAGAATGGGTGCGTTATGCCCGGCATTACTGTAGATGAGTTCTCCTGTGACTATATTTAAAATACCACAAAAAGCGGTCACAAACATGCAAATTTCGTTGTCCTTAGCCAATTCATTATTCACAAAACCAAGGATTTTTTTCGGAGAATGTTCGTGGGCGGCAATGCCTTTCATGAGGGTTTTTGTGACAGCCATGACGAGTGCCGCAGGGACGCCCTTACCGGAAACATCGCCCACGGCAAAGAAGAGTTTGCTTGAGTCGAGGAGGATAAATTCATAGAAATCACCGCCCACTTCGCGCGCAGGCGACAGTGAGGCATAAATATCGAAATCATGACGGTCAGGAAAGGGGGGAAATGTTTTGGCCAAGAAATTGGCTTGGATATTTTGAGCAATTTTCAGCTCACTCTCTATACGCTCTTTACTGGCGGTGGCATGTGTCAGGTCGACAATATAATGCTTAAGAGCCATGCGCATGTTGTCAAAAGCTTCTGTTAATTGCCCTATTTCGTCGTGATGTTTGACGGCGGGCAAGACTATGTCCAATGTCCCCTTGGCAATATCCTTTGTTTTTTGAGAAAGTTCACGCAAAGGCTTTGTGGCACCATAGGCAAGACTACTCACAACAATGGTGATACTGATAATGCCTAACAAACACAGTGGAATGAGAAGCAGGCTTTGCTGCTGCAGTTCTTCAAAAAGTTCGTGAGTGGGGATGCGCAAGACAAGGATCCAGTCGCTTGAGGGGAGAGGCGTGTAGAGTACTTCAATACTTTGCTGAGTAACGGCACTTTTAAAGGATATCATGCCTTCTTGGTCATCGGAGAGATGTGCACGTAATTCTTGCAAAAGGGCGCTGTCGTGTTCGCTGAGCATATGCATATCGGCCGCATGCTCTTGTGCAGTAGAAAGCGCCTTGCTTTGGGCAATCAGCTCACCCTTACGGCTCAAAATAAAGGCATGACCTGTTTCATAAATATGCATATCCTTAAGAATAGCTTGCAACCATTCAATACTTATGTCCGCTGTAATAATGGCAAAAAAATTTTTACCGCCGCGTAAATCACCTCTATATACAGGCACAGAAAATGTGGCCATGAGCGCATTGCCGCCACCTTCATCAAAGTATGGTTCACTCCAAAGAGGCATGCCTTGTTGCTTCGTTTCTTTGTACCAGTCTTGAGCCCAGTATGCATAGCCGTCGTCCGCAAGGTTCGCCTTTATAATACGTCCATCATGTTTGTAAAAGTAGGGTGAATAGCGCTCGGGCGCACCGCTCAAAGCGCCGCTGGCAAAGGCCATGGTTCCACCATAAACATCGGGATGCGATACGATAAATTGAAAAAGTGTGTTTTCCACTTGTGTGGGCGTAAACGTTTCTGCAGCAAGGCGATGGGCGATGTAGAGGGGCACTTGTTCAACATTTTGTAGCGTACTCTCAATTTTTTCCTTTGTGGCAGTCATGAGAGTTGCCGCATTCTTAAGGCTAATATCAATTAAAGAACGTTTTGCTTGCGTATAACTATACCCAAAAACACATAAAAAGACCGTCGTCGTCGCAACTACAATATAGATGCTTAAACGTGCGGCAAATGGTAAACCCTGGAACATCGATTCTCCTTTCTTGGTGTGAGTAAAAACTTTTACCAAGGTGCAAACGCTTTTCGCCCATATCAATCTATGGAAAAACTCCACATTCGCAGGCTACCCGAAGGGTGCAAAGCATGGCTCTTAGCCGAAGCTTCGAGGTTTAGGGATACAGATAGCAACGCTGCTTGATTTTTATCCCCGTTACTAAGGGGACGATGCAAAATGCCGTTTTTCAACAGTCTGATATGCCTTAAAGACTGCCGTTACATAGTGGACTTTTTTGCTATATCAATGCAAACGCGCCTGCTTTGAAGGAATAGACACCGCCGAGGCTTTGCAACACTTTTCGAGCGTGAACTTGCACAATAGGCACTAGCCGCCACATTTTGTATAGCTACACGCTTGGCAAAGAAGGCAACCTTCCTGAAAAACAAGCACCTCGCCGCAGTCAGGACACGTTTGTTTGTCAAGGTGCATATTTTTATCCACGACCATATGCCCATTAAGGTAGCGTTTTTCAAGCACCCACGCGATGGCATCGGGAATCGAAAGTAAGAGGCCTTTACCTCGAAAAACCGGATGTTCGCCGCCAATCCCCTTGATTTGACTAACAATTTCACGCACCCCCACACCGGAGCGCAGTGCAAGGGACACGAGGCGCCCTATGGCCTCGGCCTTGGCGGTGATGGAGCGCCCTGACTTGCCTATGGTGGCAAAAACCTCAAAAGGCTTGCCGTCAAGTTCATTGACAGTCAGGTACATAAAACCGAGCCCCGTCTGGACTTTATGGGTAAAACCTTGCACCACGTCGGGGCGCTTGCGCACAGTGCCGGCATCTGGCGCAAGGGGTGCTTGTCCAGCTTCTTGCTTCTTTTGCCCTTCACCAGTGGCAAGCACTTGCACCGACTTGCAGCCGTCACGATAAACGGTCACGCCCTTGCAACCCTCCTGGAAAGCCATCCAGTAAATGTCATATATATCCTGAATTGTTGCGGAATTTGGCAAGTTAACAGTTTTGGAAACAGCATTATCCGTATTTCTTTGGAAGGCGGCTTGCATTTTCAAATGCCACTGGGGGGCAATATCCATGGCAGTTACGAAGATGCGCCGCATGTCTGCCGGCAAAAAGTCCATATGCCCGATGGAACCTTTTTCCACCACACTTTCCATGAGTTCTGGACTGTACACGCCAGCTTGCGTCAGCGCTTTTTCAAAGTGCGGATTGACTTCCACAAGCTTTTCGCCGTCCAAAATATTGCGCGTAAAGCACAGGGCAAAAAGAGGTTCCACTCCGGACGAACAACCTGCTATAATGGACAGCGTTCCCGTGGGGGCTATGGTGGTGACTGTGGCATTGCGATAGGGCCCTTGCTGACGCTTGGGAAATATAGAGCTTTCGTATGCCGGAAAGGCGCCCCTTTCCTTGGCTAGCTGGGCAGAGGCATTGTGCCCTTCTTCGTTCACAAAGGCCATAATACGCTCTCCAAGCACCAAGCCTTCGGGCGAATCGTATGCAATGCCAAGCTGATAGAGCATGTCGGCAAAGCCCATGACACCAAGACCAATTTTACGATTACGCCGCACACACTCCGCAATGCGCTCAAGAGGGAAGCGGGATGCATCAATAACATTGTCAAGAAAGCGCACAGACAGGTGAATGACTCTGGCAAGCTCTTTCCAATCAATGCGCTGATCGAACGACGCAGTTTGTGCACCCTTCGCACCCTTGCCGTTCACAAATTTTGACAAATTTATGGAGCCAAGATTGCACGCCTCATAAGGTAAGAGTGGTTGCTCTCCGCAAGGGTTCGTCGATTCAATCTCTCCCTGATCCGGCGTAGGATTGTCCCTATTTATACGGTCAAGAAAGACTATGCCGGGATCGCCGGACTCCCATGCTTTATTCACAAGCATATCAAAAACTTCTCGCGCATTCTTGCGACCCTGCTCTTGTCCACTGTGCGGCGAAAGCAAAGGATATTCTTCGTCACGCTCCACCGCAAGCATAAAAGCTTCCGTAAGGCCAACGGACAAGTTAAAATTATTGAAATCGCCTTCTTTTTCCTTGGCTTTAATGAAGTCTATGATGTCTGGATGATCCACGCGTAAAATGCCCATATTGGCACCACGGCGCGTGCCGCCTTGCTTTATTTGTTCCGTAGCCGTATTAAAAATGCGCAAAAATGACACAGGGCCTGAGGCCACGCCCCCGGTTGAACCCACGCGACTTTGTTGGGGGCGCAGGCGCGTAAAAGAAAAGCCTGTGCCGCCGCCGGATTTGTGGATCATGGCCGCGTATTTGACCGCATCAAAAATTTCTTCGATGGAATCTCCCACAGGTAAGACAAAGCAGGCCGAAAGCTGCCCAAGGTTTGTGCCGGCATTCATGAGAGTGGGCGAGTTTGGCAAAAATTTCCATTGCGTCATCATATCATAAAAGTCACACGCAAGCTCTTCTGCCTTATATGTAGACTCCTTATACTTGCTCTCTTCAATGGCTATGGAGGAGGCAACGCGCCAAAAAAAATCTCGGGCATCTTCCGTCTGCCCTGTGTCCGGGTCAACGCGATAGTAACGTTTTTTTAAAATAACTTCGGTATTGGCCGAGATGACGGGCGCAATCACAGACGCCGGCATGGATAATGTCATAGGATGTCCACCCTCCGCTTTAATAAGACGCTATGCGCCCGGTTAAACAACTGAGCACGCAAAGAGCTTGCGAGCACGTGCAAAAATGCTCTTTTTTAAAAGCATTCATTTCATTTCATTTCATTGAATTGTATCGAATTACATTGCACTGTATTTTTTAGGAAACTTCGATGAAGCATTTTTCTTGAGGGGGGAAGGGGAACTTTTGCCA
>CAYJPE010000213.1:0-4894 GCA_964371965.1 uncultured Desulfovibrionaceae bacterium
TAAGCAACGATGTTGTTGTATACTGGAGTATTGGTGAGTGTTTATTTTTTTCAGGCTTTTTTTTTGGGGGGGGTTATGGGAAAATTTTTTGTTCGCGAAAATTTGTTGTCCCCTACCTCCCCCCACCCCCTCCTTCCCCCTTCAAAACGCGCTGACTGCTTATTCCCTCCACTAGCATTCTAACATATTGTTATGTCGACCAATATAAAGTACTGAGACAAGTTGGAAGTATTTTATGTAAAAAAATGCCAGCGAAAGTTTTTTTGAAGGAGCCGACCGAATGGCGCCGTAGGCGTAGCCGTTAGGCGAGGGACGAGGCGTTCGGGCATCGAGAGCATCGATGGTGTGAGAGGAAAGCTTTTTTTCCTAAAAAAAGTTTCCCCCCACATGCTTTTCAAAAACACACATTTAGACAATACACGCTACTAGGCGCATTTGACGACAGTGCCTAGCTTTTTCCACCCCGCTTAATCGTCTTCATAAGTTCTGTAAAATGCGGTAAAAGTTCTGCACACAACGCACTGTCTTTATGACGCAAGAGCGTTTCACCAAAGAGCTTTAATCCCAACACAAAGGGCTCCACACTCTGCGCAGGCATCTTCTCTCCGGCTTTGAGTGTCTTCATAATGGCAAAAATATCCTCGTGCAAATGCGCATCAAACTCCAGAGGCGCATACTCTGGAGTATTCCCTGCACTATCTTCAATATATGCACACCTAATGCGGTATAGATGATTTTTCACAATGTCTTCCAATGTATGAGTATGTTCTAAAATATATTATTGCGAATCTCGCTCTTGTATGCCACCCGCACCCCCACAGCCACAGCCACAACCTGCTTCAGTTGTTCCCACACTCTTGGCAGATCCCTTTTCGCACGAATTACTGCCACAACCGCAACCACCCTTCCGAGCCTTGCGTACCATCATATATATAACGTATGCAGTCGCCAGCAATATACATGCACCTGCGACCATGTCCAACCATGTCATAGAGAGACCTCCGTCTTTTGGTGTCATGTATCAACAATGAAAAGGAATGTCAACTTCAAAAACAAACTTTTCTTTTTCTCACACATGGAGTATGATATCAACCCATAAAATAGAAATCAATTTGCAAGTGGGCATGCGACGTCCCCATATAACGTATGTCCTATGAAGTATGACGCTTTTGAAAAAACGCGATATATGAAAAATATTTGCTCGGGATTGTCTCTAAGGAGATACGCATCAAAGAGCATTTTGTTCTCTCACAAGGAGAGTGCATTTTGAGAAGCGCACGGTCATAGACATCCACAAACGTTTCACAAAGCAAGCTTGGCGCAGTGAAAGGGCAAAAAGGCATGTAATCAATGTTTCCTTAGACGCTGTCGTCAAACTGCGATTTTTCGTGTTATCTCAAGGAAGACGCGCTTGCTTTGAGGGAAGAGACTCTTTTGGTATTTGACCGAAAAAGCAAGTAAAGTCTGACACAAAACCCGCTTCAATAAGGGCGAAAGGGTCCATTTGACGACAGCGCCTAGGGGTTCTTTCTCAATAAAAAACTATCTGTTATGAGGATATGTATATGAAAAATTATCTCACATCCACAGCATACATATTAAAAATATGCATCTTATGCTCCTACATATGCACGCATTTGACAATACAGGCGACACCAATACACGCCGCAACGAGGCAGGCTGCACAAGCCCAAGCTCAAGAAACAGAAGAGATTGCGCTCTTACGGCGAGTCATTGTAGACTATTCCTTTGCCGCAACATATACGCAAAAAATCTATGACGCCCAAACAGAGCTCGACGGTATCGCCATTACAGACGTCAATCAATCAAGCGATGGCTACATGTGGTTGGCAACCTATGGCGGTCTTTTTCGTTTTGACGGGAAAAATTTTTTAAAAATCACCGCTGCCTTTGACCCGGATTTTCGTGACGGACCTGTGCGTTTGTTATTTCGTGACGCGCAAGACAGACTGTATGTAGGCACCCTTGGCGGCGGTTTGTACATCTATGAAAACGGTGGTTTTCGCACTATCCCCCTTGCAAACTCTGAAAATCCATCCTTTGGCCTCCTATCCATGGCGCAAGACAAGGCTGGCACCATTTATGCCTCTACAACCAGGGGCATGGCCTATCTTTATGACGGCGCTCTCATTTTGCTGAACGATTCCCGCCTTGATAATGTACTTTTGACCCAAATGGCCTTTGATAAACACAACAGACTTTGGGCCATAAGTAATGACTATCGCTTCTTTATAGTCCAAGATGCCAAGGTGATTTTTGTAGGTGACTTTGGGCATATGAAAGATAAGCCCTTCCCCACCGCCTTGACAGCCTATGGCGAGGGCATTCTTGTGGGAACAGATAGGGATGTTCTTGCAGAGGTCACATTTACTGATAAGCTAAACATTGTTCGCATTCACAGCCTTGCCTCACAAGTATCTGATATAAAAAATTTTTATAACGATGGCGAAAAACTATGGGCTCTTGGCAATACAGGCATTGGCTATGTGACAAGCGATAAACGCTTTATGGCAGTCAAAGACTTGCAAGTGCAATACAACCTAGAGCGCATGATAAAAGATCGCGCAGGTAATTATTGGCTTGCTTCATCACGCCAAGGCCTATTACTGCTCGGAAAGAGCGTTTTTCATACAGAATTTCATGCAACTGTCCATGGAAATGTGCTCTTTAATGCCCCTATCAAATGGAATGACACACTGTATGTCGCCACAAATACGGGACTCTTGGCAAAGGATGATGACATTCTTGTTTCCAACCCACTCACAGACTTTATGGCCGGTAAGGCTGTCAGAAATGTTCTTGTGGACAGTCATGACAATTTGTGGCTCACCTCAGACATGAACAATGCAAGTCTCGTTAAGGTGACGCCCGACTTTGATATACAAACATTTACCATGGCTGACGGTCTTGTGAGCGGACGGATTTTAAGCTTGCTGGAAAGAGACAATGGGGAACTCTGGGTAGGGAGCTTTCATGGCATTAGTATCATTAAAAAAAATGGAAGAATAGAAAATATCACATCGAAGAATGGACTCATTGACCCCGCCATTCTGACCATGATGGAGGATGCCCAAGGTAGAGTGCTTGCGGCTAGTGGCGGAGGACTTTTGTACAGCATTACAGACAATAAGGCATACAAACTCACCCAATTGTCGCCTCATGACGGTAAAGTTGTTTTTCGCCTGCGCCACGATCCACACACTCAGCAAAGCTTTTTAACAACAGGCACCAACTCTTTAGAAGTTATCACAGAGGAAAAAAGTATACCCATCAAAGATTTTCGCCTCGAAGGCAATCTCTTGGATCTTCTTTTTTATCAAGATAAGATAATTATCATTTCTTCAGCAGGTATTTATGTCGCAAAAACAGAAGAATTCCTTCAAAATGGTACAAAGTATACATTTTTTGATAGAAACATCCCTGCTTTTGGCACAGGCACGTCCATACAATATGTTGACGACAATGGAACGCTTTTTGTTGCCTCAAATACAGAAGTCTTTTCCCTGAACCTCTTAAACATGAATACCAGCACAACGCCTGTGAAAACTATCATTAGCGCCATAGAAGTGGATGGTACCACGTACTACCAAAACATGGATACTATCACGCTTCCCCCCAGTACATCGCGCATTACCGTACACTTTGCTAACCTCACGTATACGAATAATGCGCGAAGCATGGTCACGCGCGAGCTCAAAGGCTTTTCTGCGATACCTTCCACCATGTTTTTGGCAGAGACGTCCAACGTTTCCTACACCAGCTTGCCGGGGGGTGACTATACATTTGTTCTTACCGGTCGCACCGCCGACGGTATTGCCACCGTGTCGCCACCGCCATTGCACATAAAAAAACTGGCACATTGGTATGAAAACAGACTCGCGCAAGGGGCGATAGCACTGGGCATCCTTCTGGCAATCATGCTTATTATGAAAATTTTTTACGGTATTCGCGAACGGAGAATTCTCAAGAGGCAACAAGAATACCGCGCCATCACAACTCAAGCTATTACCGCCATGGCCGGTACCATAGATGCTAAGGATAATTACACAAAAGGCCATTCGGTGCGCGTTGCCAAATACGCACGCGCCATCGGAGAGCAATTGGGCTACGACGAACTTGCCCTTGACACGCTCTATTATACGGCGCTGCTGCACGACATAGGTAAAATTGGTATCCCTGATGGTATTTTGAAAAAATCCACACGCCTCACCGAAGAAGAATACAATATCATACGCAATCACCCGGTACTTGGAGCGGAAATATTAAAGAATATTACTATTATTGACGACATCACGTTGGGCGCAAAATATCATCACGAACGTTTTGGAGGTGGCGGTTATCCCAATAATCTTTCCGGTACGGACATTCCCCTTGTGGCACGTATAATTTGTGTGGCAGACAGTTTTGATGCCATTGCTTCACGCAGAAGTTATAGTGGCATGACAAGCCTTCAGTGGGTCACAGAAGAGCTCAAAAAGTGCAGTGGCACACAATTTGATCCGGAAATTGTGGAAGTCTTTCTACATATGCTTGAAAAAAATCTCATTGATTTGAGCGAATTGGAAGGCTTGACAGAAGAGTAAGCACCGATATTGTGCAGTTCAAAAAGCCTTTCCCCTCATGCGAATGAGGAGAAAGGCTTTTTAATTGATGAATTATTCTTCTTGAGGGGGAAGGGGAAACTCTCCCCTTAGGAAGGGACATGTGCCAAAACCCAAAAGTTCCCCTTCCCCCCTCAAACTCCTCCCATAATATAGGAGAAGTTCCTTTCTGGAATTATTTTATAATAGGTTTTATATATACTTTTACTTCATCAGTGCCTAACAGCCCGTTGAAAAACTCAAATTTTCAGGCTGTTCAAAAAGTGTGAGAT
>CAYJPE010000214.1:0-4892 GCA_964371965.1 uncultured Desulfovibrionaceae bacterium
TACCTTGTATCTCATCTTTTTTGAACTACCTTTCAATGCGGAATTTTTCAATAAGATCCTAGGGGCAGTCTCTCAATGAATTCTTTTGCGTTTTGCACCTACCCCAAAGGGTATAATCGACGTTTTTTGCGCAAGTTACATATACCTACATACGCCCCTTTCGCAAAAAACGCATGCTCCCCAGCAAAAAACAAAATCTTTTTATTGAGAAAAGCCCCTTAAGACACTTGTGTTTTGCGAAGTAGCATCCATTGCTGTGCCATAGAAAGGATATTGTTTACAAGCCAATACAAGACCAATCCGGAAGGGAAGCTCAGAAACATGAAAGTAAAAATAAGAGGCAAGAACATCATGATTTTTTGCTGCATGGGATCACCCATGGGGGGCGACATTTTTTGCATAAAATACATGCTCACACCCATCACAATGGGCGTTATATAGAAGGGATCGGCGGCGGAAAGGTCTGCCAGCCAAATCAAATCCGTTCCTGGCAGATAGGTAATAAATGAAGCACCGCGAAGCTCAATAGAGGAAAGCAAGGCTTGATAAAGGCCAAAAAAAACAGGAAGCTGCACAAGCATGGGCACACAGCCGCTGGCAGGGTTGATGCCATAGGTCTTGTGTAAGTTCATCATCTCTTTTTGGAGTGTCTCACGATCATCCCCGTGCTTTTCGCGCAAGTCGGCAATCATGGGCTGTAATTTGCGCATTTTTGCCATGGATGCATAGCTCTTTGCCGTGAGGGGCCAAAAGAGAATTTTTATGCCTATGGTCAGTAAAATAATGGCAACACCCCAGTTGTGCACAAGGCTGTACAGATGCTCAAGACACCAGAGCAATGCCGCGCCAATCATGCCAAACATGCCAAGATCCACCGCGTTGGCCAAGTTATTGGGCGCGCTTTCCAAAAGAGAGCGCAACTTGGGGCCAACCCAGTAGACAACGTCTTGCTGTATGGTGGTGCCCGGCTGCACCACAAGGTCTGCCTGCTCCAAGGCCACGCGATAGACATTGTTTTGGATACGTGCCTTGAGGGTCACACTGGGCGCATTGATGGGGGCAACCGAAGACATAAAGTAGGTGCTCATGGCGCCAGCCCACAAAATATTGCCACTCACCTGCATGCCCGTGGTGGACAAAAGTTCGGCATCTGTCTCTTCTTCATAGGCACCAAGAGGGCTCCATGCCACACGCATGGCATCATAATAACCACCCATAGAAGCGGAAGCATCTTCTGCAACCGTATACGCAAGACGAACCGATCTCGGCGCATCTCCAAGTGATGTGATATGAATTTTCTCTTTAATCTCATATGTCTGCGCGGAGAATATAAATTCGCGAATAACACGAACCCCGTCCACTTCACCCGTAAATTTGAGGCTGGCAGTCCCTTCGGAAAGACGCACATTCTCCCCTTCAAAAGCCCACTTACCCGTGCTCCACGAGGGTTGCCCATTGACTAAAAGACCCAAGGGTGATGTGGTGGCGGTAAGGCTATTGACGAGGTTGACGCGAGGCACTGCGCCGTCCTCATAGGTTGGGGCAATTTCGCCAAAAGACACACCCATAACGCTGATCCACGGCTTTTTTGTATATGCAGCTGCATAATCCTTGAGTTCAAAAGAACGCAAAATGGCACCACCTGAATAAAATACAGCACGGTACAAAGGCGTATCCACCACGACTTCACGACCGGGAGCCGGAGCAAAGGCGGGAAGTGTCTCAAAGCCTGAACCTTGAGTTGTTGCCGCAGGTACAGGGCTTTGCTGTTGCGCCTCTTGTTGCGCTTCGTATTGCGCTTGTTGTTGTGCCAATTGTTCTTGGCTTGGCACAAGACCCAAAAATTCTGCAAGATAATTCCACCCCATCAAAACGGCGAAGGAAAGCGCTATGGCAATAAGAAGATTTCTGTTGTTTTGCATATAAGCCTCAATAAAATAGCCTTCATAGAAAAAGCTTTAAGGTGAAAGAAAACCATGTAGGCATCTGTTTTTGTGAAGAGCACCGAGTGTCCTTTGCTACCCATGTGACGAGCTCAGCGTTGTGCCATCAGCGCTCTTGATATAATACGAAAATTTGTTCTGCCATAAGAGTTTAGGAAACGCTACGCTTTTCCACCCCGCAATCAGGCACAGTATGTTGTTGTTTTTGGCATACCCCTGTCCTTTGTCGTGCTGTGAATATCGTACGTATCCGCAACACAGTCGTTGTGTAGAAGGCAGCCATATTAGATGGTGAAAAGGATGACGGCGGTGGAACAGGGTCAAAACCACTTGAACCCCAAGGATGACAACGGACTAGGCGACACAAGATAAGCCACGCACCACGTGCGAGACCGTGAGTCATGACAGCCTCCACCGCATACACAGAGCAGGAAGGAACAAAGCGGCATGAATGTGGTAGAATGGGAGAAATGACGTATCTGTAAAAAAAAATGGGAATAAGAAAAATACGCCTTATGATCAGAGAAGTCCGATGTATTTTTACAGTACTTTTCATGGCTTCACATTTTTTTGTCTGCACAAAGCATCACCCGTGTTATTTTTTTCAAAAGAGGAGCAAGTTGATCGCGAATGCACGCATAATCAAGCGCAAGACCCACGGTATTGCGCTTTGCTACTACGACAAGGTCAATGAAGTGCGGTAATTGATGACCGTGATGACGGAAAAACTCACGTAAAAGACGCTTAATACGATTGCGTCGCACGGCATTCCCCACTTTCTTGCTGACGGTAAAACCTGCCCTGCACGTGCCGACACAGCGCCTACATGTTATTTCGGTACAGTTCGCAGCAACAGCGTTACGGTCATGCGCCTTAGCATGTCCTGTGTTCTCATGAAAAAGGACAAAAATCACAAAATTTTGTGAAAAAAAGCGTCTATTTTCATTGTAACACTTTGTAAAATCAGATTTTTTAAATAAACGACGCTCACGCGACCACCGAAACTCCTGCACATTTGGCAAAGCAGCCACTACAGAGGTGACGTCTCTTTTCTCATGCAAGGTTTTGGAACCACAGAGCATCTTTCCCATAATCTCTCTCATCTCCTCAGCAGCTCGTTGCAAAAGAACAAGCCACTTCGTCAGCAATAAGCAGCCAAATCACGGATGCATGCCTAGGCACTATCATCAAATACGCCCTTTCGGGTATCTCTGTGTCGGGCTGTACGTGCTTTTGCGAGCAAAGCCTGGCATGAGATAACCAAAAAAACGTATTCGACAACAGCCTCTCACATGAAGGCCTCACGCCCGGCAAGGAATTCAAGGAGGTGAAGCACAACAAACACGCTCGCTTTGCGATTTTTTTAAGCAATGAGCGATTCAAGGAAGCACTGATGTAATACCGCTTTGCCTTTTGGCGGCCTGAGGTTGCCGCGCGAAATCCGTATATTGTTCTTTATATACAAGATTTTTTTCGTTATGCACCTTTTAGGTGTAGGGTCAAAAGACAAAAAAATTCCCACATCAGTGCTTCCTCACATACGTTCCGTGCGTTTTGCTCATTTTATCAATATTCTTTCTTAAAGAAGTACATTCATACACATTCTTTTTACACACATACTGATTTTTGCAAAACACAAAATCTCTTCATGTAAAAACAGTCATAAGGACACGCGCTCTGTGCATTTTGCTTATGGCAAAAGTGTTGGCAAAGAGGGCAATGTTTAACAGGCTGTTGAAAAACTCCATTTTTGACAGTCCGTTCAAAAAGTGCCCCTCTGCAAGGGGCGCAAGGAAGCGAAAAAAGTCAAGGCGCGCGGTGTATTAGACATACATAAGCGGTTTGACTTTTTATCCACACTCCGAAGAGGACGCCGCAGATTGCACTGTTCCAACGAGCTGTGAAGCGTTTTCAAACTTTTGCTTTGCTACTGCACGCAACCACCAAGAGCGATATAAGCGCTTTGTCAAAAAAAATTTTGTGGTGATGCCTCAAAGATTTGAGTGATAGTCGCTCGGCTCTGAGAAACATTCGACGAAAAACACTTCATGAAAATATCTTCCGCAAGGCTTTTGCAGCTATACACAAAAATTGTTACAAACTGTTCATACAGACATTAAAAAATACACATTCAGAAGGCACACACAAAACACATATGCAATACAGAGATTGAGAGGCATACAATGCAGCTGTTTTTCCTTCACATGCGAAGATTTATGCGCTCAAACGCTTGCGCCCCTTGGCGCGGCGACGTCGAATGATAGCGCGACCGCCAACAGTTGCCATACGAGCACGAAAGCCACACGTACGAGCTCTACGAATCTTACTTGGTTGGTATGTTCTTTTCATAATGTCATCTCCTTCAAAAAATTAAGAACAAATGTGTTTACACCAACCGGGCGTCATCGTCAAGCATAGTTTGCACACACATCAGAGCAAGAGCCGCTTAATTTTATATTATTGCAAACCGTTATGCACTTGTGTGTTTTGTTGTCATTTTCCAGAAAAACCCCGAGAAGGCTATACTACTGATTTCATGATATATTTTCAACCATTCCAGCCCCACGGGTAGAGAGAACAAAAAAATACTTCACCAAAGTTTTTCTACGGCGTTCTGATTTCAGTTTTTTGTGGGGGAAAAACTTTTATGAATAAAAGGTTTTCCCTCAGACCATCGCTGCTCTCGATATTGTTATTTGAAAATCAATGACACTTTTGCCAGAAAGATCCGCAAGGCTCGTTCCTCGTTCCTCGCTCACAGCTACGCCTACGGTACCATTCGGTCGGCCTTTTCCAAAAAACTTTCGCGGGCATTTTTTGTGTACATAAAATACTTCCAACGTGTCTCAGTACTCTATTTTGTCTTATATAACAATATATTAGCATGACGGTAAAGAAAATAAGCAGTAAGCGCGTTTTGAAAGGGGAAGGAGGGGGGGGTGGGGGGAG
>CAYJPE010000215.1:0-4876 GCA_964371965.1 uncultured Desulfovibrionaceae bacterium
GACCATACACAAGCAGCCTTCTGGTTCCAAAAAGCGGCTGAACAAGGGGATATTGAAGCACAAAGCGATCTTGGAATAATATACGCACACGGCTTGGGTGTGGAGCAAGACTACACACAAGCAGCCTTCTGGTTCCAAAAAGCGGCTGAACAAGGGGATATTGTAGCACAAAGCAGTCTTGCAATCCTGTACGCACGAGGCTTGGGTGTAGAGCAAGACCATGCACAAGCGGCCTTCTGGTTCCAAAAAGCGGCTGAGCAAGGGGATATTGTAGCACAAAGCAATCTTGGAATAATATACGCACACGGCTTGGGTGTAGAGCAAGACCATGCACAAGCGGCGTCTTGGTATCGCAAAGCGGCTGAACAAGGGGATGCGGTGGCACAAAGCAATCTTGGACTCTTGTATGTACACGGCTTGGGGGTGGAGCAAGACTATACACAAGCTGCCTCTTGGCTACGCAAAGCAGCTGAACAAGGGAATGCTTCAGCACAAAGCCACCTTGGCAGTCTCTATGTGCATGGCTTTGGGGTAAAACAAGACCATACAGAAGCGATAACTTGGTATCGCAAAGCGGCTGAGCAAGGGGATCCCTTGGGAGAGAACTCTCTTGGGGCTATGTATCAACAGGGTGATGGTGTTGAGAAAGACCCTACACAAGCTGCCTCTTGGTTTCGTAAAGCGGCTGAGCAAGGATTTGCGACTGCACAATACAATCTTGGCCTTTTGTATATGCGTGGAGAAGGTGTTGCGAAAGACGCTGAACAAGGTGTGTTTTGGCTTCATAAAGCAGCAGAAAAAGGATATGCACCAGCGCAACGTACTCTTGGGTTTGCATATCAACAGGGTGATGGCGTTGAAAAAGACATCGCCACGGCCATAGAATGGTACAAAAAAGCGGCTGCACAAGGATCGGAGTTTGCCCAAGAACAGTTACGTACCTTAGACGCGGAATAACGAAAAAAGACAGATATATGTCATACCGTGCGGGGAAGAAGCGCTTTGTGAAAAAATTGCACTTTTTCCCCATACAGCCCGTTGAAAAACTCAAATTTTCAGGCTGTTCAAAAAGTGTAAGATACAAGGAAGAGAAAAAAAGTAAGCAACGCCGTGTATATAGACATACATAAGTTGTTTACTTTTTTTCTCTGACGCCGTAGATTGCACTTTTTCAACAGCCTGCATACAATACTCTCACACAGCATCTTCTTTGTCTACACTGCCTGCATCGTCCACACTGAGGGGCAACTGCCATTGTGTCGCCGCAGGCCCACCGCCGGTCATGCGCGCAAGTTCCGCCGCCCGTGCCTTGGCACCCAAACGCTGACAGGACGTTGTTGTCTGCCCACGCACCTCTTTTTTACGCACTTGAAAATGACGCTGCGCATCGGCTGCCAATTGCGGCCAGTGGGTTATAAGTAACATCTGCCGCGCTCGTGCCAAATACTGCAAACGGTCTGACACCATCGTCAGCGTCATACCGCCAATGCCCGCATCCACCTCATCAAAAATATATGTCGCATCTTCTGCCAAATCTTGACAACTCACAAGGGCAAGTAAAAAGCGTGACAACTCCCCACCGGAAGCAATTTTGTCCAAGGGTTGCGGTGCTTGCCCTGGATTGGGCGCCCATAAAAGACGCGCCTTCACATCGCACACATCACCCTGCGCATGCGACCACAAAACCACAGGGCTAAAATCTGCCAACACACGAACATCCTTAGAAAAACCAAGGCCAGCCAAGGCTTTCTCCAACTTGTGCGTAAACGTTTTTGCAGCACTCTGACGCAAAGGAATAAGTTCTTTAAGCGTTCCTTGAAGTTTTTCCACAAGAATCTGTTCTTCGCGCTCAAGTCGCTTGAGGTCAAGGCCACAAGAGTCTAAAAAAGAAATATTTTCGTCTATTTCCTCACGCAGTTGCAAGATACCCTCCAAGGAACGATGCAACTTTCGTTTAAGTTGCGACAGTTCATAAAGGCGTGCTTCCAATGCGTCTGTGTCAATATCTATAGAGCCCTGGGCACTTGCTTCCGGCCCTTTACGTAGGCGCGATTCTAAAGCAGGTAAATTTTGACGCACAGCAGTAATGGCCTCAAGATCCGCTTCCATATGCGCATCATAATGAGACATTTTTTCCAAAACGCGCTCCATGGCACCCATAAGTGCCATGAGGCCGGGGCCGTCGTCTCCGTGGAGTACACTCAATGCTTGTTCATAATCTGCAATTTGCGTACTGACACGACGCGCATCCGCTCGTTGAGCTTCCAATTTTTCTTCTTCACCCGCCTCCGGCGCCACTTTATCAATTTCCTGTTGCTGCATTTCTAAAAGATCGCGCCTTTCTGCCAAACTCTCATACTTTGTTTGCAAGGTCTTACGTTCATCGGAAACTTTGTGTATCTGTACAAGAAGCGCATCGCGTGCGTGCAAAAGCGTCGTGTCTGGCAGAGCACGCTCCACCAGTTGTGCTTGATAGGGGGGCTGCAAGAGTTTTTGCTGACCGTGTTGGCTCGTATGCACTATGAGGCTTGTGCGCAATTCTTTGACAACATCTTGAGATGTCAGCGCATCATTGACATAGAGGCGGCTTCGCCCTGTCTCCGCCATCAACTCGCGGCGCAAGACAAGTTCTTCCCCATTATGCCGAAAAATCGCCTCCACATGCGCTTTTTCATGGCCTGTCCGCACCATGTCGGCGGTCATTTTTTCGCCCAAAAGAAAATTTATGCCCTTAAGGATAAAACTTTTTCCGGCGCCTGTTTCCCCCGTGAGTACATTCATGCCCGGATCAAATTCAAGTTCCACATGTTCTATGAGCGCAAGCCCTTGTATTTTTAAAAATTCCAACATGATATTTTTTCCACATCAATATTTTAACGCAAGCGCGGGTCTAAAATATCCCGCAAACTTTCACCCAAAAGATTATACGCCAACACCGTTATCAATATGGCAAGGCCGGGATAGAGCGATAACCACGGGGCAATTTGCAAGACAGTTTTACCCTCCATGAGCATATTCCCCCAACTTGCTACAGGAGGCTGTACGCCAAGCCCCAAAAAACTTAAAGAAGATTCTAAAAGAATGGCACCTGCTACACCAAGGGTGGCTGATACCAGTACAGGCGCCAAGGCATTTGGCAAAATATGCACACGCAAAATACGCCATGTGCCGGCACCGCATAATTGCGCCGCCGCCACAAAGTCTCGCTGTCGCAAGCTCAATGTCTCTGCCCGCACAAGACGTGCCACGCCCATCCACGACGTCAGGCCAATAACAATCATAATATTGACAAGACTCGGTTCCAAAAAGGCAATGACGGCAAGGATGAGAAAAAAGGAAGGAAAGCAGAGCATAACGTCAACACCGCGCATGACAATCTCATCCACAAGCCCGCCAAAATAACCGGACACCAAGCCCAAAAGAAGACCAATACTGACAGATATGCCCACCGCCACAAAACCTACCCACAAAGACACACGCCCGCCATAGAGTAAGCGCGACAACACATCGCGCCCCAACTGATCGGTGCCCAAGGGAAAAGCATCGCAAGGTGGCAAAAGAATGGCATCAAGATGCAAAGCAGTAGGGTCATAAGGGGCGAGCCACGGTGCCAGAAGTGCCGCCAACGAAATACACGCAACACATGTAAAACCGAAAAAAAACATCATGTGTTTCTTCAACGCATACCATATTTTTTGTGACATGGGACGCCCACGTTTTATCACCCTTTGCATGACTGCTCCTTTGCCGCACGAATACGCGGATCTGCAAAACCATAACTCATATCCGCCAGCACATTACCCAACAACGTCAGTACCGCACCAAGCACAAGGTTGCCCATGATCATAGTATAATCACGCGCCATAACTGCCGTATAAAAAAGCTGACCCAAGCCGGGAAGGGCAAAAATAGACTCAATAATGACACTGCCGCCAATGAGCCCCGGCACAGAAAGCCCCAACAAGGTAATAACAGGCAAAAGAGCATTGCGCAATGCGTGGTGAAAAACCAATCGTCGCACAGGCAAACCCTTGGCTGCTGCCGTGAGCATATAGTCTTGCCGTAACACTTCCAGCATGGACGAGCGCATAAAACGCGACATGCCCGCAATGCCTCCCACAGTGTACACAGTTATGGGCAAAATAAGATGCGAGGCCACGTCCCATACTTTTTCCAGAGGAGAAAGGCTGTTATAATCAAGGGATGTTATGCCCGATATGGGAAACCAGCCCAATTCCATACCAAAATATGACATGAGCAAGAGCGCAAGCCAAAAACCCGGCATGGCAAAGCCAAGAAACACAAGCACCGTCACCGATCTGTCAAAAAAAGAATTTTGCTTCCACGCCGAAAGAACGCCCAAGGGCACAGCAAGACACAGAGTCAAGAACAGCGCCGCCACGTTGATGCCAAGGGTGAGTGGCAAGCGCTCCATGATTTTTTCCAACACAGGCCGCGCATCGGAAGACATGGAATGTCCAAAATCCAACTGCACCAAGCGCCACAACCAATCGCCATATTGCACATAGATCGGCTTATCCAAACCATAGAGAGCCTCCAAGCGCTGCCTTGCAGCCTCACCCACTTGAGGATTGAGCGTTGTTTCAAGATCTGTGGGGGAGCCGGGAGCAAGGTGAATGACCACAAAGCTTATGACGGTGATGCCCCATAACACTATGAGCGTCCAAAGCAATTTGCGCACAACACGCATGCCGAGCGCACGAAGTCGCGCTTTTTTTGGCGTCGATGATGAAGCGGGTAGGGGAGTGTGATCCATTTTTTAACCTTTACATGAGAAATTTGAGGAAACACTGATTCATTGGAAACACTGATTAAATGCCTTTTTGCCCTCTAACTACGTCAAGCTCGCTTTGTG
>CAYJPE010000216.1:0-4850 GCA_964371965.1 uncultured Desulfovibrionaceae bacterium
GGAATCTTTTGGGTTTTGGCACCTGTCCCTTCCTAAGGCAAAAGATCCCCTTCCCCCCTCAAAAAAAAATAATAATAAATAAATAAATAATTCATCAGTGTTTCCCTAAAAGGAGTAACATATGCACCAAGATGCCCCTCTACTTTCCATACACAATATGTCGAAGCATCGCCCTCAAGGCGACGGATATATGCTTCATATTGAACATTTTTCTGTGCAGCGGGGCGACTTGCTTGCCTTGGTGGGCCCCAGCGGCTGCGGCAAAAGTACGGCTCTTGACCTTATGGCAGCCATTTTGCAGCCGGAGATGCTCGACGAAACTTCCCATTTCTTTTTTGAAGATGTGAATATGCTGAAATATTGGCAGCATGACAAAAAAAATGCCTTAGCAAAAATTCGCCAAAAACACATGGGCTATGTGCTGCAAACAGGAGGCTTGCTCCCCTTTCTTTCAGGGCGCGACAACATTTGTGTGGCATGTCCCAACGTCAATGCCGCAGAATTGGACGAATTGACACATATGCTGGATATTAAACATCTTCTTAACAAAAAACCGGCTCAAATGTCTGTGGGAGAACGCCAACGCTTTGCCATTGCCCGCGCACTCGTACACAATCCCGATCTTATTTTGGCCGACGAACCGGTGGCCTCCCTTGATCCCCTCAATGCACGCAAAGTCATGGATCTCTTTGTGACACTCACACGCCAAAGAAACAGCACCGTCGTCATGGTAAGCCATGCCCCAAACACCGCACAAGCCGCTGGCTTCACCCTTGTCCCCCTTGAAGTTTCGCGAGATGACGAGGCAGACAAAGCACACATTGTGGCACGCTTGCACCATCAATGCACGAGCACAACACCGCAACAAGAAGGAGCGTAGCACCATGTTTTTCAAATCCTGCACACTGGCGTTCAAGGATTATGCCCACGAAAAACTCCTTTCGGCCTGTGCCATACTCTCGCTGGCTGCCGTCCTTGCCCCCTTGCTTGTACTCTATGGAGTCAAGTTTGGCGTTATCACCACCATGACAGACAGGCTCAGAAACAACCCGCATAATTTAGAAATTATCCCTGTTGCCAGCGGTCGCTATGACAAGGCTTTGTTGCAAGAACTGGCACAACGCCCGGACGTGGCCTTTGTCTTGCCAAAAACACGTTCCATCGCCGCCACCATGAGTCTTTCAAAGACGCCGGAACACTCCATGCTTGGGCGCATTACCGTGTCCCTTGAACCGACAGGCCCCGGTGATGTCCTCTTTGAGCGCTTTGTGCAAGAGCCTTCTTCAGAAAGCAGCGCAACAGCAACCCTACACCAAGTACCGGAAAATGCTTTTGCCGTTGGCTTGTCCTCCGAGGCAGCGCGCAAGCTCAAAGTCGCAGTCGGTGATATGATCTTTGGTCGCGTTGAAAGGGCATTTCAGGGGAAAATCGAAAGAGCCGACGTTTCCCTCTGGGTAGAAGCCATACTCCCCCTCGAAGCGCAACAAAAGGACGTTGCCTTTGTGCCCTTGTCCCTCTTGGAGGCAACGGAGGATTTTCGCGACGGTCGCGCACCCCATGAGGATGCACGCCTCTTGCAGGAACAGGGCTGGACGGGAGAACCGCTGCCACAAGAAGAGCGTATCTATCCCGCTTTTCGCCTGTATGCACGTTCCTTGGACGATGTGGCTGTGTTGCACCAATATTTTCATGAAAAAAACATTGAAGTGTACACGCAGGCCGAACAAATTGCCACGGTCAACAGCCTTAACGACTCTTTGACGCTGATTTTTGGCCTCATCGGCTCCGCGGCGGCCTTAGGCTTTTTTGCTTCCACCGGCAGCAATGCCTTGGCTGCCGTGCGACGTAAAGAAAGACATCTTGGCATTTTGCGGCTTTTGGGTTATGCTTCATGGGATATGATGGCTTTCCCGCTTTTTCAAAGCATGTTGACAGCACTCTTAGGCACCGGATTTGCGGCGGCTCTGTATTATGTGACTGCCGTGCTTATAGACAAACTTTTTGCGACAAACTTACAAGGTGTTGAAAGCATTTGTTCTTTGACGCCCATCCACTTTGCCGCAAGCCTTGTTATTGTAGTGGGATTGTCTTTTGTGGCAACGCTTGTGCCTGCGGCACGAGCAGCAAACATCGAACCATCGGAGGTAATTCGTGACATATAAAACGTTTTTGACCCTTGCCTGCGTGTGCCTCATGGTCCTTCTGTGCCATGCGCCCGCTTCGGCGGCATTGCGAGCCAAAGATGCCGCCACTGTGGAAGAGGCTTGGAACCCCATGCCCTCGTCGCAAGACGTCGTTTTGCCCATGCCCTGCAACATGGGTATGGTTTTTCGCTTTGTGGGCGTACCTGCCAAGGGCTTTTTGTGGGATATGACCACACGTTTTGGACAAGACGATGCCAATTTTGCGGACAGGGGTTACTATGACAGCAGGCATACCACATCCCTTGCAGGCCCTTTCAGTCGCACCGACCTTCCCCTTGCATGGCAAGAACTGACGCCAGAAGGCGATTATCATTACTATCTCATCGGTAAATATGAAGTGTCTGCCTTGCAATGGGAGGCCATCATGACAGGTCAATGCCCTGCACCCACGGCAGAGAATGTGCGTCCCAAAACAGAAATTACGTGGTATGAAGCACAAGAGTTTACAGAAAAATACACATCGTGGCTTTTAGAAAATAGCGCAAACTCCTTACCGCGCTTTGCCAACGATTCGCGCAATGTGGGCTTTTTACGCCTCCCCACGGAAGATGAGTGGGAATACGCCGCCCGAGGAGGACATACCACCAGCAAGCAAACCATTCTGGAAAAGGACTTTTTCCCCATGGAAGAAGGCACAAGCTATGAAGAGTATGCTGTTTTTCGCCCTGAAAATGCAGCGCGCCTCGAAGAAAATGCCGCCCGCATTGGTTCACGAAAAGCCAATGGATTGGGTTTGCACGATACGGCTGGCAATGCCGCGGAAATGGTGATGGATGTCTTTCGCTTCTCCCTTGGCGGTCGCTTGCACGGATCCGCAGGGGGCTTTGTACGAAAAGGCGGCAGTTTCCTTTCCGGTACCGCCGAGATTCTTCCCGGGCGCCGTGAAGAAGCGGCATTTTTTCACGTAGACGGCCCCGTACGTGCCAGAGACTTGGGACTGCGCCTTGTGCTTTCTGGCATCAACACCCCGGGTGGCAACAGGCCAAGCGTTTTAGCCTCAGAGTGGGAACAAGCAGGCGAAACATCGCCACTCACCCTTGAAAATAGCCAAGATCCACTCGCAACACTGGATAAAATGATTTCAGAAGCGCGCACGGAAACAGAGAAGAACAACTATCAAAGTATTCGTAATATTTTGAAAGAAAATAATATTGCCCTTGAAAGACAGCAAACACTTGTGGCTGCCTCTGAAGTGCGTACGGCAGCATTTCTCATAGAATCGGTGCGCAATCTCAATAGCCGTATTGCCATTGTGAACAGCACCATTTCCAATCTTGAATTCAATAAGGCGGAAAGCTTGAAGCAAGGCGCCACCGCCACCGCCAAAAAAGCCACAGAAACCATTGAAAGAGCAAAAGAAATCATAAAAATCCTCAGTAGCGGACGCGAACAGTCCCTAGGCTTTTACAAAACAAAATTGTATGACATTCAGCAAATCAATGCGGCACTTTTTGACACAGCCATGGAAGAAGTGAAGGGAGAACTTTTAAAGGGTGACACATTCTCCAAGGGCTTGTTCCAAAATGTCCTTCTCTTTGAGGAACATATGATTGCTCAAAGAAGAAAAAATTATCAGGCCATTACTGTTGAAAAAATTGCAGAAGACATTAAAAACATTAAAAAGTAAGGAAAGCGTATGTCTCTTCGCATAGGTTGGATTGGCACAGGTGTCATGGGGCTTGCCATGGCGGAGCATGTGCGCTCGGCAGGACATGAACTCATCATTTACACGCGCACACAAAGCAAAGCGCAGGCTCTTTTAAGCGCGGGCGCCACATGGGCTCAAAGTCCCAAGGACGTGGCCGCACAGTCCGACATGGTGTTCTCTATTGTAGGTTTTCCTCACGATGTGGAAGACGTTATGTTGGGTGCCAATGGCGCTTTGCATGGCCTCAAAGAAGGCGGACTTTTGTGCGATATGACCACATCATGCCCGGATCTTGCCCAGCGCATCGCCAAGGAAGCTGCGCAAAAAGGCTGCCTTGCCGTCGATGCGCCCGTTACCGGCGGTGATGTGGGAGCAAAAAATGCCTCTCTCTCTATTTTTGTGGGGGGAAGTGACGAGGCTTACGCGGCTGTCTTGCCTGTCCTCGAAATAATGGGCAAAACCATTATTCATTGCGGCCCTGCTGGCATGGGGCAAAAGGCCAAATTGGCGAACCAAGTGGCTGTGGCAGGTGTGACTTTGAGTGTTTGCGAGTCTTTGCTCTTTGCCCACAAATGCGGCCTGAACCTCGAACAATGGCATGCCACGGCGTCCAAGGGCGCCGCCGGCAGTGCTGCCATGACAAACCTTGGACCACGCATTATTACGGGCGATTTTGAACCCGGATTTTATATTGAACATTTTGTCAAAGACCTTGGGCTTTGCCTTGAAGAGTGCCGCCGCATGGGGCTTGAATTGCCCGGCCTTAAGGCTGCTGAAGAAATCTATGGCCTCCTTGAGAAACATGGCTATGGCAAAAAAGGCTCTCAACTCTATGCACGGGGGCTTCAAGCCCTCCTCACTTAGTACCGTGTTTTGTCTCAATGTGTGTTTTTGAAAAGCATGTGGGGGCGTGTGCCCTTTAGGGGCTGTCGTCAAATGCGCCTTTCGCCCTTATCGAAGCGGGCTCTACGTCAGACTTTACTTGCTTTTTCGGTCAA
>CAYJPE010000217.1:0-4846 GCA_964371965.1 uncultured Desulfovibrionaceae bacterium
CCCAGCAAGTTTTGAAGATAGTATAAAAAATTTTTAGATTTGACAAGGCACTAGTAAACTATATATTTTTATTTAATCAGTGTTTCCATAGCAATATGTGAGCATGCCAATGGAGGAAGTACGCAGTAAGCGCGTTTTGAAAGGGGAAGGAGGGGGGAGCAAGGGAAAGTTGCCCATGGCCCCTCAAAAAATAATTCATCAGTGATTCTTGAAAAACAGGCACACACGCATGCCTAAGAAGAAAAAACAGGCTTGCAATTTTTTACGAGGCAACGCACAATGACTTCATGGATATGTGTTGTGGCAACAGTTTTGAAGCACAAGGAAAACGCTGATTACTGGAGTTTTTGTGCTCTAACAAGGAAAGCGAGCTTTGGGAAGTGCGCGGTATATATAGACATATATAAGTTTTTCACAAAGCGAGCTTGACGCAGTTAGAAGGCAAAAAGGCATGTAATTAGTGTTTCCATAGATATATATAAGCGTATCACAAAGCGAGCTTGACGCAGTTAGAAGGCAAAAAGGCATGTAATTAGTGTTTCCATAGATATATATAAGCGTATCACAAAGCGAGCTTGACGTAGTGAGAGGGCAAAGAGGCGTAGCATGGGTGTTTCCCAAGAGACGACATGTATTGACAACACTAGGCGCTGTCGTCAAATTGTGACTTTTTGTGTTATATCAAGGAAGACGAGCTTGCTTTGAAGGAATATACTCTTATGGTATTTGACTGAAAAAGCAAGCGAAGTCTGACGCAGAGATAACCAAAAAGGCGCATTTGACGACAGCACCTAATAGACACAAGCACTTTCTGAGGGTATATACTTTATGAAAAAACGTACACATGGCGTACAAATGAACCTCCCTTTACAGCAAGAAAAGCTGGAAAAAGATACGTTGCAGACATCTGTCACACTCATGGCCTCTTCTGGCACGGCTGAACTCAATACGCTTGACACAGGCACGCACACGCCAGACACACATGAACACGACCCGCAAACACGCATACACGAGCTCAGTCAGACCCTCCACAAGCACAATACCCAATACCACACCTTCGGTGACCCCATTATCAGCGATGCAGAATACGATGCGCTTTTTAAAGAATTACAAGAGCTTGAACATCAGTACCCTCATTTGTGCCATCCCAATTCTCCCACCTCACGCATAGGCGGACATGTCCTTGATGGCTTGGAAAAAGCACGCCATAGGCAGCGTATGTATGGTCTTGACAATGTTTTTGACGCAGAAGAATGGTACGATTGGGTAAAAAAAATGCAAAAAACCCTGCCGGAAGCAGAAACCATATTTTGGTGTGACCCAAAACTTGACGGCTTGGCTTTGGAGCTTGTCTATGAATATGGAGAGCTCAGTATGGCTCTCACACGCGGTGACGGTGAAGAGGGCGAAGTGGTGACGCAAGCTGTGCGTACCATCAAAAATATTCCTTTAAAACTTTTACCCCATCCTTCTCGTTTTTCGCGACTGTCGCGCCTTGAAATACGTGGCGAAGTCGTTATTTTGAAAACAGATTTTGCAGCACTCAATGCCGCGCAAGAAGCAGCAGGGCGCAAGCTCTTTGCCAATCCGCGCAATGCCGCCGCAGGCGCCGTGCGTCAACTCGATATAAGCATAGCGGCCTCACGCCCTTTGCGTTTTTTTGCCTACGGTGTGGGGGAGGTAGATTGGGCAAACGAAAACCCGTGGCAACAGCACAGTGAACTTATGAACGATCTCCAACAGCTTGGCTTTGCCACACCCACAAACGGACGTATATGCCCATCGGCAGAAGACGTACTTGCCTACGCCGAAGACGTACGGCAGAGGCGCAATACCTTTCCCATGGAAATTGATGGTCTTGTCATAAAACAAAACAAGCTCGCCGCCCAAGAAGCGTTGGGCTTTACAGCACGGGCACCACGCTTTGCCGTAGCATATAAGCTGCCTGCCGAACAAGTGTATACAAGGCTTGTAGACATCGAAATACAAGTGGGGCGCACAGGTGTGCTTACGCCTGTGGCTGTGTTGGAGCCTGTTTCCGTGGGCGGCGTTCTTGTGAGCCGCGCTACTTTGCATAATGAAAACGAAATCCACGCCAAGGATGTGCGCATAGGCGATACCGTCATCATCCAAAGGGCAGGCGACGTTATACCCGAAGTGCTGCGCCCCTTACTTGAAATGCGCCCACCAGAAGCGACACCCTTTATCTTTCCCCACACGTGCCCTGCCTGTCACGAAGCGGCCACCCGCGAAGAAGGAGAAGCGGCATGGCGCTGCAACAATGTTTCCTGCCCTGCCATGCGCAAGCAGGCCATCAAACACTTTGTGTCCAAGGCCGGTCTTGACATCCGAGGTATTGGGCAAAAGTGGATTGACCAACTTGTGGATGCGCAACGGGTACGAACAGTCGCCGACCTTTTTACACTGCGCGTTGCCGACCTACTTACCTTTGACAGAATGGGTGAGGTGCTGGCGCACAAGTTTGTGGAGGCCTTTGCACGGGCAAAACAGGAGGCCACATTGCCGCGCCTTATAAGCGCTCTTGGTATTCGTCATGTGGGCGAACAAACGGCACGCACTCTAGGTAACCATTATGCCGACATGCATGCCCTTGCCACAACTGCTTGCACTGCCCAGGAAGAGCTTTTGTCCTTGCCCGATATAGGTCCGGAAGTGGCTGCTTCCATAAGCACTTTTTTTCAAAGCGAAACAAATACGCGCCTTCTGCTTGAGTTACAAGCACTCGGCCTTGACCCCAAGGGCGAACATAACACACCGGCAAGCACGGACGCACCTCTTTTTGGTAAAAAACTGCTTTTTACAGGCACGTTGAGCATGAGCCGCGCTGTCGCCACACAGCGCGCCACCGAGGCAGGAGCCCAAGTTATGAACAGTATGAGCAAAAAACTTGATTACCTTGTAGCCGGAGATGCGCCGGGCAGCAAACTTGCCAAGGCAACAGCATGGGGGATAGAAATTTTGGATGAAGAGGCATTTGTGCGCCTGTCAGATTACTGAAAAACTTCATGCTCAACCACGTACATGCTCAACAGGCTGATAAGCGATGTGATTTTTGTCCCCGCTCCGAAGGGGACGCAGTAGAGTGTATTTTTTCAACTGCCCGATAATACGCAAAAAGGAGAAAAAACCATGCATACCCCCATTATTATTAACGGTGCCTGTGGCAGAATGGGAAAAACCCTTGTGGAACTTGTACAAGCGGACAACACATGCCGCCTTGTGGGTCTTTTGGAACACGAACAGCACGTGGCAAAGCTTGCGCACCATACCTGCGCCGTGGCAAGCAAGGCCGAAGACTTATTGTCAAACACAGAACCAGCTGTCATCATTGATTTTACCACGCCTGAAGCGACACTTGCCTTGGCACAATGTGCGGCACAATATGGCCATGCCATGGTCATTGGCACCACCGGCTTGACACAGGCAGAAAAGCAAAGCCTTCAAGAGTGTGCACAACAAACGCCTCTTTTTTGGGCGCCCAATATGAGCATTGGCATACATGTCCTGTTGCGCATATTGCCGCAATTGACGCACATGCTCGGCGAAGATTATGACATCGAAATGGTCGAGCTACACCATAATCGCAAAAAAGACTCTCCTAGCGGCACGGCTCTCAAATTGGCAGAATGCCTTGCACAGGCACGTCAATGGGATCTTGATGACGTTGCATGTTATCACCGAGAGGGTATTATCGGTGAACGTCCGCAAAAAGAACTGGGGATTCAAACCATTCGCGGTGGCGATGTGGTGGGCGAACACACCGTTTACTTTCTTGGTGCAGGGGAACGTATTGCGGTGACACATGGGGCACACTCACGCCAAACATTTGCTCAAGGCGCTTTACGTGCCGCTAAGTGGTTGAAAAAACAAACTAAAGGAAAATTATACGCCATGAATGATATTTTCTAGAATTTTTATTGTACATTTTTTCTTCTTTGTGTAGAATGCATTCATGGCGAAGCACTCTTATTGCAGAGTATGTGCGCGCCATGCCAATGCAAAGAAGGCCGCTACCCCCCACGTGCATATGTTTTACACACTTTGCTTACATGTTTTACCGGGGTAGGACGTTATTTCATTCTTTACACGGGGAATAGAATGCCACAAGTAGCAGCTCGCATCAGTAACGAACAAGAACGTTGGCTGAAGGACTATTTTCGCACCAAGAGTGCTGGCGCGGAATTTATACTGCCGTGGGCTGTAGACACGTTTTTTCGCGCCATTTCAAGTCTTAAGGGAACGTTCAGTGCGGCAGAATTGAAAACCATTGTTGAAGCCCATAAAGATTTGAAATTGCTTCCTGACCATACACGGCTCTCCTACTTACACTTGCGTGTCATGGATGCGTGCGACGTGGGCAGTGTGCATTTGAAACACGGTGCCACAAAGGCCAATTTGGAAGTCAAAATAAAACGCCTCGACGACACCCAAGCCACAGCGCTCATGGTGTGGGCGGCGGCATTTTGGGTGAGCAAACAAGTGTCTACAGACAGTTTGGATGATTATATCAAGACGTATTAGCCCATAACCCGTCATAAATAACAGGTTATGGCACATACTCTATGCTGTGCCGGGTCGTCTTTTGCCCATGCTTGAGTGACCTCACCCAGAAGCAAAAAAAGCTTTGATAAGCAAACATGTACAAAGTCTGCCATAAAAAACAGATGAAAAATTCCATATTTACAGGCTGTGTAAAAAAGGGAATATGCAAGTTAATGGAAATATTAAAGGAAACGGTGATTCAAGAGAATTTTATTTCTTTGACCTCGCTCCGCAAGGGGAGATGAACTGTAAAAAGTCCGTGATATATGGGTGCATACAAGGG
>CAYJPE010000218.1:0-4833 GCA_964371965.1 uncultured Desulfovibrionaceae bacterium
TCGACACAATGTCATGTTTACATATAAAGGTCAATCGCAATATGTCGATGAGTCATCAAAAAAACACATACAACAAGTAAACAGTGAAGATACAGCATTGACTGTGTCGCACCAATACTGTATTTTTCACATAAGAAAGGTGGAACGTTCAATTAAATCAGTATATTTTATGCAAAAGTATTTTCGCGCTGTGCAAAGCGAAGAAATTTTTCCGCTAAAACAGACGGTGCGATATTTTGTGTGGTCGCGTCAGAGATATGCATGCAGGCATTTTCGTCCATGGGTTTGCTCGTGTTGGCGCAGCTCAGTTCTTTTTCAAAAGCGGCACGCAAAAGCTTAAAGGATTCTTCGACTTCCGGATAGTGATTGTCTTCGCGCCAAGGCAGGCGCATTTCTTGTTTCCACGCCTTCCCCTTATGCGATACAAGCTCAAGGCGATAATACCCTTTGAATTTTGGTGTTTCCGATCTTTCAAATTCGTTGGGATAGCAATGCCCCTGCCATGCGTCTAAAGGTTCCGGAATGGTTGATTGGACAAGGATGGGTGGCAGAGCCAGTTCTTTTTCAAAGCTTTCAATATTAAAAGAATAGGAAAGAATAGGGCGCATATTGCCACGTTTTTTCTTGATGTTCCATTCAATTTTCATAAGTACTCCTTATTTTTAATGACATTGCAGCCAGTGAATCCATATGTGTATGTACAGGCCGTGTAGCAGTCCGCTGAAAACGTGCCATCTGCGGCGTCAGCGATAAAATGTCCATATCGCTCGTGTATGTCTCATATGTGTTGCTTTCGATAGCCGTAACAATCGTTCCTCGTATAACGGCTACGCCTTCGGCGCCCCTTGGGTCGGTCTACGCACTTTGATTTTTTTGCTTCTTCGCATCTCATACTTTTTGAAAGGACTGTCAAAAATGGACTTTTTCAATAGTCCGGTGAGGAAGCGAAAAGCTTTACATAAAGGCTTCCAAGGCAATGACGTCACCAAAAGGCGGCTTTTTTTCCGCATGCTTTGTGCCTATCCACAATACGGGGTAGTGTGGTTCTTGAGGAAAGAGTGTGCACTCAAAGTCGGTGAACCACAGTAGGCATGCGGGTTGTATGTTTTCTTGTTCAATGTATTCTGGCACATGTGTGTAGCTTGTGCCACCGCCGCCGCGCACATGCAAATGCAGTGGTCTGTCAAGTCTGGTATAAAAATCATGCTTGTGTACTTTCACATCGTGATACATGATGAATAAATGTGTATCAAAGCTTTCTAAAATGTTTTCCAATTCAGCGCAAAAAAGTGCAAGAAGCGCATCATCTACAGAGCCTGAGCTGTCTATAGCCAAGGCTATGGTGGGAATGCGTAATTCTTTGCGTGAAGGGAGGTAGATGTTTTGGGAAATATATCGGCGATTTGGCATTGACCATGAATAGTCGCCATCAAAGCAATTTTCCAAAAATTGTTGTAAGAGCACATTCCAATCAAGTTGCGGGCGGATACGTTTATTGTACAAACGTACAAGGCCAAGGGGTACGTCTCCATGACCTTGCGCACTTTGCATGGCTTGTGTCATGTGTATGAGGGCGTCTTCTTCTGCCTTTCGCTGTTCTCTGTCATTCTCGCGAGAGAGAAAGGGGTGATCCTTTATTTCGCCAAAAAATGTCAGCTTTGAGCTGTGTGTGCCTTGATCGTGTTCTGTGCGTGCTTCATTTGATGTGCTTTGTTTTTTTTGTGCATCATCATGTGCATCAGTGTCATGTTCTTGATGCGCAGCTTTTTTGCCAGCATTTTCCACTTCTGTGCCCATGCCTTCGGGCGTATTGCCGTCGCCAGCAGAGGCGTCATCGGTTTTATCGGTACTTTCTGATGTTAAAGCATGCTCTGCGCCGCCATGCGTTTCTTGTCCTTCGAGGACAGAAAGCATTTCATAAATAGCGTCAACGCTCATATCATCGTAGTCTTTGTCGTGTATGTGCAGTGCTTCCGGCAGGGAAAAGCCGGCTTCTTGCAAGAGAGCACCAATGGCATAGTCGCATGCTTTATTCCACAAAGTTTCGTCGCGTCCTTGTCTTCTGATGTGGTGTTCACAAGCTATATGTAATATTTCATGGGCTTGTGCCGCCATCACATGCTCATGTGACAGTACGGAAATAAAATGTGGATTGTAAGCAAGTGTTGTGCCGTCTGTCCAGAGGTTTGGGCATGCGGTGTCGGCCTTCAAGGTCAGTTTTAAGGCGAGGGAACCAAAAAATGGATGGGACAAGAGCAGGTCTGCACGGGCTTTTTGCATGCGGTGCAGTGCGTTTTGTGCCATGTCTGTCACTTCTGGTATGTTTGGCATATGTGGGCGTTCGTTCATGTGTTGCAAAGAGTCATGGGGCATGGTGTATGTACCTACATGAGGACGTGAGCATTTTTTTGAGCCCACTGTGTAAAAGCGTCTGTATACACAAGAGTTTCGTCTTTACACACAGCCGTACGCAGCAAGAGTACAGAAAATTCCGCGGGCATTCTGAGGGCATATGCGACAATATTATCAATATTATGCGCGCTTGCTTGTGCGCCCAAGGCTTCGCACAGAGCATAAAGTGTGGCGGGTTCGCTGGGAATATCAATGTTTGTGGGCGAAGCTAAAATGCTTTCTACCGTGGGCAAGTCTCGCCAAATTTTTAAAAATCCCATGAATTCCGTGGCAGCACTCATGCCAACGGTGCCTTGAAACAGTTCAAATTCCACAGCCTCGTGGGCGCAGGCATCTAAAATACGCGACATAAATTCCCACGAACGCGGTGAGGCAAAGGCTTTGCCCGAGTGTTGTGGGTCAAAGTCGTGAATAAGTGCCGGCCTAAAGCGCAAAAAGGCTAAAATTTCCGAACGAATATGTGCCTTTTCTGCCCATATGAGCCAATCTTCGACAGATGTTTGCATGTCAATGTGTACCATGCGATTGGCCAAGGCTGTGGGCATTCTGTGTGTCACGGAGCGATCTCTTTCACCATTACCTGCCGCAATAACCGTCCACCCATGGGGCAGGACATATTCACCCACGCGTCTATCAAGTACAAGCTGATAGCAGGCAGCTTGTACCAAAGGCGGTGCGGCATTGAGTTCATCTAAAAAAACAATACCTTGTTCTTTACTGTTTGCCTTGGGAAGAAAGGACGGAGGACACCATGAAGTAAGCCCACTGCCATCAATTTGCGGCAAGCCGCGAATATCCACGGGATCGAGGAGGACAGCACGAATATCAATGAGTTGAAAGTTCTTTTCTCGGGCAACTTGTGCCACAATTTGGCTTTTGCCAATACCCGGCGCACCCCACAAAAATACAGGCTGCTGAATGGCAATAAGTGTATGCAATGACGAGATAACTTGTAATGGATTCACAAATATGCTCCTTGACAGGGTCTTGTGGCTTGCGTTGAAATAAGCAGGCAAGTTATAGACCACTTGCAAATAATTGTCAATTTCATTTTCAAAAATGAAAAAAATTATAGCAATGCTGTGTGAGTCATTTGTACTGTAATATGTTCAGGGTAATAGCGTCGTTTCAAATAAAAACTCGGCACTGTCGTCAAATGCATCTTTTCGCCCTTATCGAAGCGGGCTCTGTGTGAGACTTCGCTTTTTTTCAGTCACATACCATAGGAAACACTGATTAATTATTTTTCTTGAGGGGGGAAGGGGATCTTTTGCCAAAACCCAAAATATTCCCCTTCCCCCCTCAAACTCCCCCATCCCCTCAAAACGCTTTAATTATTCCTCTTTTCAATAAATTGAAAAGAGGAATCCTCAATCTCTGAGATAAGAGAAGTTGCTTTTCGGAGTTGTTTTATAGAAAATTTTATATGTATTTTTATTTAATCAGCGTTTTCCATAAGAATCTATTTTTTCAAGGTACGCTCGACTTTGTTTTAAATGCTTGATATAATGCAAGAATTCGTAATTTGATGCTAGCATCTAGAAAATTTCAATATTTTTTATGTCCGTGAGGCATTGCCACCAAATCGCCCACTGCCATGCCCCATCCGATTCACATCCGCATTTTCAAAAGAGTCCAAGGTATACAAGCGGATTTTATGACTGCGCGGAAACTCCCTTTTTAACAAGGTTTTTAGCAAGCGCTTAATCTTTTCCGCCGTCAAACATTCCCACGATTCTTCATGAAAACCACGCTCAACAACGGTAAAGCTGTCATTTCCCGTGCAAATAATAGCTACTGAACGATTGCGCTTAAATGTACGCATATCAAGGCATTGCCCCTTTTTAAGCTTAGTCAATCGCTCCATCACTGTAGGAATAATTGTTGTTTTATCGTTCATTGTGCCGGCTCATGCTATCTTAGTGAAGCACTGATGGTATTTCATATTTGCCCCTAATGTCTTGTTTATTCTAAAAGTTATGATGGCATTCTATACATATTGTCATGCTCCACAAAATATTTCCTTCTTTTTCAAGTAAAAAACTCCGGCATATATACGGACTTATT
This sequence comes from uncultured Desulfovibrionaceae bacterium, assembly GCA_964371965.1. Taxonomy (GTDB): domain Bacteria; phylum Desulfobacterota; class Desulfovibrionia; order Desulfovibrionales; family Desulfovibrionaceae; genus CAYJAD01. The sequence continues at coordinate 4,480 of CAYJPE010000218.1, forward strand.
GGTTTTTTTTGAAGTGGCCGACCGAGTGGCGCCGTAGACGTAGCCGTTAGGCGAGGGACGAGCCTTACGGTTATCGAGAGCAGCGATAGTGTAGGCGCTGTCGTCAAATGCGCCTTTTTGCTTATCTCTGCGTCAGACTTCGCTTGCTTTTTCAGTCAAATACCATAAGAGTATATTCCTTCAAAGCAAGCTCGTCTTCCTTGATGTAACACAAAAATTCACAATTTGACGACAGCGCCTTAGGGGGGAAAGTTTTTTTTCTAAGGAAACACTGATTAAATAAAAATATATATAAAACATACTATAAAATAATTGCGAAAAAGAACTTCTCCTTTCTCAGTAATTGCGGATTCA
>CAYJPE010000219.1:0-4827 GCA_964371965.1 uncultured Desulfovibrionaceae bacterium
TGGAGCGTTTTTTAAGCTCCGCCAGCAAGGCATTTGCTTCATCGGCGCTGAGAAAGCGCACTCGTGTATTGTCACTCCGTGGCTTTTCTACAAGGCGGACAGGGTTTTGCAGAGAATTATCAATGCGTGTTTGTGCATAGGTGAACACTTGGCTGACCGTGGCAAGGATATTGCGCTTTGTGCTATCACTCAATGGCTTTCTCGTTGACACCCCGTTGACGTCGTTGAGATGGGCAATAAACCTGTCCATCAAACGGACATCAATGCGTTTTACGGAAGCGTCCTTAAAGAATGGATAAATATAATTATTGAAAAAGCCTATTTCATTGCTGATGGTGTCCGCTTTTTTCTTATTATTTCGTTGTTGCTGCAAATATCCGTTTTCAAATATGCTTTTTAATGTGAGTTCTTTTTCATAGGCAATTTGCGCTTTGACCTCTTCTTGGTGGTCAATATTAAGCTCACGAATTTCTTTGAGCGTTTGACCACCTTGCCCCGTGCGCCAATTTTCTTTAAGCATGGCGAGGTCAGCTTCACACCGCGCCAACGTGATGCCCTCACTTGCCCAGCCCAGAGGCTCGTTAAACACCTTGCCGTTGCGCTTATATTGAAGCACATAATAACGGTCGGCCCGCTTGTTGTGCTTGCGAGTTTCATGCTCACGATACCGCACACCCTTTGCCGCACTTGTCCATTTCGTAGCCATATTCTCACCTCGTTTTTTGTACTACTCGTGTACTACCTTTTCCCGTGACAGATGTAAATAGAAAAGTAAACGGAGTGACGGTGATTTTTATTTAACCTATTGAAAATCCATTTATAAATTATAAAGAATGATGTCCCGTGAAAGCAGTAAAAGCACCTGTAAACAGAATGGGGTTCAAGGGGTCGGAGGTTCAAATCCTCTCATCCCGACCAGATTTTCAAAGGATTTCGTAGAGATACGAAATCCTTTTTTTGTTCTAAAATACCCAAAATCACGCCATGACCCAAATATGACCCAAGCTTTACGGTTTTTGCCGTGCATGACGTGCATATTATGCTTCGTGTTCCCTCGTTTTTTCACCTCTTGCTTTCGCCCCATCATAATAACTTGCAAGCTTGTCCTGCATGTGATTATGGGCAAGCTGGGTGAGGTGGGTATAGCGGTTCGTCGTTTTGATATCCGAATGACCAATCATATCGCAAGCCGTCTTGAGGTCGCCCCCCGCCATGATTATGCTGGAACAATAGGTGTGCCGAAGGTCGTGGAAGTGGAAGTCGTCCAGACCTGCCGACTTGCGTGTGCTTGTCCATGCGCTCTTAATCCCTTTAAGCGGCGTCCCGTCATAGCGGCAGCACACATTTTCTGTTAGCTCCTCGAATATGCCCAGCTTCGCCCTTTCCTCCACAAGCTTCTCGCGCCATTCCAACAAAGCCTCGCGAGTGCGCGGCATAAGCCGCATGGTGCGCCTACGTCCGTTTTTGGTGCGGAAGAACGTAATGCAGCCCACGGCGCCCCCCTTTTCTGGAAAGGCATCAAAGTCGATGTCCGACCATTTTAATGATGTCACTTCTTGTAAGCTCGCCCCGTGTTCCGCTCCAAGCAAAATGGCAGGCACAAGATAGCCTGCACGGTTTGCCTGTGCATGCTCAAGCAGTCTGTCCAATTCTTTCGGCATAAGAAAGGCTGTGCGGCAATGCTGTTTTTCTGAAAGGTAATTGATGTCCACAGCGGGATTTTTTGCAATCTCCCTTTCTTTCAAAGCCCGCTTGCACAATTCTTTCAAAATGAACAATCGGCGGTTTGATGTCACAGCGGATATTTGCGCCGCCATATTGCTACGGATGCTGACAATCAAGTCCGGTGTGAGCAAGGCTATTTTGAAGTTGGCAAGCGGCGGATGGGTAAGCTTTGCGCCATCCGGCAGTATTTCCACGCGCTCAAACTTGAGCAAGCCTTTAAGGTGGTCAAGATAGCCCGTCATCGTCCTTTGACTCAACTCGCCGCTGGATACACGCTCTGCCCATGTGGCCTTGCACAATTCGGCAATCTCGCCCAACGTCAAGCCACGCGCCTTGCGCCGCACTTCCGGGGCAGAGCCTTTGTCGATAACGTCACGCAGCGTATGCGATGCAGCCTGCGCGTCCTTCAAGGTTCGGTAAGTGGCATGATACTTCTTTTTGCCCGTGTGCGCGTCCACGAAGTATACGGGATAAGACATTGTTCCGTCTTTCTTTTTTCTGCGTTGTATTGTTACTGTAGCCATGATTATTCTCCTAGACTACAGCCATTTTCTGCGCTTTTCACTTTTCGATTGGCAATGAACTGAAGCAAATCGGCCTCGTCTATGAGTTTTCGACCGCCTATAACAATGTATGATAGCTGACCCGCCTTGAGAAGTCTACTTATAGAAGAGCGATTTTCGCGCAAAACACCAGCAACCTCTTGTAATGTCAAAAGCCTTTTGTTGAAACATGTTGTACTCATGGGCTACCTCGAAAAAAGTTTTCTCAGAGATAGCATGGAGTTTTTTCATGTGGCAGTGGCGAAATTATGTAATTTTTCGTTTTTATGACAGAAAAATTGGCATTTGCACAGATCATACGCGAACACAGAAAATACAAGACACACCCCCGCCCCCCCCTACGTCATCAACCCACACACATGAAATGCCGCCTTCGTCCTTTTGCTCGGAAGACGTGCCTCATAAGGTTCGACACCCAAGCACATTTGCTTTAAGCCGTCCCTCAACAAGCTTTGACAGTCATGCGAGTTCCCCAGATGCTGAGACCGCTTTACTCAGGCATTGTACCCCACAAGGTTCGACGCCCAAGTGCATTTACTCCAAGCCGTCACGCGATAAGGTTCGACAGCAAGTACGTTTGCTTCACGCCGACACCTCGTAAGGTTTAACAGCCAAATGCGTTTGCTCAAATGCCGAGACCGCTTAGCTCAGAAAAGGTATGGCGAAACGTTGCGTGCTTGCGTTACAGAGGTTGAGCACGATAGCACCCTCTATCATCGTGGCAGGATGGTAGCCGTATTACACGTCTACATCCTGACTACAAATACGGGGACGAGGTCGCCCCGTTTTGTAGTGTGCTCGGCGCTTCGCTTCTCGCACCTTAAAGACAGTGGGAGTGGAGCAAGGCACATTGGCTGTGTAGAGAAAATGCAGAGGCACACAGAGCAATAGAATGCCCTATGCAGAGTAATGAGACATCCTATTGCAACTAAAAGCAAGGCACATGGCGCATTCTCATTGGGGCAAGCCAACCTTAAGAGCATCGGCGCATACGCTTTATGCTTTGCTCAATGCATATAACGTCAACAGCAAGCTCGACAAAACGGTCAACCACCAACAGAGCAAAGCAGTGTCATGCTCAAAAAGCAACAGCCCCTCGGGCACAACAAACTCACATACTCAAAAACGTCACATGACGCCCCTTGCCTTTTCTCCCCACTTACGGCACTATGGCGGCACAGGTGCTCAATACACCTTTATACCAAGCGGGTCGTGGTCTCAACCACGGGGTCGCCTCTTCTGCATTCCTGTCAGTAATGCGACTCTTGAGTTGCGTTCATGGCCGGGAGTGCGAGGATATACAATACCCTTTTGCAAAAAGGGGGAATAACTCCGCCGCTCGCTTGGTCGGTATTGAGCTCCCGGCATTCGCCACGTCTTTTTTTGCGCCCTGCGCCCGTGTGTCCTGTTTTTGGCGATGCCGTTCTTTATGGTCAATAAAGAAAGGAGCAGAACCATGACGCACGCGCCCCCTCCGTCGCAATCTGTGAGCCATAAGCAACCACAGAAAGCTCTTGTATTTATTGCATCTTGCGCTCTTGTTTCGTGCCTGTTCTTTTCTTTTAGCATACTCCGCGCTGAACCTGCTGAAACAATCGATGTGCCTCCCCATCGTATAAGCGTTTATTTTTCTCCGGCAAAAACACCCGCGGGCAGTGCGCAAGAAGCCATTGTTTCCATGATTGACAAAGCCACGAAGGACATCCGCGTTATGGCCTACAGAGCTACTCCCCAAAAACCGGACAAGTGTGTTAGAGTGTGTTCACACAAGGAGACGACAATGGGAGTAAGGAAAAAACACACAGCGGCATTTAAGGCCAAGGTAGCCTTAGCGGCCTTGATGGGCGACAAGACTATTGCTGAGCTTTCCAGTGAGTATGGTGTTCACCAGACACAAATCAACGCATGGAAGCGCCAACTTAAAGACAGTGCCGTGGGGATTTTCAATGGCAATACAGGCGACAAGACAAAAGCCCATGAAAAAGAAATACATACACTGCACGCAAAGATAGGAAAGCTCACGGTGGAACGCGATTTTTTAGCCAATGCCTGGGAGAAGAGGTGAGTATTTCTCACAGGCAAAGCATGATTGACCCCACACATTCTCAGATAAGTGTGCGTGTTCAATGTGCATTACTCAATATTTCGCGTTCTGGATACTATTATGAGCATACAGGTGAAAGTCAATTAAACATAGAAATAGCAAAGAAAATTAAGGAAGTGCACGAGAAGTATCCATTCTATGGTGTCCGTCGAATGTGTGCTCATCTCAATAAATATTGTGGTCTGGCAATCAATGAGAAGCGTGTGCGACGACTCATGAAAATGTTAGGAATTCGTGCAATATATCAAGAACCTAAGACAACAATAGCGAACAAGGAGCATAAGCATTACCCTTATTTGCTACGCGATATGAGTATAACACATCCGAATCAAGTGTGGTGCTCAGATATAACATATATACCTACAAATAAAGGTTTCATGTACTTAGTGGCGATTATGGATTGGAATAGTCGTAAAGTTCTTTCGTGGCGTTTGT
>CAYJPE010000220.1:0-4810 GCA_964371965.1 uncultured Desulfovibrionaceae bacterium
ACTAGGGGCTGTTTCTGAATAAAAGGATTTTGCGTTTTGCTTTCATGAAATGGTGTTTTTTGCTCAAGCTATATGTGTCTGTATACGCGCCTTTCGAAAAAAACGCGAGTTTTTTGGCAAAAACACAAAATTTCATTATTGAGAAGCAGCCTCAAGGAAAAAAATTTTTTCCTTGATTACAGCTTGTAAAAGATGCGCGAATCCAGTAGTATTTTAAGCTTGCTTGAATGTATGTTGTGAAAAAAGCGTGGGTGTTTTTGTCCAAAATGTCGCCAAAAAACCATGAAGGTTCTTTATGATTCGAATACAGGAAATTCTCGATCTTTTAGCCTCAAAAAATCCTGAGGCAAACCTCGAGCTTGTGCAAAAAGCCTATGTGTTTGCGGCTGCTGCCCATGCCGGGCAAACACGTCTGTCGGGCGAGCCGTATCTCTCGCATCCCCTTGCTGTGGCACACACCTTGGCAGAGCTTGGCTTTGACGAGGCCACAGTTGTCGCTGGCTTGTTGCATGATACCGTGGAAGATACAAAGGCTACTATTGAAGAACTGGACGAAAACTTTGGTGAAGACGTGGCCGACATTGTGGACGGTGTCACCAAGATTAGCCTTATCCCTTTTGATTCTAAAGAAGATGCGCAAGCAGAGAATATTCGGAAAATGATTTTGGCCATGAGTCACGATATGCGTGTACTTATGGTTAAGTTGGCAGACCGCATTCATAATATGCGCACTCTAGATTTTCAAAAGGCGCATAAGCAGCGTCGCATTGCCCAAGAAACCATGGATATTTATGCGCCCTTGGCCAATAGATTGGGCTTGCACCGCATTAAGCAAATCTTGGAAGATTTGAGCTTCAAGTATTTGCGACCTGACGTCTATCATCAAATTGCCCAATGGCTTGAAGATAATCAAGTGGAAGAGCGTAAAATCATTGACAAGGTTGTCATGCGCATTGAAGAGCTTATCCATGCAAATGGCATCAATGGCACCGTGTATGGGCGTATAAAGCACAGCTACAGTATCCATAAAAAAATGTTGGAACTTTCACTTTCTCTTGATGAAATGCACGACATCATGGCTTTTCGGGTACTTGTTGGTGATGTGAAGGATTGTTACTCTGTGCTCGGTCTTGTGCATTCCCAGTGGCGGCCAGTGCATGGGCGTTTTAAGGATTATATTTCCATGCCCAAGGCCAATGGCTATCAGAGTTTGCATACGACTATTATCGGCCCTGAAGGCGAACGTGTCGAAATTCAAATCCGTACAGAAGAAATGCATCGTCAAGCAGAGCATGGCGTGGCTTCTCATTGGTTGTATAAGGAAAAAAGCAAAGTTAATGCCAAGGACTTGGAACAATTTGCCTGGCTTCGTGAAATATTTGAACGTCAGCGCGATGAAGCGGATTCCAAGGAATTCATGCACTCTTTACGCCTTGACCTCTTTAAGGACGAAGTCTATGTGTACACACCCCTTGGCGATGTGAAGTCTTTGCCTGAAGGGGCAACACCGCTTGACTTTGCCTTTCATATCCATACGAAGGTGGGGCATCATTGTGCTGGCAGCAAGGTGAACGGTAGGCTTGTACCTCTTGGCACGATGCTTAAAACTGGCGATACTGTGGAAATTATCACCGACAATGCTCGCCATCCCAATAGAGATTGGCTGAAGATGGTGAAAACTGCCAAGGCTCGCAGCCGCATTCAACATTATTTGCGTACTGAAGAACGCACCCGTGCCCAAGCCTTGGGACGCGAAATGCTGGAAAAAGAAGGCCGAAAGGTAAGCCTTAATGTGGCGAAGCATCACAAAGAAGGGCAGCTTCTTATTGTTGCCCACGACATGAATTTTGACTCGGTGGATGACCTTTTTGCCAGTGTCGGCTATGCGCACAATACGCCCCGAAAAGTTCTCAATAAGTTGTATGCTGTCTTGAATCCTGAGGCGGTGGAGGCTGCCAAGGAAAGCAAGTTATCTAAAGAGAAAGTGGACAAAGGAGATAAAGCTGCCAAGTCCGAGGGGGTGAGTCTTGCCGGTGTGGACGGTGTGCTTGTGCGTTATGCCAAGTGTTGCAATCCTGTGCCGGGAGATGCCATTGTAGGCTATATCAGTCGTGGGCTTGGTTTAAGTGTGCACAGAAGTGACTGCGTGAATGCACAAAATATGGAGCCGGAGCGCCTTATATCTGTGCAATGGGACGGAATGGAAGATAAGCCTTATCAAGCACGTATCCATATTGTGGCACGTAATGAGCGAGGTGTTTTGGCACAGGTGACACATATTCTTGCTCAAGATAGCGTCAATATTGATGAACTGATTTCAAAAACACTTGTGGACGGCAAGGGCGTGATAGATACGGTTATTGAAGTGCGTGATGTTAACCAGCTTTATCAGCTGATTGCAGACATTACGAAGCTTCCACATATTATTGAAGTGACACGGACATCGGAATAACAGGCTGTTGAAAAACGGCAATCTGCGCCGTCCCCTTTGGAGCGAGGATAAAAAGTCAAACTGCTTATGTCTGCCCAAGATGTGTTGCTCTTGATATCCGTAACATTCGTTCCTCGCTTAACGGCTACGCCTACGGCGCCATTCGGTCGACCCCTTCAAAACCTAACAGCCTGTTGAAAAAGTTAGACAACTGCCATAAAGCAAAGAACACACTTTATCAGTGTTTAAGTTACAAAAAATTCTTAATAGTTTCGGGCAGTAAATGTAAAAAGAGTGTGATTTTTATGCTGTTGAGCTTATTTTGAGCGTCATGGGGAGGCATTATAGCAATTTCAAGTGGAATTGCTATATTTTATATTTTATTATTCCCCACCATCATTTTGATATATACCATGAGCTCTTTATATGAGGATACATACAATTTGCCATAAATATTTTTATTGCATACTGCTGTTCGTAGATCAATGCCATACCGATTTGCTCGGCTATGTGCAGAACATGGCACAAAAAAACAACAAAGGACGATTTATGCACACCTTTTTTCCCCGTTTTTTCACTGTATGTATGAGCTTTGTTTCTACCTTGCTCTTGCTCCATTCTTCTGTGCTAGCGGAGCCCTTTGCCTTTATAGAACTCAAAGATTATCGGGTCATAACCGTAGAAGGACTCACCGCTACCAAGAGCGGTGATAGCGAAATTTCTTTTTCCAGAGAAAAAGAAAAAATATCGCCACTTAACGTGCTCGCCGAAACAGATAAAGTTGTGACCTTGAGTGTGGGGAAAGGTGACAAAGAACAATTTGCTCATTTTTTTGCCAAACAAAGTTCGCCAGACATCGTTTTCACTCGCAAAGAAGTGCGCCTTGACAATGATCACGCTTTTACCGCTTTTATCGCGGAAAATAGAAAAATCGGTGAACGCAGCCTTACCCTTTTTGCTGAAGATGGACACGTTTTTAACGTTACCACCTATACTTGTGTGCCACAACTTCCCTTTATACTCTATGCCATCGACAGTAACAATACTTCTTTAAAGAATATTTTTCGCACCATAGCTTTGCAAAAAACGCACGATGACGGCGAAAATTGGGAAGCATGGCTCAGTGAAAGCAGAAAAGCACTGCCCAAATTTGAAGCCAAGGTCTCCATGCTTGATATAAGCATAAGCCTTGCCATGAATCTTAACTCGGAAAAGAACAAAAGGTGGGACGTTCGAGAAGAAAAAAATTTCTCTGTGATAACGCCACATCTAGGCACATATGAAAGTGACTTGTGGGTAGCCGTCGTGCCTTATTCTACGCCGCAAGGTGTCGGACTTAACGAACATTTTTACGATACCATGCGTGCTGTCTTACATGCCGCAGGTATAGCCAACACCACTCGTGGTCGTTATTATGGCGGCGAATATAACTTTTACACATCCACAGGCGGTAGGGGGTCTGCCAGCCTTATTGGTGACAAAGCACTTATCACGGTGGAACGCAACCTCGGGTGTTCCTCCCAGATGGCAGACTATTTTCGTGCTTTTTTACGTAAAAATTATGAACCTTCTCCCCCTCCAAAGGGCATAAGCGCAGAAGAAATTGCCGCATTTAAAAAAGCGGCGCCTACTGACGCTGCCGTCATCAAGCAGTTTCAAAGCGATTTGATGCAGGCCGTAGAAAAGGGCGATTATGCCGCTGCTGAACAAATTCTTCAACACGGTATAGACGCGAATTTTCTTATAGACGGCTACACACCGTTGGCCAAAGCTACTCAAAGAGATGCCTTGGGTACTATGGATCTCTTGCTCAAATACGGGGCGCATGTGGACGGCCTGCCTCAAGACCACCGCAATTGGACACCGCTGGCCATAGCCGCCAACAACAATCAGGTGCGCGCGGCAACATTTCTTATGCAGCATAAGGCCGATGTCAATCTTTTATCCTATGATGCGCCACCACTTGTACGCGCCATGATGGGAGATAAGGATAAAGGGGCATTGGTGCAAATGCTCTTAGACCATGGTGCGGCTCCCAACAAAGGGAAACATTATGGCTATAATCCCACACAATTCGCTGTGAACAATGCCAAAGCAAAATATCTTCCCTTGCTCCTAGCCAAGGGAGCGAATGTGCATGTGCGCGATCAATATCAGAAAACCCTGCTTATGCTTGTTGCCCAACTGTACCCTACGGATGATGGGCTTTCCGAAGAAGATAAGCGCAAAACCATGCAAATTCTCATAGATAATAAGGTAGATATTCATGCTGTGGATGATCAAGATAAGACCGCCCTTATGTATGCGGCGGAATTTGCCGTCAAAGAAAATGTGGAATTGCTCCTCAAAAACGGAGCCAATCCTCATATGAAGGACGAT
>CAYJPE010000221.1:0-4805 GCA_964371965.1 uncultured Desulfovibrionaceae bacterium
AAAGCGCTGTTTGACCCCTTCGGAGCAGGGGCAGAACGCAAAAGAATTTATTTAGAAGCAGCCCCTAGCAGTCTGTTGAAAAAGTCCGATTTGCAGGCCGTTCAAAAAGTGTGAGATACAAGGAAGAGAAAAAAAGTAAGCAACGCCGTGTATATAAACATACATAAGTTGTTTACTTTTTTTCTCTGACGCCGTAGATTGCACTTTTTCAACGGCCTGCTAGCGAAACACAAATAAAACACCCTTTAGCCACATATCTAAAAGGAAAAACATGCGCCAATATCTTTTACTTATAGCTCTTTGCTTTGCCCTCATACTCCCCCAAGTATCCTTGAGTCATCCTCTTGTCGAAGCCGCGAAAAAAGGCGATATCAACGCTGTACAACGCTTTCTCAGTGAAGGGAGCCCCATCGATGCCGTAAATGAGTATGGCAACACAGCTCTCTTATATGCAGCCTTATATGGACGCCAAGACATGGTTCGACTGCTCTTGGAACATAAAGCCAATCCCCAAATAAAAGAGCGCAATGGCAGGCCAGTGCTGTGCGGGGTCCTCAACGAAGGGTTCACCGACATCGCCCTATTGCTCATAGAGAATGGGGCAGATGTTCAGGCGCAAGATGCGTATGGGCGAACACCACTCATGTATGCAGCCACAACGGGCTCTTATGAGGTTTTTCGAGCACTGTTGAACAATGGGGCGGATGTCAACGCCACAGATTTTGAAGGGGTAACAGTGCTCATGGATGCCTGTTTCGCTCAGACTGATACAATGATTCGACTTCTTTTGGAGAAAAATGTAGACATTGAAGTAAAGGATGACAGCGGCACAACAGCACTTATGGTTGCCAGTGGGGAGAGCGAGGCAAATACAAAAATACTCTTGGACAATGGGGCTAATATCAATGCACAGAATGCTCAAGGCGAGACACCACTCATGTGGGCAGCTCGTCGAGGAAAAGAAAAAATTGTACAAATCCTGTTGGATAATAATGCGGATGTCAACATGAAAAATAATAAAGGCAAAACAGCTTTGGAGTATCTTCCCCGTGATGCCTCTGCGAAACTTATCGAAATGCTTAGAACTTCTCCGTAAATAAACGTTTCACCCTGTTATCAAATGCACTTTTTCGCTTATCTCGGTGTCAAATGTCACTGCAAACAAAGTGATGCTTGCTGTTATGGTTTTTTCACAATCTCATTACCACATTAAGGAGAAAAACATGCATCAATTTTTTTTACTGCTGGCTCTTTGCCTTGGTATACTATTCCCCCACGTATCTTTAAGTCAGCCTCTTGTTGAAGCCGCAACCAAAGGAGATATACAAACTGTCCAGCGTTTGCTCAAGGAAGAAAGTGCGATAACACCTCACTCTCGCGATGAAGCTCTTTCAAATGCAGCCTATTATGGGCACGAAGACATCATTCGACTGCTTTTGGACCATAAGGCCAATCCTAATGTGACAGGCAATAATAATACGCCGGTGCTGAGCGACGTCGCCCGAGAAGGCGATGCCGGCGTTGCCAAAATACTCATAGAGTATGGGGCCAATGTCAACCAAAGCGATGACTTTGGCAAAACACCACTCATATATGCAGCCGAAAATACCCATTATGATACTTTTCGAGTACTGGCAGACAATGGGGCGGATATCAACGCCAAAGATCCGGATGGTATGACCGTGCTCATGTATGCCGCTATGAATACGAATGAAGACATACTCCGCTTCTTTATGGATAAAAATGTCGACGTGAATCAAAAAGATAATTATGGAATACCAGCGCTCATGCATGCTTCCAGGGAAGATACCGGAATAAATGCCAAGATACTCTTGGAGCATGGAGCCAAGGTCAATGCACAAAATGCCTCCGGCGATACAGCACTCATTTGGGCAGTAACCTCAGGAAATGAAATGGTGATTCAACTTCTGCTGGAGCATAATGCGGATGTCACCATAAAGGATAATGAGGGCGAAACAGCTCTGGATTATGCTTCTGATTGGGAGGCTGAGAAAATTCGCGAAATACTCCAAAATCGCTAAGGCCTACCTGCACAAGCATTATGTACCACATATTTCACACATTAAGGAGAAAAACATGCGTCAATTTTTTTTACTGTTGGCTCTTTGCCTTGGTATACTATTCCCCCAAATATCTTTGAGTCATCCTCTTGCCGAAGCCATAAGGAACAAAGATATCAACACTGTGCAACGCCTGCTTAACGAAGGTGTCGACATTAATGCCGAAATTTACTATGGCATGTCAGGATTTTACATGGCAGCCATATCTGGGCGCGAGGACATTACTCGACTGTTCTTGGAGCATAAGGCAAATCCCAATACGACAGGGAATAATAATACGCCGGTGCTGAGCGACGTCGCCCGAGAAGGCTATGCCGGCGTTGCCAAAATACTCATAGAGCATGGGGCCAATGTCAATCAAAGCGATGACTTTGGCAAAACGCCACTCATGTATGCAGCCGAAAATACCCGTTATGATGCTTTTCGAGTACTGGCAGACAATGGGGCTGATATCAACGCCAAAGATCCGGATGGCATGACTGTGCTCATGTATGCCGCTATGAATACGAATGAAGACATGCTCCGCTTCCTTATAGATAAAAATGTCGACGTGAATCAAAAAGATAATTATGGAACACCGGCGCTCATGCATGCTTCCAGGGAAGATACCGGTATAAATGCCAAGATACTCTTGAAGCATGGGGCCAAGGTCAATGTACAAAATGCCTCCGGCGATACAGCACTCATTTGGGCAGTAAGCTCAGGAGATGAAGCGGTGATTCAACTTCTGATTGATCATCATGCGGATGTCACAATAAAGAATAAGGAGGGCGAAACAGCTCTGGATTATGTGTCTGATTGGGATAGTGAGAGAATTCGCGAAATACTCACCAATCGCTAAGCTCTACCTACACGAATATTATATACCACATGTTTCACACATTATGGAGAAAATATGCATCAATTTTTTTTACTGATGGCTCTTTGCCTTGGCCTAGTCTTCCCTCAAGTATCCTTGAGTCAAACTCTTGCCGAAGCCATAACAAACGATGATATCAACACTGTGCAACGCCTGCTTAACGAAGGTGCCGACATTAATGCCAATACTGAATACGGTATGACAGGAGTTTACATGGCAGCCTTATATGGGAACGAAGACATCCTTCGACTGCTTTTGGACCATAAGGCCAATCCTAATGTGACAGGCAATAATAATACGCCGCTGCTGAGCGTCATCGCCCGAGACGGCTCTGCCGGCGTTGCCAAAATACTCATAGAGTATGGAGCCAATGTCGATCAAAGCGATGACTTTGGCAAAACACCCCTCATATACGCAGCCGAAAACATCAATCATAAGGTTTTCAAAGTGCTTGTTGATAATGGAGCGAATGTCAATGCCATAGGTGTTGATGGGAGAACAGTGCTCATATACGCCGCTTGGAATACAAATGAAGAAATGCTTCGGCTGCTTATGAATAAAAATGTCGACCTTGAGCAAAGAGATGACAATGGAGCAACAGCGCTCATGTGGTCTGCCACTGAAGATACCGGAATAAATGCCAAAATACTTTTAGAGTATGGGGCCAATGTCAATGCACAGAATTCCGAAGGCAAAACAGCACTCATGAAAGCAGCCGCGGACGGCAATGATGTGACTCTCCAAATCCTGTTAGATAACAATGCGGATGTCACCATAAAAGACAAGAAGGGCAAAACGGCTCTGGATCATGTGTCTGATTGGAATGCTGAGAAAATTCGCGAAATACTCCAAAATCGCTAAGGCCTACCTGCACAAGCATTATGTACCACATACTTAACACATTAAGGAGAAAAACATGCATCAATTTTTTTTACTGCTGGCTCTTTGCCTTGGTATACTATTCCCCCACGTATCTTTAAGTCAGCCTCTTGTTGAAGCCGCAACCAAAGGAGATATACAAACTGTCCAGCGTTTGCTCAATGAAGGCGCCGACGTTAATGCAACGGATGAATATGGTTACACAGCCTTGCTCATGCCAGCCTTATATGGGAACGAAAACCTTGTTCGATTACTCTTGCAACATAAGGCCAATCCCAATACGATAGGGAATAATAACACGCCGGTGCTCAGCGGCGTCGCCCTAGAAGGCTATACTAATGTCGCCAAACTCCTCATAGAGCATGGAGCCAATGTCAACCAAAGCGATGACTTTGGCAAAACACCAATCATGTATGCAGCCGAAAGAGCCAGGTATGATGCTTTTAAGGTACTTGCAGACAATGGAGCGGATATTAATCTCAAAGATAACGATGGTATGACCGTGCTCATGTATGCCGTTATGAATACAAATGAAGACATGCTCCGCTTTCTTATGGATAAAAATGTCGATGTGAATCAAAAAGATAATTATGGAAACCCAGCGCTCATGTATGGCTCCAGGGAAGATACCGGAATAAATGTCAAGATACTCTTGGAGCATGGGGCCAAGGTCAATACACAAAATGCCTCCGGCGAGACAGCACTCATGTGGGCTGCAACCTCAGGAGATAAAGTGGTGATTCAACTTCTGATGGACCATAATGCGGATGTCACAATAAAGGATAAGGAGGGCAACACGGCTCTGGATCGTGCTTCTGATTTGGATGATGAGAGAGTTCTTGAAATACTCCAAAATCGTTAAGGAAACACTGATCAAATAAAATTATATACAAAATAATTCCGGGAAAGAACTTTTCCTCTCTCAGTAATGGAGGATTCCTCTTTTCAATTTATTGAAAAGAGGAATAATTAAAGCGTTTTGAGGG
>CAYJPE010000222.1:0-4794 GCA_964371965.1 uncultured Desulfovibrionaceae bacterium
AAGGGGAATCTTTTGGGTTTTGGCAAAAGATCCCCTTCCCCCCTCAAGAAAAAAACTTTGTATTCTCCTTGCTGCATCAAGGAGCACGCGTAATGCCTTGCTGCAGGGCGTTTTTTTATTGACACAGCCTTGTACGTGTTGTACTTGTCACCTAACTGTTAAAGAGAGAAACGTTTTTCACAGAGAGTGCGCAACATGAAGGAATGTCAAGTCGTTATTATTGGGGGCGGTGCTACTGGTGTCGGTATTTTTCGTGACCTGAGTATGCGTGGAGTCAAGACAATCCTTGTGGAGCAAGGTGGGCTTGTCCATGGTACATCGTCGCGTTTTCACGGTCTTTTGCACAGCGGCGCACGTTATGCCGTGGCAGATCAGGAGTCTGCGCGAGAATGTATTGAAGAAAACCGCATACTTCGTGTTATTGGACGCCATTGCGTGGAAGAGACGGAGGGTTTTTTTGTGTTGACACCGGAGGATCCGGCAGACTTTGTGACGCCTTGGGTCGCCGCCTGTGCGCGTGCGGGGATAGAGGCACAGCAGCTTGATGTTGCTGAGGCGCGGCGCCTTGAGCCAAACCTTGCGCCGGACGTGAAAACGGTCTATCGTGTTCCGGACTCGTGTGTCGATGGTTTTCGCTTGGTATGGCACAATGCCATGGCGGCGCGGCGTTATGGGAGTGAATTTTATACCTATCATAGAGTTGTGGGCATTGACGTTGCGAGCGCTCGTGTCAAGGGTGTGCGCGTTCTCAACACCATAACGCGTGAAGAAGAAAACATTGCTTGCGACTTTGTGGTCAATGCGACCGGATCGTGGTCGGGTGAAGTGGCGCGCATGACGGGTCTTGACGTACAAGTATCTCCCGATCGGGGCACGCTCATCGTCTTCAATCACCGCTTTACATCGCGGGTCATCAATCGTTTGCGCAAGAGTTCCGACGGCGATATTGTTGTTCCCCACGGTTCCGTGACCATATTGGGAACGACATCCAGTCCTGCCGACAGCCCACAAGATACGCGCCCCACCAGCGATGAAGTGGTGCGCTTATTGGCTCATGGCAAGCCGCTTTTCCCCAATATAGAACACTATCGCATTTTACGCGCCTTTGCGGGCACCCGTCCTTTATACACACCAAGTGCCGGAGGCGCCGGACGTTCTGCCAGTCGTAACTTCCACATTGTCGACCACAAAGAAGAGGGATTGCAAGGCTTTGCCAGTATTTTTGGCGGCAAGCTGACGACATATCGCCTTATGGCCGAAAAAATGAGTGATCTTGTGTGTGCTCACTTGGGCATAACGGCGCCATGTACCACGGCCACGGTACCCCTTGTGGATTGGAATGACTACGAAAAAGCACGATTACCGGCGCTGAAGGAACAATGCCGTCGGGTGTTTCCTATGCAAGATACGCGTCGCTTGGAAGATCGTTTGGGGCTTGCCTTTGGGCAGGTGGTGGAAGCCGCTGCGGCGGCGCCCAAAAACCAACTCCTGTGCGAATGCGAAATGGTGAGTATGGCAGAAGTGGATTTTGTGGCGCGTGATAGCGCAAGTCACAGCCTCACCGATGTGCGTCTGCGAACACGCCTCGGTATGGGCACGTGCCAAGGGATTTTTTGTTCCTTGCGTGCTGTTGGCGCCATGACGGAAGGCCGGGTTCCTCTGGCGCTCAAACCGGCAGACAATGTGCGCGCCTTTTTGCGAGAACGGTGGAAAGGATTGCGTCCGGCCTTATGGGGCGCGCAACTCAAAGAACTGGAGCTTGGGCGTGCCATTTATGCGGCATCGTTGAATTTGGACGGCAACCTCTGGGATCTTGCGGCGACATCCGATGCACATGGATGCGACACGCACAGCACGCAGGTGACGAAAGAATGTGGAGAAGGTCATGGGAAGTCTTAAAAAACACGTGGTTGTCGTAGGTATGGGCATGGCCGGCCTTATGGCGGCTTGCGGTGCCCGCGCCAAGGGGCACAGGGTGACGCTCTTGGGAACGGGTGCGGGCGCTTTGTCCATTGGCGGTGCATGTGTGGACGTGCTTGGCTATATGCGCCACAATGACGGTGTGAGGGCGGTGCGCAACAATCCTGTTGAGGCCAGCGCCCATTTGCCGACTTCCCACCCTTACAGACTCCTTGGCAAGGAGGCTGTCCATGAGGGGCTTGAGGCTTTGCAAGAAATTGTGCATGGGCAAGGGCTCACATTGCACTGCGGCGCACAAGCGGCTGAGACGTATGACGCGCACGCACATAATGTGCTTGTGCCTACTATGATGGGAACACTCAAGCCCACCTACCTTTGCTCGGCCTCACATCATGCGCACAATCTTCTTGGTGCTTCGCGCAGTCCCGACGAAGCTTCGCGTATAGCCGTTATCACCGTGGACGCCATACGCGATTGCCATCCGGCTCTTGTGGTGCAAGGTTTGCAGCAATACGCTCTTTTTAAGCAGGCGCACTTTACAACAGCGAGCATTCCGTGGCCTAAGGGGAAGGCTCACAGGCCTTTGAGCCCCTTGGACGTGGCGCGTTTTGTTGACACAGAGGCGGGCCGCACATGGCTTGTGGCGGAGCTTTTGCTCTTGGCGCATGATGTGGATGCCATACTCATACCGCCCATCTTAGGTGTGCGCGAATCTGCGTGGCACTCTGTTCAAGAGCGCTTGCAGCGTCCTGTGGTGGAAATGGTGACCATGCCCCCGGGCGTGGGAGGCTTGCGTGTGTTTACGGCACTTATGCGGTCATTGCGTCAAGGTGGACATGAGTCCGACGTGCATGTGGTGGAAAATGCCACCGTAACCCATGCCGAAATGGAGGGCGAAGGCACGCAAGGGCGGCGCTGTACGGCTCTTTTGGCCAAGGGTGAGGGGCCTGTGCGACGCTATGTGGCGGATGCTTTTATTGTCGCCACCGGCGGTATTTTGGGCGGTGGCATTGTGACAGAGCCGGGCAAAGCTCATGAGCGCATTTTTCGCCTCCCCATAGATGCTCCTGCCGATCCCCAAGAGTGGTCTGCTGACGGCATCTTTGGCACGCACCCCTTTGCCAGCATGGGCTTGAGCGTCAATGAACGCTTTGTGCCAGTGGATGCGCAGGGGCGTGAGCTTTTGAGCAATGTGCATTTTGCCGGACGAATTCTTGGGGCTTATGATTATGTGACGGAAAAAAGTGGCAATGGCGTGGCGGCGACGACGGGCTGGCATGTGGGTCAAAACTGTATAGGGGGTGCTTCATGCTCAATATCAACATAACACCCGATGCCTGTATTACCTGTTCCACATGTCTTGTGCATTGTCCGGTGGCGCAGGTTACGTCAGAATTTTTGGGACCGCGCATGGTTGGTCCCGGGCAAGAGCGCTTTCGACTGCTGGATATGGCGGAAGAAAAGTCCTTGCATTATTGTTCAAATTGTAAAAATTGTGACATGGCCTGTCCGCATAATGTGCCCATTTCCACGCTCAATATGCTGGCACGCGGGGCTGCTTCCTTGCGCAATCCGCCGTCCATAACGCGCCGCTCCTATTGGCGTGATTATATGTTGGCTCATGGGGCAGGTATTGGCAAGCTCATAGGCTGCATTCCGGCGGCGTTGCGTAACTTTGGTATGCTCAATCCTGTGTCGCGAACGGTGCTTCATGCTCTTGGTATCCATAAAGACGCACCGCTTCCACCCTTCGCCGAAAAAACATTTTCGCGTATATTTCCCACCCTTAAGCAAGATAAGGGGCGTGGAAAGGTGGTCTTCTTTCCCGGCTGTTATATTGATTTATACGATCCCTTCAGTGGCATCGACATTGTGCGTGCTTTGCAAAGGGCAGGCTATGAGGTGCAGTTGCCTGAGCATATTTCATGCTGCGGCTTGCCCATGGTGGCCAATGGTTTTTGGGAGCATGGCAGGGAGGCCGCACGCAATAATGCCAAAGCTTTACACAATTATAAGCAGCAAGGCATTCCCGTTGTGACGGCATGTCCTTCGTGTGCCCTCATGTTCAATGGCGAAATTCCCTTGTTTTTCCCCGATATTGCCGAAGAATACGGTGTTCCTGAACTTATTGATGCCCAAGAATTTTTGCTGCATTGTCTTGAGCTTGGCAAGTGGGCTTTGCCGCACAAGACCCATGACAAGCAGATTGTCTATCATGCACCCTGTCACTTACGCGCACAGGGTGCCGGAGCGCCCGGCTTTGAGCTTTTGCGCCGCGCCTATGGAGACAGAGTACAATATGCGGACACAGGCTGTTGCGGTATTTCGGGTAGTTACGGCTTCAAAAAGGAAAAATATGCCATCGGTCAAGATGTGGGCAATGCTCTTTTTTCCCTTGTCCGACAGAGCGAGGCAACGTATACGAGCAGTGAGTGCGGTACCTGCCGCGTGCAGATAGAACATGGCAGTCAAAAAGTCTGCCGCCATCCTGTGAGCTTGTTGCTTCACTAATATCGCGTTGTTTCTTGTAGCCTGTTTTGTCTAAATGTGTGTTTTTAAAAAGCATGTGGGGGGAAACTTTTTTTAGGAAAAAAAAGCTTTCCCCCCACACCATCGCTGCTCTCGATGCCCGTACGCCTCGTCCCTCGGCTACGGTCACGCCTGCGGCGCCATTCGGTCGGCCCCTTCAAAAAAACCAATAGGTTCGCCTGCATGCCGGAGTTTTTTACGTGGGAAAGAAGGAAATATTTTGTGGCGCATGGCAACACGCATAGAATGCAATCAGAGCTTTTAGAATATACAAGGTACGAGTAGCGTGTTTTGTCTAAATGTGTGTTTTTAAAAAGCATGTGGGGGGAAACTTTTTTTAGGAAA
>CAYJPE010000223.1:0-4791 GCA_964371965.1 uncultured Desulfovibrionaceae bacterium
CCCCTCCTTCCCCTTTCAAAACGCGCTTACTGTTTACTTCCTCCAGATGCTTTAAAAAATACACATTTAGAGAAAACACGCTACTAGCATGCTAAGGTATTGTTATGTATAGCAATATAGAGAGCAGCGATAGTCTGGGGAAAACTGAAATGAGAACGCCGTGGTGAAATGTGTCTTGTCCAAATAAAAAGACTTGCCATGTGTTTTCAGATGAGCTATTATTAGAAATTCGGGTAGGCGCAATTTGACGACAACGCCTAGGGTGATATGACGTGAGTGCATATTGCATAACCCGCTCAATTTGAGGGGACGCATTGGTTTCGACGGGGATGTGGAAACCAGAGTTGCAGGTCGAGGCGCCGCTGGCCTCGTAAAAAGCGGCAACAAAGTAATTGCAAAGAACGATTACGACTACGCCTACGCTGCTTAATCCCAGCGCGGCAATGGTCACTCGATGACCACGTCAATCCGGAAGACGCCTGATATTCCGGTGCGGCGACATACTATCAGGCTGGCGAAGGCATGTGTTTACTGGTGCTAACGCAAGATTTCTGCAGTGAACTGGTCAAGGATCGCCTGTTTGGGGGCCACATCTGCGACGAGAATCAAACTCAAACTATGCCTGTAGACGCTTTGTGTGGAATGTTCTCGGACGGGGGTTCGACTCCCCCCGTCTCCACCATACTATACTATTTTTGCGTCCAATAAAGCCCCGTAAGGTACATAAGCCCTTGTGGGGCTTTACTTTTTTACTCTCTTTAGTGTCTATCGCAGTCTAAAGAGGTGTATTGACATATAGCCTTTTTGTCGGTAAGTCCGTAGGTAGTGCCTATTTTGGCAGAACCGACACCGACAAGAGGGGCGCATATGAGAAAACTGACAGACGCAAAATGCAGAGCACTCAAAGAAGGGGGCAAGTACTTTGACGGGGGTGGACTCTATCTTCATGTTTTCCCCAGTGGCACAAAGTCATGGAAAATAGACTATCGCTTTGAGGGAAAGTATCGTACCTACACCGCAGGCAAATACCCTGTCGTCACCCTTTCAGAGGCAAGAGAAACCCTTCTCCATATCAAGAGGCAACTTGCGCAAGGCATATGCCCATCCTCTGAAAAACGAGCCGCACGTCAAGCCGCAGAGGACGCCAAGGCACACACCTTTGAGGCCGTGGCCTCCAAGTGGCTTGAGACGAAACACACCCACAAGACCCCGAAGCACCGACAAGATATTACCTCGAAGCTTGAGCGCTTCATATTCCCCAGGTTCCGCAGTCGTGACATAAAAACTATCACAGCACAAGAAATGCTTGAGTGTGTGCGCCGCATTGAAGACAAAGGACTCTTTGAGACCACAAAGAAGACCCTAGGCATATGCAAGCAGATATTTTCTTTTGCCGTGGGTGAGGGCATTCTTGAGGCCAATGTGTGCGCAGAGCTTGGTAAACAGCTCAAGAGCGCACCTGTCAAACACTTTGCCGCTATTACTGAGCGCAAGGAATTTGCCCAGCTCTTGCGAGACATCGACGCATACCCTCACGGCGTCCTTATTAGAATTGCATTGCAACTTGAGGCGCACGTCTTCTTAAGGCCGGGCGAGCTTGTGAATGCTCCTTGGTCAGAAATTGACTTTGAGAGTGCCCTATGGACAATTCCCCCCGAACGCATGAAGTTGAGGCGCAAGCACCTTGTCCCCTTGAGTCGGCAAGCACTTGAGCTATTACATGACCTTCATAAAGTCACGGGCGATACGCCGCACCTCTTCCATAATTGGAACACAAGAAAACCCATAACCATTGACGGTTTAAGGCAAGGCTTGCGTCGTCTTGGCTATGACGCCAATACAATGACGACACACGGCTTTCGACATTCCGCAAGCACCATGCTCAACGAGCTTGGATATAACCGCGACTGGATAGAGGCACAACTTGCCCACAGCACAGAGGGAAGTGTTCGGGGGACGTACAACCACGCAGAATACTTGCCAGAACGCCGTAAAATGCTACAAGAATGGTCAGACTTTTTGGACGACCTCAAGAGTAATTTTCATTTTTCCATAGCACCCGACAAAGCCGACAAGAAAGGATAGTTGCCATGTCAACGAAAATATATTTTTTCTATTGACAAAAACATAATAAAAAAAAGTGCTTGCAAAAATTTTATACGGTAGTATACTACTTTGAAACGAGGAAAAAAAGAGCCACTCAAGGATTGGCGTCCTTGAATGGCGAGGCGTAAGAATTGGACTAGACTTACCCCTCATACCTACAGCAAACCCCTTTGCTTTTCAAGCTTTGAGGGGCGTCTGTATCAATTTTTTTCCTAAAAAATAAACTTTTTTCCGAGGCGTTCTATACGCACGTCCTCAAGAGGAGTCCTTTTTTTATGGAAGTTCAACGTAAATATTTAAGAATTAAAGAGGCTTGCGCCTATATCGGCATTGCAAAGAGCACTTTTTGGCTGTGGAGGCGACAAGGGCGGCTACCAGAGGGGACGCTTATCAGCCCGCGCGTAAGAGTGTGGACAACAAAAGAGCTTGACCGCTTCATGACGCAACACATGCAGGGTGAGGGGGTGGAACATGCAGGGCAATGAGAACGCCCCTTTCACGGGCGAGGCAAAAGGGGCGAATGGTTCACACCAAAATGAACAAGTCAATTATCCCCAAAAATATTCAAAACGTCAAGGCTTTTTCATTGACAAGGAAGCAATACGCCACGCCTTAACCATAGAGGCAGTGTTGCACCGATACAGCATTGATATTTTACGAGGCGAGCAAGTGCGCTGTCCTTTTCATGGGGAAGACCGCACACCGAGCGCAAGCATTAAGAACGGTTTTTTCTATTGTTTTATTTGCGTGAAAAGCCTTGATATTTTTGCCTTTATTATGGAAATGGAGCAGTGCGACTTTCAAACGGCCTTACGAATTGCCGCAGAAATGGCAGGACTGCCAACAAATAACACGCGAGAAAGTAAGGCCGCGCTTGCCCGAACCTTGCGCCGAAGAAGCCACGACTCAGACGAAAAAAAGCGCGTTGACCTGTCAGGCCGTGGCAAATACGCCTTGCTGGCAAGCGTTGCGCGTGAATATCGCATTCAAGAGCCTGAATGGATAGAAAAGCTTGACT
Source organism: uncultured Desulfovibrionaceae bacterium (assembly GCA_964371965.1). Lineage (GTDB taxonomy): Bacteria > Desulfobacterota > Desulfovibrionia > Desulfovibrionales > Desulfovibrionaceae > CAYJAD01. The sequence goes on from CAYJPE010000223.1 coordinate 3,125, forward strand.
TCTTACTTGAAGCATGGCTGACAAGCGTTCCTTTGTGGGCAGACTTGAGGGCGTTGCTTGCTTACATAATGACGCCCTCTTGTGCCTTGACGAAGTTGGGCAAGCACCGCCGAGAGTGGTGAAAGAGGCTGTGTATATGATTGCAAATGGTCACGGCAAAGGACGGGCGCGGCAAGACGGAAGCAGGCGTCACGCCAAGTCATGGCGAACGCTCCTTTTGTCCACGGGTGAAAAGAGCATTGCCGAAAAAATAGCTGAGGACGGTGGACGCATTCAAGCAGGGCAAGAAGTCAGACTTGCAGATATTCCAGCGGACGCAGGGGCAGGACTTGGCCTTTTTGAAAACCTTCACGGACACGACAGCGCAAGGGCATTTGCAGACGCCATTAAACGACAGGCCGCTACGAACTACGGGCACTTGTCACGGGAATTCATAAAAGCCTTTTTGGCGCACCCAGAGGCGAAAAAAACCATACGCACATTTCTTGCCGAGGGAATGCCTCTCTTGTCCGACTCGTCCGACCCCTCTGCTTTTGACGGACAAGTCCAACGAGTAGGAAGGCGCTTCTTGCTTGTCGCCGCCGCCGAATGGGGCTTGCTTCCGTGGCAGAAAGGCGAAGCACTTCAAGCCGCCAAGACCTGTTTTGAGGCATGGCTTGGACACCGAGGAGGAACGGGAGCACATAAGGACAAGGCCGCGCTTGAGCAAGTCACGCTTTTTTTAGAGCAGCACGGGCAAAGCCGCTTCCAAGACCTTGAAAGGCCAGATATGCAGTGCATAAACCGCGCAGGCTTTCGAGAGCGGACGGAGCAAGGCACGACATATTATATACTGCCAGAGTCTTTCAAGGCGGAAGTATGCAAGGGTATAAGTGCACAGCGGACTGCAAAACTTCTTGCCGAGAAGGGCATTTTACAAAAAGGTGACGGCAAAAACATGACACGTCGACCGCCAAGAGACTTGCCAGACTTTGGGGCAAGCGTGTTTACGTTCTGCATATCGGCGGAGAGGAGCAATAAGCCATGTGGCTTGACGACCTTCTTAAACCTTGTCCGACTTCCAAAAACGTGTCGGAAAAGTCGGACAAGGTCGGAAAAGAGGCTTTTTCAAAGTCGGACAATGTGAGTAAGTCATTGAAAATACAGAGTTGTCCGACTTGTCCGACCTGTCCGACCAGAAAAAGAGTATATGCAGAGACGCAGAGACCGAGAACTTACCCGACCTGTCCGAGATATGGCCTCAGCCGCAGTCATGCCCTATCTGTTATTATTGGCAGGAAGTGAAAGGGGAATGTTGGTGGGTGGGGCGTTGTGGGCTTGACGGAGAGGCCGCCAAGGTGGGGGAAAAGTGCCGTCACAAAATATCTTTCAACTAAGGAGCAAGCACCATGAGAAATTTTTTTTGATAACAGGGCTTTTACTATGTGCCGCCATTGTGGGCGCAACAGCACGAGAACTCTGTGACCATTATGGCCTGACACAAGCACCTACACTTTACGCCATTGAGCGAGTCGAGAGGCAACTTGTCAATGACAAAGGCGTGAAAATTGGAAGGCCGCAAAAATTCACGAGGGAAGTGTACCGCCGCCAACTCGTCATAAGATATATTCCGTAACCCTTAAACAGGAGAAAACCCATGCAAAACGACCCCACAAACTCTACGACCA
>CAYJPE010000224.1:0-4766 GCA_964371965.1 uncultured Desulfovibrionaceae bacterium
GGAAGCTTTTGGGTTTTGGCAAAAGATCCCCTTCCCCCCTCAAGAAAATAAATAACGATTTGGGGAAACACTGAAAGGATAAGGAGACAGAACACTTGTGGACGCCATTACCGCCTTTTTCTCCATGTTTTTTGCTGACGAAAGCGCCCTGCATGCCATCTACGTCAGTCTCCTCTTGGCCTTTTGCGCCACGGGCATATCTGCCTTCTTGGGCATAAACTTCGGCCTCTGGCTTGAGCGGCATAATTTTACCGGCAAGCGCTTTGTCATTCGCATTATTCGCACACTCATGGGTGTGCCGCCTGTGGTGGTAGGACTTGTCGTCTATTTGCTCATCATGCGGCGCGGGCCCTTGGGTGACTTTTCCATGCTTTTTACCATCCAAGGCATGGTTTTGGCGCAATGTATCATTATTACCCCCATAATAACCGGCCTTATGTACACAAGTGCCCAGCGCCTCGCCCCTGCCATTCGCTTTTACGGTGTCTGCATTGGTGCCAATAAAAAGCAGACAAAGCGCCTGATTTTTCGGGAATTGAGCAAGGAAATTTACTTTGCCATCGTCACCGGCTTTGGGCGATCTTTAAGCGAAATCGGCGCCGTCATGCTTGTGGGTGGCAATATTAAGGGCGCAACACGCACCATGACCACGTCCATATCTCTTTTAAAAAGCCAAGGTATTTTTACGGAAGGTATCTTTCTTGGCGTGACACTTCTTCTTATTTCTTTTACATTACAACTTATTGCTGACTTTTTACGTAAAGAGCGAGACGAAATTGATAATTACTGATCTGAAAAAGCGTCGGGGCGAACTGGAAATATCCATTCCCCATCTCGAACTGAAAGAAGGTGCCATACACGGGCTTTTTGGGGGCAATGGCTGTGGCAAATCCAGCCTGTCAAAATTGCTTATCGGCGACCTTGTGCCCGATGCAGGGCGCATAGACTTTGGGCACATTCAAGCGCACGAAATCACGCTCATGCCCCAACGCCCCTATATGATGCAGCGCTCTGTGTACGAAAATATTATTTATCCTCTCCAAATACGCAATAAGCCCATAAATGAAGAAAAAATAGACGGCTACCTTGAAAAAACGCAGCTTTTGCACAAAAAAAACCAGTACGCCCGCACCCTTTCCAGTGGTGAACAACAGAAAATTTCTTTTATCAGGGCACTGGTTTTTCAGCCAAAATTTGTTATGATGGACGAAACCTTGTCCAATCTCGATATCGACAGCCTCGCCGTTTTTTTGGAATGGATTTTAGCATGGCAAAAAGAATACAAGGCAACGTGGCTTATTGTGAGTCACCAGTTTAACCAACTCCAAAAACTCTGCGATGTCTTTCATTATATGAAAAAAGGCCACATCATTGCATCAGGAACGCTGGACACCGTGCTCGAATATGTGGACAGCATAGAAAGATAATGAAAAAACATGTATGCGCAGTACATAATGCGCACGTGACTCAATGCGCAAGCTGTCGGAGAGCAAAAAGGCATGTAATCAGTATTTTTTGAAAAAAAGGATATATACCCATGTTGGCACTCACATCCCTTGATGACATTGCTTCGTTAATGACGGAAGCCTTTGCCCCTGCACAGACCCGTGAAGAAATGGTCCCGCTCTTGCAGGCCTGCGGTCGCATTTTGGCACAAGACATATATGCCACGGAATATGTACCCTCCTTTGCCCGCTCAAGCGTGGATGGCTATGCCCTTATGGCCGCAGATACCTTTGGGTGCAGCGACAGCATACCCGCCATACTGCCCATACAAGCGCACATACGCATGGGCGAAGAAACGCATATTCTTTTGCAAAAAGGCCACTGTGCAAGTATACCCACGGGCGGCGCCCTTCCCGAAGGGGCAGACGCCATTCAAATGATTGAATACATTGATGATTATGGGGATAATACCGTTGGCATACTCAAAGCCGTGGCACCGGGACAACATATTATTTTAAAAGGCGACGATGTACACCCGGGCAAACGCGTCCTCAGCGCCGGTGCCTATTTAAAGCACAAAGATATTGGCGTGTTGGCAGCCCTTGGCATCTGTCACGTTCCTGTTGCAGCGCGCTTTAAAGTGGGGCTCATTGCCACAGGTGACGAATTGGTGGACATTGACGAAACACCCAATAATGCCCAAGTGCGCAGCGTCAATTGCAGCCTCCTCACCGCCATGCTCACGTCCATGGGATTGGAGGCGGTGCCCTATGGTATCTTAAAGGATGATGAAGCATTACTTCATGCAACGCTTGAAAAAGCCGCCGCGCACTGCGATATGGTGCTCATATCCGGCGGCAGCAGTGTGGGTGTGAAGGACGTGACAAGCACGGTCATTGCCACTCAAGGCGAACTGCTTTTTCACGGCATTGCTATGAAACCGGGCAAGCCCACCATCTTGGGCAAAGTACAGCAAAAACCTGTTTTTGGCCTGCCGGGACATCCCGTCGCCGTGTTCTTTGTCATGCTTATGGTGGTACAAAAGCTTTTGGCGCACCTCACAGGCATGACACGCCATCAAGCCAGCGTTCAGGCACGCGTGACAGAGTCTGTCGTGGCAAATGACGGGCGCACGCAATGTGTGCCCGCAGCCCTGCACCACGATGGCGACGAGATACAAGCCATACCCATACGCAATAAATCCGGCCTTATTACCACACTTGCCGGCGCCGACGGGTATTTTATTATTCCCCAAGATTGCGAAGGTATCGCAAAAAACACACAAGTCACACTCTACCTTTTTTAGGAGAAAATATATGTCTTTTCAATATCTTACAAATGTGCCTTTAAAAAAGGCAACAGAAGATTATGTGCGTATCATGATGGAGAAAGGCTTTGAAGCGGGCGAAGAAGACGTGCCCGTTTTTGACGCTTGCAACCGTGTGAGTGCGCGCCCCGTATACGCTGTCATAAGCGCACCGCATTACAATGCCGCCGCCATGGATGGCATTGCCGTGCATGCAAAAATGACCTTTGGTGCCACGGAAACAACGCCGATTGTCATTGCCAAGGACGATTTTATTGTTATCGACACCGGCGACCCTGTCCCCGATGCCTATGATGCCGTCATCATGGTGGAAGACCTTGTACACCTTGACGACGGTGCCGTAAAATTGCACAGTGCCGCCACGCCTTTTCAGCATATACGCCAAATTGGCGAAGATATTTGCCAAGGGGAAATGATTATCCCCTCTTACACAAGCATAACGCCCGCCGCCATCGGCTCCATGTTGGCAGGTGGTGTCTTGCGCGTGCCTGTGCTCAAAAAAGCCCTTGTGGGCATTATTCCCACAGGTGACGAAATTGTGCCGCCCACCACAAAAAACCCCGGTACCGGCGATATTTTGGAATTTAACTCCTCCATTTTTGCGAGCATGCTGCAGAATTGGGGAGCAGAGACAAAAATTTATCCCATTTGCAAGGACATTGTTGACGATATTAAAGCGACAGTAGAAGTGGCACTTGAAGAATGCGACATTGTCATCATCAATGCCGGCTCCTCCGCAGGGCGAGAGGACCATACCGTACACATTGTCAAAGACGTGGGTGACGTGCTCTATCACGGCATTGCCATAAAACCGGGCAAGCCCGCCATTTTAGGGTATAAAAACAATAAAGTCATCCTTGGCGTTCCGGGCTATCCTGTGTCGGGTATTATTGTCATTGAGGAAATTTTAAAACCCCTCTTGGCACATTTTTCCAAGCAATACTTTAGCCCGCCCGTGCACCATGAGGCCGTACTCTCCCGCCCCGTGATTTCAGGCGTGAAATATGAAGAATTTATTCGCGTGCGCATGGGGCATGTGGAGGGGCGCTATATTGCCTCTCCACTCAGCCGCGGCAGTGGCATTGTCTCCTCCTTTATGAAAGCTGACGGCATGTTACGCATTCCACAAGGCGTGGAGGGATATAAAGCGGGCGAAAATGTTTCCATTGAGCTTTTGCAAGATTTGACAAAAATTGATTCTTCATTGGTGGCCATTGGCAGTCACGACCCCTTGCTCGATGAACTTGCCGATATGCTGCACGTGGCAGACAAAAAACTGTACATGATTTCCTCACACACAGGCTCTATGGGGGGAGTCATGGCTGTGAAACGGCGCGAAGCCCACATTGCCGGCGTGCATCTTTTGGACGAAGGCGACGGCTCTTACAATATTTCCTACGTGAAAAAATATTTTCCGGAAGGAGGCGTACGGCTCATAGAAGTGACGGGGCGTCAGCAAGGCTTTATGATTGCCAAAGGAAACCCTAAAAACATTGAAACATTACAAGACTTGCACAGAGACGGCGTGCGTTTTATCAACCGTCAAAAAGGTTCCGGAACACGTATCCTTTTTGATTACTTGAACAAGCAAAAAGGTCTCGCCGCCTCGCACATTTATGGATACGACCATGAAGAATTTACGCATACGTCCATTGCCGCGCAAATTGCGTCCGGTTCTGCCGATGTGGGCATGGGTATTTATGCTGCTGCACGTATGTTTGATCTGGACTTCATACCGGTCTGTATTGAAAAATACGATTTTCTTATTCCGGAGTATGCATATGAAACACCCATGATTCAAAAAATTCTTGAAATCATTAAAAGCGTATCATTCAAGCAAAAGCTCAAAAGCCTTGGCGGTTACTTGTTAGATCAACCGGGACGCGAATACACACTCTCGTAGCGAGATTTGTTTAAATGTTTGTTTTTTAAGGAAAAATTGATTAATTATTTTTCTTGAGGGGGGAAGGGGATCTTTTGCCAAAACCCAAAA
>CAYJPE010000225.1:0-4719 GCA_964371965.1 uncultured Desulfovibrionaceae bacterium
AAACAAAATTTACCCTCTCTATCGTTTCATATTTTGAAACGACAATCTTGCATACTCCTCGAAACAGCAGGAGGCCTTATGGCAAGATATCGTCGAAGAAGAAATACGTCCTACGGAGCACCTTACGCTTCAACAAACGCAACTGTTGAGCAGTACATACGAATCAAGATAGGCGCATGGCTTTATGCCGCCTTTGAAGAGAGAATGGTCGTAGATTCAGAGTTTTTTGGATGCCTTTCCTATGTGCATGGTGGCTTGAGCTTTTTGCTTGAACCGCTCGCATCTGCGCTCGGCGAAAGGAATGCTCGCACCATGCACAGCGCATTGCGTCCCCTCAATGGGCGCAAAAGGAGCATGATTCGTGATGAGATTGCGAGTACCTCTGTGAAGCGTCAATCCTCCATGCTTGGGGAAATGTGGGATGAGTACCCTGAGCTGCAATCGTTTATGACCAATGAGTTACGCGAGGCATACGAGAGAAAGGAAGGGCGTGTCATACCGCGAGGCGTGAGAAAAACGCAGGAGAGTATTGTCAATTATTTTGGATGCTCAGGCAGTATGTTGGATTTTTTAGAATTTGTTCATGTGCTCCGCGCGGTGTCACCTGTTGAAGAGTACTTTGAAGATAGCCTTTCCATTCATGAGCGGCAAAATCACGCAACGCTGGCGCGGATGCTGGATATTTCCATCGGTGAAGTGCGCGAACTATTACATGAAGCCTATATGTGCGGTTTTATGGAATATGAGATGGGCGAAGCGTTTCACATGAGTGGACTTATGGAAAAGTTTTGGTATGCCGACGGCAATATGGACAGTGCCCTTATGCAAGACCTGCTCTATGTGCAAGTTGCAGGAAAAGAGCTTCCCCTTGAGCACTTCCATATTCCCGATGACGACATGCAGCACACCACAAGCCTATTGCAGTCTAAGGGGGTGCAGCCATTACATCTTTTGCTCTATGGCGGCGCAGGTACGGGCAAGACAAGCTTTGCCCACAGTCTTGCCGCTGCGCTTGGTATAAAAGCATGGTCAGTCACAAGTCGTGCGGACGATAGCACCAGCGACCGACGCGCGGCGCTTATTGCCTGTACACGTTTGGCGGCGAAAAATCCAGGGTCTTTTGTCTTGGTGGACGAAGCGGAACAGCTTCTTGATACAGATTATACCGGATTTCAACGCGCAAAGGACAAGGCATGGCTCAACGCCTTTTTGGAAAAGGAGGGGCAGCGCATTATATGGATTACAAATCATATTAGACACATTGACCATGCTGTGCGCCGTCGTTTTGCCTTCAGCATACACTTTGAGCCTCTCACAGAAGAGCAAAGGGAATATGCGTGGACGCAAATTGTGAAGGACGCAAAAGTCACGCGACGCATCACAAAGGACGAACTCAAGCCCCTTGTGCAACGCTACGACGTGCCCGTGGCAGTGGTAAGCAAAGCCGTGCGGCAGGCAAAAATGCTCAAGGCAGGCAAGGGCGACTTTGCCAAGGCCGTCGCAATCATCCTTGAAGCGCATGTGACGCTGGCGCATAACGGGAAGCAGCAAAAGTATGACCGTGTGGACGAAGACGCAAAAGACTATTGCCTCGACGGCGTGACGTTGGCACAAGGGGCACAGCACGGCATTGAGTCCATCATGCAGAAGGTGCGCAAAATAGATGCGTTCATGCAGGACGAAGAATTGCCGAAAGGCGGCGGGAGTATGCTCTTTTATGGCCCTCCGGGTACGGGAAAATCTGCCCTTGCCAAGTACATGGCCCATGAGCTTGACAGAAAGTGCGTCATTAAGAAGGCCAGTGACCTGTTGGGGTCATTAGTGGGCGAAAGTGAGCAAAATATTGCTCGAGCCTTCAAGGACGCCGAGGACAATGGGCATATCTTGGTCATTGACGAAGCCGATACCTTTATTTTTTCGAGAGAAAGCGCCGTGCGCTCGTGGGAAAGCAGCATGGTCAACGAGTTTCTGACGCAACTTGAGGCATTTAGGGGCATTTGTATTTGCACCACGAACAGACGTGAGAGCATGGACAAGGCAGCCATGAGGCGTTTTTCGTTCAAAGTGCCCTTCGCTTATGCTGGCGTGGCGCAGGTAGAAGCGCTTTATGCGTCGATTTTAGCGCCTTTATGTGCAAATAGCTTGACAAAAGCCGAAAAACATGCTTTGAGGGCGTTGACCACGCTCGCTCCGGGGGACTTTGCCGCCGTCCGCTCGCAATTTTGGCTTGAAGACGATATTTGCCACGAAGCGCTTATAAAGGCATTGCATAACGAGCAAAAGGCGAAGCTGGACAATGTCGGAAAAGTTGTTGGTTTTTCTTCATAAATCGCACATATTATCAATAGATAGTCGCTTGGAGACATCATCATGGGAAAAAAGCTGAATGCAGACAGTAATGCTGTAGAAAATGTGCTGGCACTCTACACCTTCTTCTTGATGAATAAGGGACCATTTTCCTTGACAGAGCTTTCTCACCGCTTTGGTGTCTCCAAGCCGACCATGGGGCGTTATTTGATACAGCTGGAAAAGTCGCATTATGGGAAAATTTGTCGTGAAGAACGCGGTCGCAAACATTATTACACCCTCGAACGCCCACACCCATTGCCCAAAATAGCCTTGGAGCCACAAGGCTTGCAGATGCTTGCGCTGTGCCGCACTTTTATGGCGCATATATTGCCCACGTCCATGCAGCGTCATATCGACCACGTTCTGCAAAGCGCCACGGCCTATGTGCCGCCGCACAATGCAGGGCAGGCATTGGACGCGCTCAACGTGTCCGTGTCGGGGCATTCTGTCAGCAAGGGACGTATCAACTATGAGCCTTTTGGGGACATGCTCAAACTGCTCATACGCGCCATGACGGAGCGCCTTGTTTGCACAGTGTCGTATAAAAAAACGCGCACGTCAGAGCCATACAGCTTTGATTATGCGCCGCAAAAGCTTATTTCCTACAATGACGCCATCTACATCCGCGGCTGGAAGGTGACAGATAAAGGGACAGTGGAAACATTACACGAAGGCGGCACAGACCTTGTGCTACACAGATTTCAGGACGTCTTTCTCACACGGCGTGAGTGTGGACATTTGCCGCCAGTGCCGGAAAGCAAGGAAGAGACATTTGGCTATATGCAGCACGAGCCGTTCACGGTAAAATTGCAATTTACAGAAAAGCCCGCCACCTATATCGCGGAACGCATATGGAGCCATGGGCAAATTGTGGAAGACATGCCCGACGGCGGCATCATGCTTACCATGAGGGCAAGCAATGAGTTTGAAATCGTACCGTGGGTACTGGGATTTGGGGCGCAAGTGCGCGTGCTGGAACCTGAGTGGCTGCGGGAGAAGGTGGTGGAAGTGGGGCGGGAAGTGTGTGGGGTGTATGGGGACGGAAATGCGGACATATGAAAACGTTTTTAGCGATGCACATGCAAACGCGACAAAAAAGCCTTTTTCACTGTGTTGTTGATTTTGGCAAGAAATTTTGTTATTATCTTGTCGCATAGGAGGTGAAATATGAAGCGTAAACTTGATGGCTCTGCGCCAACCGCATACGAGGCTTCATCTGCCATATTGTTGGCAGTTAATGCATTTGACGAAAACAAGAAAAAACGTAGTGCAGAAATAAAAATTTCTGCCAGCGTACTTCGAGAAATTTCTTGTCACAAACTCACGTTTAATTTTCTTTGGAATTTGCGCTCTAGTCTTAAGGAACTTGGCTGGTTCCTTTTTAAAATCGCTAAGGAAGAGTATGTACTCATTAGTGTACAGGAATATGATTCGTGGAATGATTTAGATTTGGAGTCGTATAAAAAGAAGTATGGCACCTTGTTTGGAAAAGAAATTGTTGAGATATTTCCAAGCATCGCTTCAAATCAAAATGTTTCAAATAACCGTTTTTTATTCAAATATAACTTATTACATGAAGGAAAGTTTTTCTATAGATGGAAAGATAATTTGGACAACTATTTTAAAATGACTTTCCGTCTTACTGAAAACGGTCAAGACGCTTACAAAACACAAGAGGATTTGCTTAAAGATTTTCAAGGAGAGCAAGGGTCAATAAGCAGAAAGTATTTTAACTTTAGCACTCTAAGTCAATACTTAATACCAAAAGGTCGAAATATTAATTTTAGGAACGCGATTGAAAGTCGTTTTGGATTTTGGGTTCCTAAAATTATTTACGACCGTCTTTTTCCAGAAAAAGAAAAATTTGAACAGTTTAAAGAAAAATTATTTCAAATTCTTGATGCTCAGATGGAGACGGCTACTGCGTCTTTCAATCAAGATTATAGCAAGCTATATAAAGAAGGTTTTATTGAAGCCCCTGACGAAAGGTACTATACTTCCATTGAAAACAAAGTACAAAGAATTAAAGAATATTCTTCTCTCAATACACTTGAACGAATTTATTATAGGGCGGTTTCTCATGACATGCCTTATGCTATAGAAGAGCAGATAAAAATTGAAGAGCTGTTTGATGAAATGATTGAACGATGCAAATCACAGCTGCGAAGAAATCCTGTGCAACAAGCATTTTTATCTGCTGTCTGGTATAGGGATCTATCTATCATAAACAACGAAGAAAGCTATCCGCAAATTTTTAACATTGATGATGAGGGGTAAAAGTTCATCATTCCGCACTCTGAAATGTCTTTTGCCACCTCGACTTTCTGACTTGAAAAAAGCATAATTTTATAAAAATAATATTGAAATAAT
>CAYJPE010000226.1:0-4691 GCA_964371965.1 uncultured Desulfovibrionaceae bacterium
GGGAAACTTTTGGGTTTTGGCAAAAGTTCCCCTTCCCCCCCTCAAGAAAAATAATTAATCAGTGTTTCCTTCAAGGCAAGTTTGATTTCCTTGCTATACCACAAAGATTCGCCGCTTGACGACAGCGCTTTATAAAAAGATGCCTCTCCGAGCATCGTAAAAGTTTGAGGTAAATATGTACACCATAAACACATCACACACATCATTATACAATCCACAACAAGAGCACGATGCCTGCGGCGTGGGCTTTGTGGGCAATATGGACAATGTCCCCCAACATAGGGTCGTCGAGTATGCCCTCCACGCCATGTCCTGCCTCGCGCACAGGGGCGGGCAAGAAGATGACGAAAAAATGTCCGACGGTTCAGGCCTTTTGACGCCCATTCCCAAGGAGTTTTTCAGCAAGATTTTTCCTATGATAGCAGAGAGTACCGCACAATGGGGTATCGGCTCCTTCTTCTTGCCTTACGACAGCTTTCTCAACGAATGCCTCCACGAGTGTATAAAAAACTCGGCAAAGGCCTGTGGTTTTCACGTGGAACAATACCGCGAAGTGCCCACAGACATAAATATTCTTTCCAGAAAGGTGCTGGCAACCTTGCCGGAATTCACGCATATACTCTTTGTTGCAGACAAGAGTGACATCACAACAGAAAACAGAGAACAGCATCTGTACATTTTACGAAAGCACATAGAGTTTGCCGCCATAGGCATTTTGAAGAAATATGCGACGGACTTGAGCGCTTTTCACATTGCCAGCTTGTCCGCGCAAAGTATTGTATACAAAGGCATTTTGCCCGGCAAGAACCTCGGTGCCTTTTATCCGGACTTATTGCATGAAGACTTTAAAGCCCCCTTTGCCATTTTTCACGAGCGTTTCAGCACAAATACAAAACCCTCATGGCATTTGACGCAACCCTTTAGGCACATTGCCCATAATGGTGAAATAAATACCATTCGCGGTAATATGATGCACATGGGCATTCGCGAAGCGGCATTGCATTCATCCGCACTGGGCGAGCATTTGCCCAAGCTTTTACCGTGCATACATCCAAGCACGAGTGATTCCGGTGCCTTTGACAATGTGCTTGAGCTCCTCATGCACGGTGGTTATGGTATGGAGCATGCCATAAGCACCATGATTCCCGAGCCCACAGGCATGGCACAGCACCACGCCCTTGACCAAAAAAAACACGCATTTTATGCCCATCATGAAAGACTCATGGAACCGTGGGACGGCCCCACCACCATGATTTTTACCGACGGACATAGTAAGGTAGGCGCCACACTTGATAGGAATGGCCTGCGCCCCTGTCGCTATTCCATCACAGAAGATAACCTCATCATTCTCTCATCTGAGGCAGGCGTGCTCGATGCCATGCTTGATGACACAGGCACGGCATGTGCGCCGCGCATGGAGGGGCAATTGGCGCCCCGCACACTCCTTGTGGTGGATTTTGCGCAACATCGCATTCTTTATGACGATGAAATTAAGGAAAATCTGTGCGCTTTGGCAGATTTTTCTACAATTTTGCAAGAGCAAAGGATACATATAAGCACTGAAGATGCGCCGGCTCACGAAGCTATGCTTGAACACGCAAAGTATGTGGATCTTTTTGGCTATGGCGAAAAAGCGCCGGAAAGCATGCTTATGTCCATGGTGCAAACAAAGGAAGAGCCTGTGGGTGCTATGGGTCTTGACGAGCCTTTGGCTGTCTTAAGCTCCAAGCCCCAATCGCTTTTTAATTATTTCAAGCAGCTTTTTGCGCAAGTGACAAATCCGTCCATTGATCCCATACGCGAAAAGTTTTCCATGTCCCTGCACTCAACCCTTGGAGGCAAGGGAAACCTTTTTCAATCTGCCGAAGAGCACGCGCCTTACTTTTTTTTGGAAAATCCCTTTGTTTTTCAAAAAAATATTGACGAAATACGCACAAATGCAGCAGTTCAATGCCAAAGTATCAGCATAAACTTGCCCCTTCATGCCGGTTTTAACGGTTTTTGCACGACCCTTGAAAGTGTGTGCCTTGCGGCGCAAAAGGCCGTATACGAAGGCGCACGCGTGCTCGTGCTGTCCGACAAAGAACTCACCAAGGATACCATGCCCTTGCCCGTTCTTTTAACCATTGCTGCCGTACACCAAGAGCTTGTGCGCAAAAACTTGCGCCATGCATGCGACATTGTGGTGGAAACGGGGCAAGCCTTTGAAGTCATGCACATGGCTCTTCTCCTCTCCTTTGGCGCCAATGCCATTTATCCCTATGCAGCCCATGCCGCCATTGCCAACATGGTACAAAAAAATGCTAAAAAGCTTGAGTATAATACCCAAACAGCCATTCACCGCTATTGCGAAGCCTTAAGCAAGGGTTTGCTCAAAGTCTTTGCGCGTCTTGGCGTGTCCACCTTGGCATCCTTTATCGGTTCCAAAGCTTTTGAGTGCGTCGGCCTCAGTCCGCATGTGGTGGAAACATATTTTACCAACACACTCTCACGCATTGGCGGCATCGACCTTGAGCACATCTATACGGAACACTACGAACGCTTCATGTCCTTTGTTATTAAAACGCACGGAGTCTCTAAAAGTGACAAGCACATTTGGACAAAGGAAATTTGCTCTATCTTACGAACATCTGTCACCGAAAACAGCTATCACTTTTTTGAACTGTACACAAAGCAGCTCAACAAGCAAGAAGAAGACATCACCCTGCGTTCCGTGTGGCAATTTAAGCACACACACGCGCTCGACATTGAAGACGTGGAAGACATACATGCCATACGCCAACGCTTTTTTGCCGCCCCCATGTCCCTTGGTGCCTTAAGCCAAGAGTCTCACGAGTGCATAGCCGCCGCCTTTAATAATCTTGGCCTTATGTCCAATTGCGGCGAAGGTGGCGAAGAGGTGGCACGTTCACGTTCGCGTGATACCGCCCATGACTTGTGCTCGCGTGTGCGCCAAATTGCGTCCGGACGCTTTGGTGTGACGGCAGAATACCTTGCCGCCGGCGATGAAGTACAAATTAAAATTGCTCAAGGTGCCAAGCCCGGCGAAGGCGGTCAATTGCCCGCCCATAAGGTGACGCCTTACATTGCCAGCGTGCGCCACACAAAGGAGCACGTCTCACTCATCTCTCCACCGCCGCATCACGATATTTATTCCATCGAAGACTTGGCACAGCTTATTTATGACATCAAAAAACTGAAGAAAGGTCTAAAAGTCTCTGTCAAGCTTGTGGCACAGGCAGGCATTGGCACAGTGGCTGTGGGGGTGGTGAAAGCCGGTGCCGACGGTATTTGCATTTCAGGTCATGACGGCGGCACAGGCGCTGCGCCCCTTTCATCCATTTATCACGTGGGACTACCGTGGGAAATCGGTCTTGTGGAAGTGCATCAAGCCCTCATTGCCAATGCCATGCGCCACAAGGTGACTTTGCAGTGTGACGGGCAAATTCAATCCGGAAAAGACATTGTGACGGCCTTCATGCTCGGCGCCGACAGCGTGGCCTTTGGCACATCGCTCCTTGTGGTCATGGGCTGTGTGTTGTGCCGCCAGTGCTTCAAAGGCATGTGCCCTGTGGGCATATGTACACAAGAGGAAAAACTGCGCGGTAAATTTGTCGCCAATCCTGCCCATGTGGAAAACTATCTCACCTTCTTGGCACAGGAAACGCGCACCTACCTTGCCGCCTTGGGCGTCGCCTCCGTGAACGAACTCATAGGGCAAGCGCATCTTTTTGAAATGAACGAAAATCTTTTGCCTGCAAAAGCTAAAAAGCTTGATATGTCTGGCCTCTTTCAACATATGCCCTATACACGCAGGCATAAAGAGGCTCATCCCATCAAAGTGGCAGCGTGGGAAGAAAGCTTCTACGAGGCCGCACGCTCGGCGCTCGCGCACAAAAAAGCCCTCATCGTTGAGCAAAACGTGCGCAATACCGACAGAGCCATCGGCACCAACATAGCCGGCCTCATGGCCTTGACATACGAAGACATTCCCGACAATTTTATTACCCTGCATTGCCGCGGCACCGCCGGACAAAGCTTCGCCGCCTTTGCCCCCACAGGACTCACACTCACGCTGGAAGGCAATGCCAATGACTATGTGGGCAAGGGCTTATGCGGCGGGCGCGTTGTCATAAAACCACACCCCTCCCTGAGCACAAGTGAACCACAGTCCATCATGGGCAACGTCGCCCTGTATGGCGCCACCAACGGCACGCTCTACGCAAACGGGAAAGCAGGGGAGCGCTTTGCTGTGCGCAATAGCGGCGCCCATGCTGTCGTGGAAGGCGTGGGCGAGCATGCCTGCGAATACATGACCGGAGGCATTGTTGTCATTTTAGGGAGCTATGGGAATAACTTTGCGGCCGGCATGACAGGTGGCACTGTCTACGTACACACAACAGCCGAACAGATGGCGCACAAACTCAATCCACAACACCTGTCCATAGCACCCCTAAATAAGGACGACACAAGGCAACTTAAAGCACTCCTCACAGCATACGCAGAAACGACAAATAGCGTAAAAGCACACGCCCTTCTGCAATCGTTTGAACACTCAGTAGGCGAATTTGTGAAAATTTCTTTTGCTGGTGCATAACGATGTGAGTATTTGTTTATTTGTTTATTTGTTTATTTATTTTATTTTTTTTGAGGGGGGAAGGGGATCTTTTGCCAAAACCCAAAAGATTCCC
>CAYJPE010000227.1:0-4669 GCA_964371965.1 uncultured Desulfovibrionaceae bacterium
GAACTTCTCCTATCTCAGTGATTGGGGATTCCTCTTTTCAATTTATTGAAAAGAGTAATAATTAAAGCGTTTTGAGGGGATGGGGGGAGTTTGAGGGGGGAAGGGGAATCTTTTGGGTTTTGGCAAAAGATCCCCTTCCCCCCTCAAAAAAAATAATTAATCAGTGTTTCCGTAAATAAAAAATACCAGCGAAGGTTTTTTGGAAAAGGCCGACCGAATGGCGCCGTAGGCGTAGTCGTTAGCGAAAAACGCGCCTTACGGATAACAAGAGCAGCAATGGTCTGGGGGAATAACTGAAATGAAAACGCCGTGGGACAGCCCCTAGAAAGAAACATTATTTTCTTGCGATTTCTTGACAATTCTATACAATGCCCCGAAAACGTCATGTATGCACACTCTCAAGAAATCTTCAAAACTCCAAATTCACTGGCTATCCAAAAAGGTGTGATACACGAAAAAGCAAAAAGCACTGAGCAACATGTCATCAGACAGACCTTGCTTGCTCGCGTAAGCCAAAAAAGATACGCAGTACATTACCTTTTTAGCAGCCTGTTAAGGTATTTATGATTACCGCTGACTTACATACTCATACGCTCTATTCGCACGGGCAAGACACACCCTTGGCCATGTGGACTTCTGCGCAACAAAAAAACATCACTCTTTTTGGCTTTACCGAACACTCCCCTCGACCCAATGCTTATACGTATAGCAATGAATATCGCGACAGGCTCACTGCATATTTTCCTCAATATATCGCAGAGGTACAGGCTTTGAAAGAGCAATTTTTCGGGCATGTGCTTCTTGGCATAGAAATGGACTGGTTTGAGAAAGACCAAGATTTTATCCGTGCAGCCATTGCAGAATACCCTTACGATTATGTTATTGGAAGTGTCCATTTTTTGGAAACATGGGGGTATGATGACGATCCGGCAGACTGGAAAAGCCTCCATAAAGGCCAATGTGATGCCCATTACACAGCCTATTTTCACACCTTAAAGCGCATGGCAGAAAGTGGACTGTTTCACATCGCGGCACATATAGATCTTATTAAAATTTTTTCTCTTGAGCGTTTTCACCAGTGGCTCAGTTTACCCCAATCATTCAATGAAGTGGGCGACGCCCTTATTGCCATAAAAGAGGCAGGTATGGCTATGGAACTCTCTTCTGCAGGTTTGCGCAAAATGTGTGGTGAAATCTATCCGGGCACCTCCATCATGGCTTTGGCTGCAGAAATGGACTTACCCATTGCTATAGGATCTGATGCCCACAATGTACGAGATGTCGCCTCCCACTTTGATATTGTTGAGGACTATGCTCGCAAATTTGGCTACACACACAGCGTGTGGTTTTGTGACGGTATCATGCACGAAAGAGAATTTTAGTGCCTACGCCCCTTGTTACTCTTCACGATGTGAGTTTGTGTTTGTATGGTAAAGACGGCAAGCGAACACTTTTTGAACATCTAGATTTTTCTTTGTACAAAGGGCAGCACGTGGCGCTTCACGGCGAAAATGGCGCGGGAAAATCCTCCTTCCTGCGTCTTTTACGCGGCGACATCGCGGCAACACAAGGGCAGGTCATCTGGCACGTAGAAGGCAAGGCAGAAAATTCTCCACTCATGGGTCGCACAATCACAAGCCTTGTGAGTACGGCACAGCAAGAAATGTATTTACAACAAGCATGGCAACTCAGCGCCATGGAAATCTTGCTCACGGCATTCTCAGACAGCACTCTACTCTATGGTCTTCCTTCTGTGGCGCAACAGGAACACGCGCAACATATGGCTGCACGCCTACAATGCACACATATATTGCACCTTACAGCAACGGCTCTTTCTCAAGGCCAATTGCGCTTGCTCCTTCTTGGGCGTGCCCTCTTGCGGCGTTCGCCCATCCTTTTGCTTGATGAATATACCGATGGACTCGATTCATCCGTTCGTGCGCACGTTCTTAAGATATTAGACGAAGAATCTTCCCACTGCACCATGCTTTTTACGACCCATAGACCACAAAGTATCCCCACGTGGGTGTATACCAATGCCCACATATGCGACGGAAAGCTTTCCCTTACGCAAGATGTTGTGACACAGCATACCTGCTGTGACGTGCCCTCTCGTTTTTCCGCTCCTCCGGTACCGTCCACGTGGGATACCCTGCCACACACTCCCAAGGAAACGCATACACAGCCCCTACTTGTTATTGAACATGCACATGTATATATTGATCGAACCCCCGTACTGCACGATATTTGCTGGACCGTACATAACGGAGAACATTGGCGCCTATGCGGTGGAAACGGTACCGGCAAGTCCACACTTTTGCGCCTCTTGATCGCAGATGTGCACGAGGCTTATGGCGGACGCGTGGAGCGAATCTTGCCGCGTCACACAGGGAGCTACACGCCTGTCACGGAACGTGCTCTCATACGTCGCGCCATACGCATTGTTTCCGACAGCGAACAAGCCTGCTATGCGCACACTCGAGAACGCGTTCATAATATCCGTGGCATTGAACTTGTGCTTTCCGGTTACGATGGTACCGTGGGGCTTTATCGCACATTTTGCGAAAGTGAAATATCATATGCCCACGAACTTATGAACAACCTTGGTCTGACTGCTTTAGCACAATGTCATATACGCACACTTTCAAGTGGACAATTACGCCGTCTTTTCTTGGCGCGCGCCCTGATAATGCACCCCTTCCACAAAGAACACAGCTCCACACTTCCGGATATACTTCTTTTAGATGAACCATTTTCTGGCCTCGATGCCACATCTCGCCATCACATGTTTGATATATTAGAAAATATTTCAGAACATGTCCATCTTATCCTTGTTTCTCACCATCATGAAGACTGTCCTTCGTGCATGAATCGAAAAGCGTATATGGATCAGGGGAGATTGTACATTTTGTAGCAGACCGTAAAAAAGTCGGATTACTCCAAAGAGGTGCGCCCGTTTGTGCATCAACGTCTTTTATTTCGTCAAGGCGATTTTTCAGGAAAAATTGATGTTTTTTTTGTGAGGGGGGAAAGGAAAAAGATGAATATCGTGAAATCATCCAAAAGCGGACACACACAGCTTTCCCTCCAAGCATTCGTTGCGCCCGGCGACAAAGCATGATATCGTGAAACAAAGCTTACTAACCTTATAAACGAGAAAAATACAAAGGAGCAACGCCCATGCGCCATGTACTGTTGATTATGACATTTTGCCTAGTGTGCCTTTTGCCTTACCCAGCTTTGTGCGACGAATTGCACGACGCCGCAAAAGCAGGAGATGCTTCCCGCCTTGAAAATTTACTGAAAAATAACGTGGACGTGAATGCGCGTGATGAGGACGGGTGGACGCCGCTCATGTTTGCCGTACTCCACGAGCATAGTGACTGTGTCAACCTGTTAATACAACATGGCGCGGAAGTTGATACATTTAGTCCTCATCCAACGCCCTTGATGGTTGCTGCTCAAACTGGTCATATCCAAATTATACAAACTCTGATTGATACAGATCCGAGCATGAATGCACGTGATAAAGATGGCTTGACAGCTTTGATAGTGGCTGCCCAAAATAGTCATCCCAAAGTCGTACAAATGCTGCTTGACCATGGCGCGGATCCTGATTTAGATGACTCGCAAGGCATGGAACCTCTTTTGCATGCGGCCGTTGTGGGAAACACCGAAGTCATACAACTCCTGCTTGATCGTGGTGCGGATATTAACGATGCCGATTTTTACTACACGACGGCTTTAATGCTAGCTGCTCAACATAAACAGACCAATGCCGCACACATGCTGCTTGACAAAGGTGCGGATGTTCGCGCAGAAGACAGGATCGGGTTGACGCCTCTTCTGTACGCAGCCATGACGGGAGACGCCGAAATCATACAAGCACTACTTGACCATGGTGCAGATATTCATGCACAATTTAGGGACGGTGGTTGGACGCCGCTTTTAATTGTCGTTAGCGAAGGCCACATTGCGGCTATGCAAGTACTCCTCGATAATAAGGCTGATGTGAATGCTGCAAAAACCGATGGTACCACACCTCTCCTTATTGCGGCGGCTACACAGCCCAAGGAATTCGCGGAAATCCTTTTAAAGCATGGTGCCGATCCAAACTACACAACCTCAAATGGAATAACTGCCCTCATGGTGGCCAGTGAAAACCCACATGACGGCGTTG
Organism: uncultured Desulfovibrionaceae bacterium; assembly: GCA_964371965.1. Taxonomy (GTDB): domain Bacteria; phylum Desulfobacterota; class Desulfovibrionia; order Desulfovibrionales; family Desulfovibrionaceae; genus CAYJAD01. The sequence goes on from CAYJPE010000227.1 coordinate 4,181, forward strand.
TGGACTTGCTTCAGCAATATGGGGCGAAGTGATTACGTGGATTCTCCCGAAGAATGAGGGGAGTACCATTTTTCAGGCTCTTAGCAGGCTGTTGAAAAACTCCATTTTTGACAGTCCGTTCAAAAAGTGCCCCTCTGCAAAGGTCGCAAGGAAGCGAAAAAAGTCAAGGCGCGCGGTATATTAGACACACATAAGCGGTTTGATTTTTTATCCCCCTATCCGAAGGGGACGCCGCAGATTGCACTTTTTCAACGGGCTGTTAGGGGCTGCTTCTAAATAAAGAGATTTTGTGTTTTTGCCAAGGAAAATGCGTTTTTTTACGGAAGGAATATACTCTTATGGTATTTGACTAGAGTAAAAAGCGCTGTTTAACCCCTTCGGAGCAGGGGCAGAATGCAAAAGAATTAATTTAGGGAAACGCTGATTAAATAGATTTTTTGTTCTCTAACAAGGAAAACGAGTTTTTGGAAGCACGCGGTATATATAGAC
>CAYJPE010000228.1:0-4636 GCA_964371965.1 uncultured Desulfovibrionaceae bacterium
TTTCTAAGTATTGCAATCCCTTTCTCCCAAGAAAGAGCCGCGAACCTTGTATCACGCCTTCATAATCAACAAGCCCTTGCAAAAACTGTGCACGTTCTGCATACATCCTTTGCATATCTTTATCACCTCTGCTTTCCACAAAGTCCTTCCAGATTTGCAGAAAAATGGCAATATCTACCTTTGAAAGCCACGCATACATACATTTTACAAGCCACTCTTCCAGCGGTGCCCACCAGAGTCGGAAGCGGGCATGGCTGTGTGGTACTCGTGGGTCGCCACCAACTGCCAACAAGGTCTCAAGCCAGAGCTTTGTAGGCGTCGTTCTCGCATTATGCAGTTTCGTAATAAGTGTGCGCAAAACGTGATGCCCCAAGCGCTCATGCTCATTGATAGGTACATCGAAAATCTGTGCGTGTTGCAATTCCTCTAAAAGTTCTCGGGCTTGCTCGTTAACGTGTAGTTTTTCAAGGCGTAAAAGATAAAAAGCACATTGACTTTCATGGAAAAAAGCTGTGTTCTTATTGATTTCATACTGTGCGAGGATGTCAATCAAGGGGGTGTGGCTTTGTTCTGCCTGTTGAGCGACAAATTCGTGCCCACTGGCATCAAGCATACGATGTGCATCTCGCTTGATATGCTTTAAGTCCACAAGCAGCTCATTGTCTTGGTACAATGACAACTGAAATGTAAGAAAACGCCCCCAAAGGGCTACGTCTGCTATTTTTTTGTAATATTTGAAAAATATAGACAGTGCTTCACGCAGCGCCATGCGCCCCATGCGTTTGCGTTGGGTCATTTGCAACAATCGCTCTATGTGTTCCAAAAGCTTTTTTGAGGGTGGTATGGCTTGCAAAAACGCACTGTCTGTACTCCACAGGTCGAGTAGAGGTAAAATGTACAGAGGTCGCTTCATGGCACGGATAATCAAGTCCTCGTGAGCAATACTTTCTTTAATGTGCTTTTTACGTTCAACAAAACCCGAAGAGCCTTTTCCTACTTTGGCCTCAAGCTTTTCTACAGCCTGCGTCAATTGCAAAAAAGCTTCCTCTGATGATGCGGATATATCGGGTATTACTGGTGGTGGAATATAAAGAGATGCAAGCTTCATATTATTCACCTCGCAAAGGAGCTGTAATGGCATTTAAGTCAGTTTCAGCAAGTTGTTTTGTCGTAAAACGCACATCAATGCGGCGGTCTTTGCGCATGGCTTCTTCGCTGTCTTCTGCCATATCGGCTTTTTCCGCAGGGCGAGTCTCTGCATAGCCACTCACTGAAAATAATTTTTTCCCGTTCGTATTTAAAAGTAGGGAAAGGCCGTACCCATATTCTTCTTGCATAACCCAAAATTGCCATAGTGAAATGGCGCGCAGAGCAGACAGCTCCCAATTGCCCATGCGATAGTTCCACGCCTGTCTTTTGTCAGAGTGTCCTTCGATAAAGACCGTCTCAAGATGTGTCCAGCGCTTATCACGAGTAATAGCATTGTAGAGTGCCGCCCCTATAAGTTGTGCTGTGCGTTGCCTGTCCGGGGGAATGGCAAAACTCCCTGTATCAAAATGGAAGGTATTTTCAGGAATGCGCAAAACGCTGTCATTATCGACAACTTCAACAAAAATCCCATGCTTCGTCAGTTCGCTTTTTATTTCATAGAGAATTGCTGAACGCGCCTTGGTAGCATCTTTGAGCTTTTCGCTATTGATAAGAACCTGCTCTTGCATTGTACCAAACGAAGCAAGAGCGCCATACACACAAGGATGAAAATGACCAATAACCCTGCCATAATATCGGAAAAAGACATCCAGTATGGATTTTCGGTACTTTCATGTACCTTCTTTTGAGAACGAGTAAACATGGACATGCTATATCACCCTATTTTTGAGGCCGCTGGTCAAGCTCTTCTACCAGTGTCGTCATCGCTCCCACAACATTTGCCATACTTTCGCAAAAAGCCTTGGTTTGCGTATCCCATGCTGTCATGCGGTCGCGCACTTGTGAATTGACAAGGGCAGCATATTCCTGAAGAAGCTTTGCCATGTGTGCATCAAGTTCCTCCACATTTTTCTTTGTAATATCCTCCATATGCTCCATATGCTCGTGCAACTTCACTTGTAAAGCACTGTATTGCGTTACCAAAGTACCGAATCCTTGCTGAGTGCTTTCCAGTGTTTTTACAACATGTTCTGCGCTTTCCGTTAGGCCGCTGCGTAATTGTTCGAAGGGCTGACGCATTGACGCAAGCTCAGTTGTCGCTGTGTGATGAATTTCAGCAACTTTTTGTGCGGTCGTCATGGCACGCTCTACGCTGCTGGATGACCTATCAATAGAGACTTTTATGTCGCCAGCAAATGTTTCAAGATGAGCACTCGATGTGGCAAGATTATTGCTCGCCTCATGAATATTTTTGCCAAGTTCTAATAACATATCGTTCGCTTGTGTGACATTTGTGTGGAGGTTTTTGCCTTGCTCAATCACTCCCTTGGTGGCATCGACATTGTGGGATACAACTGCATTCATTGCCTGTAATACTTCATTTTGCCGTGTTGTGGAATATTCGATATTCTCACGAATTTTTTCTATAGTATTTTCTTGGTTTTTAATAATGGCATGATGCCCGTCGTCTATATTTTGCGTTATATTTTGAAGTAAGTGTGTAAAACTTACAAGGGATTTTTCCAATTCATGATTAGCAAGAGTCATTGAGTTTCGTTGATTTTCTCCTTCGGAGCTAATGCTTGTTATGAGGGTTTTAATCGTTACTTCCAGTTGTTTAGCACATTCACTCAGGCCGCTGCGCAACTGCTCAAAGGGCTGACGCATTGACGCAAGCTCAGTCGTTGCTGTGTGGTGAATTTCAGCAACTTTTTGTGCGGTTGTCATGGCACGTTCTACGCTGGTGGATGACCTGTCAATGGACACTTTTATGTCGCCAGCAAATGTTTCGAGATGAGCACTCGATGTGGCAAGATTATTGCTAGCCTCATGAATATTTTTGCCAAGTTCTAATAACATATCGTTCGCTTGTGTGACATTTGTGTGGAGGCTCTTTCCTTGCTCAATCACTCCCTTGGTGGCACTCACATTGTGAGATACCACTGCATTCATTGCGTGTAGCACTTCATTTTGCCGTGTTGTGGAATATTCTATATTCTCACGAATTTTTTCTATAGTATTTTCTTGGTTTTTAATGATAGCATGATGCCCGTCGTCTATATTTTGCGTTATATTTTGAAGTAAATGTGTAAAGCTTGAGAGGGATTTTTCCAATTCCTTATTAGCAAGAGTCATCGAGTTTCTTTGATTTTCTCCTTCGGAGCTGATACTCGTCATGAATTGCGTAATAAGTGTTTCCATAGTATTTGTTGAATGCTCAAGCTGCTTATTACCGAGATCCGTTGCCACACGCGACATCGTTTGAATCTCAGGGGCTAATGTCGCATTGATGGAGGATTTGAGGCTTTCACTGATTGCGTCAGAGATAAGATGTGCGGCCTCGCTAATGTTTTTTGATAGGTTTTCAGCCATACCTTGTGAAAAGGTATCCAATGACTGTTGCATTTTATAACCAATCTGCTCTGCGAGACCCGCAAGCAGACTTTTTGCTTCTGCTTCATGGCGTTCCATGTCAAGGAACACGTCTATGCTAGGAAATGGAGGAAATTGAGTCGATATTTGTGTTTGTAACTTGTTAATATGGCGTCTTGTAATGGCAGAAAAAATTTTTTCTAAAAGATTGAGCAAGAGGCTTGTCCCCACGCCATATACGGATGTGCTGAAGGCAATGCTTGCCCCCTGTGCCATGAGGCGGATTTCACTTTGCAAGTGCTCCGTATTACCATCGAGGAGGAGACCACTTAAGCCCATTTGCAATCCCATGAAGGTGCCCAAAACACCGAGGCCAGTGAGCAAAACAGATATAAATGGAAAAATTTTTGAGTGTAGGAGGCTTGGAGCAAGGGTTTTTCCAGAAAAATACATATCTGAATCGTACTGAGTATAGAGTTTACCGCGATACTTTGTCAGTATTTCACTAAATCTCTCAAATAAAGGTATGCGATGCTTCAGCTTGTCCCATGTAGCGAGGTCAAAGATATGGTCAGCTTGTAAATTTTTTATTTTATGATGTAGATATACGATATAGGCATTGTACTTGATGAATAAAAGAGAGTATGTTGTCAGAAAAATTATAAAAAATGAGAAAATAATGAGCGCAAAGTAGTCTGTGATGTTGCCTTCAACGAAATACCCTCCTTGCGCACCGCCCCCTAAATGAGAAGTGAGTATAGCGAGGAGTTTGTCAAAGTCCGGTAAAAAATTTTTCCAATCAAAGACTTGTGAGGTGGCCATACTGTCCCCTTATGTGGCGTGATAATAAAAATATCTCTGCGCTATAGCTGCGCGTATGTCACGGCTTCCCATCCTCTGTTCGTAATAAAATATCCTTGGCGACAGTATATCACCGAAAGAATGAAAAAACAATTTTTTCTTTTAGCACGCTAAGCTCTTTTTTATTCAACAATCTATAGTGTTTATTGATATTTTGAAGCGCACTGCAAGTGTACGTCAAAGTTTAGCATATACTTGCGCGCAATGCCCGCCCCGCACACCATGAGCACATTCTCCGCATTGCGTTTTTCTG
>CAYJPE010000229.1:0-4585 GCA_964371965.1 uncultured Desulfovibrionaceae bacterium
GTTTCCTTAGAGACAGCCCCTAGGGAATGGTTAAAAGCAGGGCGGTAATGTCATCGTTCTGTTCTGTACCATACGTGAATTTTTGAACATCATGCAAGAGGCTGTCAAGGAAAGCTGGGGATGCATGATCTTGTCCACGACAAAAGTTCACAAGGCGTGCTTCTCCATAAAAGTCGTCCTGGGTATTTTGTGCTTCCGTTATGCCGTCGGTATAGAGCAGAAGTCTGCTTTGCGGAGTAAGGCGAACATGGTGTTTTTGATAGGGAATGTCTGGTATAAGACCAATGACAAGGTCTGGAGCGGGTATGGGGATGGGCTTTGCAGTGTTCTCAGGTGTCGTAGTTTTTGGGGTATCAGCCCCATTGCGCGTATGGAAGACAATAGGCGCCGGGTGGCCGGCGAGGGAAAATGTCAGGCTCCTCTCTTTGATGCAATAAAGTCCAATAAAAAGGCTTACAAACATTTGTTGTCCATTATTTTTACAAAGGTGATTATTGACAAAGTGCATGGCTTTTTCCGGAGATCTTTGGAATTGCATGGACGTGCGCACAAGCATGGTGGTGGCGCCCATGACAAGGGCGGCGGGCATACCCTTCCCCGACACATCACCAATGCACAAGCAAACATGGTCTTGGTCAAGTGTAAAGTAATCATAAAGGTCGCCGCCAATTTCTCTGGCAGGTATCAGGAGTGCATCTACATGAAAAGGGGCGCCCTCTATGCGGGGCCAAGGCAGCGGTAAAAAACCCTCTTGAGAGGCGCGGGCGGCAAGGAGCTCGCCGTCAAGACGCGATTGCCGTGCAGTTACATGAACCAGCTCTTCCACATTTTTTTGCAATATGTGTGTCATACCAGCAAAGGCGCGCGCCATATCGCCCACTTCGTCTTTGCGCTTGAGGGGCAGTGCCTGAAGAAATTGCGGGGTGGGCTTTGTGACATCCTCTTTTGAAAAGCGCGTAATGAGTCGCGTGAAATGCTGCATGGGTGCCAAAAGACGATGCGCAATGAGGGACGCAAAAATGCAGCCCACAAGGAAGATTCCAAGGCATGCAATCACTTGCGTGTACATCATATTATGCATAATGGTGTCGATGGTTTTTTGTGCTATGGCTGTAAGAATAAGGGCATTGTCCCTTGATGAGGTATGGGTAAAAAGAATATATACTTCGCCGTTGGGTAGGGTATGTTTTGTCCCTTCTGTTTTGTCTGTGGGGATGGCAAAGGCAATATTTGCATCCACAAGGAGCGTGCTGGACTGACTTATGACTCGCTGGCTTGAGCGGTCGTAGGTCACAGTAAATCCATCGTCTAAAAAATCCATGGACATGCCGAAGTTACGAATTTGTTCGCGAATATCCTTGTCAATGTTCGTGATGCCGAGCATGAGCCTTTCAAGGTATAAAAAAGAAAAAAGATAGAATTTTTTGTGAGGGAAGGGCAATATGTGGATGACATAGGGTGGGGTGTTTGTAGAAGCATCCTTTGGTATGAAAACTACAGTGCCTTTGTGTGTTGCTTCGACGTTGTGAAGAATATCTTGGAGATTTTGTCCGTTGTCGTCATGTAACATATTGAGATCGGGCAGGGGGGCAGACGTTTTTTGTACATAGAGAGGTGTGAGTGTGCTATCCTCTGCCTGCACAATGAGATTAAGCGTCATTGTGCGTTCTCCAAAATCAGTAAGAAAATCAACAATTTCAATATCTTGTGGTTTCTTGCTCATGAGTTTTTTTAAGTCTTCAAAAAATACGCGGCCTATCATATCTATGCGTGTTTCTGGGATACTCAGTATGAGATTCTTAAAAAATTCTTGCACCTGCACGGTATTTTGAACAGAAATGTCATAAATGCGAAAGACATCTTTTACAGATTCTTGATACAATAATTCAATATCGCGAGCGGTTCTGTGCATGGATATGAAGAGGATAGGTGTCAAGGTGAGTACGAGGGTTAAAGGCAGAAGGAAGAGGATTTTTTTGCTGAGAGAAACCTGTGTTGTGTTCATGACATGGCTCCGTGCATAGATACGTTATTTTTTAGGAAACACTGATTAAATGCCTTTTTGCCCTCTAACTGCGTCAAGCTCGCTTTGTGAAACACTTATATATGTCTATATATACCGCGTGCTTCCCAAAGCTCGCTTTCCTTGTTAGAGAACAAAAATTCTATTTAATCAGCGTTTCCTCTACTATGTTTTTTTTGTACAAGTTTTGCGTAAATATATTCTTGTGGTCCTTGATCAATAATGGCCTCGAGCGGAATTTCTGCGCGAGCCATATTCTTATGGCCTCCGGCAGAACCGTCCTTGCCAAAACGTTGTGCGGCAAAGTTGCCAAGATTTCGGCTGCCATCACCTCGAAAAATCACCACCGCAAGGTTGGCATAAACACCGCTTACCGCTACCCAGCGCAGGCCATGCACACGGGTAAAAAAGTCTGCAATGGCCACAAGAAGATCCGGCGAACTCACACGCCCCACATGGGCATGGGCACCCGTAGTGCACGTGCGCAACGAGCGAAAGGCATGACTGAAAAGTGGCAACCAATCCATGAGATATTCGCTACGTAAAATGCGCCGGAGCAGTGTGGTATTAGCATGTTTTGAAAGCCATTGGTAGGCGCGCAAATCTATTTCGTCGCCGCCGCGTTCAAAAGCCGCCGTGTCTGTGCGAATACCATAGAGCAAGGCCGTGGCAAGCAGTTTGCTCGGTTTTATGGCAAGGCTTTGCAAATACCGGGTAAATATGGTGCAAGTAGCACCGATGCCTGGGCGAATATCAGTAAAATCGGCTAAATGGCATAGATTTGTTGGCAGTGGATGGTGGTCAATAATAACGGAAAAGCGTATGGGTGCAAAAAGTGGGTGGTGATTTGGTTGTGAATCAACGATAGCAAATTTATCAAAGTCTTCAATCATTTCAGGCTTCCAAGGAATCAAGGGGATGCGCAAATAGCGCAACATGGCAAGATTATCAGGTCGGGTCACTTCATTGGTACTGGCAATGACTACGTCTTGTGCCCTGTGAGCAAGAATTCTTTTGAAGGCCATGGCCGATGCAAGGGCGTCGGGATCTGCCGTAATAAGGACGCACCAGCGATCCTCTTTTTGCAAAGTTGCAAGCCATGTCTTAAGGCGCTGAGTTGCCTTTCCAGAATGTTTCATGAACTATGCCTCCATCAAGTGCTTGAGAACCGGCCATGATTTTTCTACGCCATCCCAATGAAATATTTCTAGCATATGTACGGCCTTTTTGGGTAAGAGGGGCATGAGTTTTTGCACAAGAGCGTATTGCCCGTCTGTGAGTGCGTGTAGTGGCAAGTGTTCATCGCGCAGTCCCGGGGCGCTCCAATGCAGGAGTTGTATGGCTTTTAAAAGGTGCGGTGCATGCAAAATATATTCTTGCCCAAAGCCCAACATATGCCCCACATCCAAACACACGCCAAACACGGCCGTGTTTGTATGTGTTGTGGCAAAAAAGCTTTCCGGTAAATCTGTGAGGGCTGCATGCTCAAGGTTTTCAAGGAGAATGGGTACCTTGCTTGCGGCGCACCATGTTTTGAGAAAGGTGCGCAAGAGTTTTTCTTGTTCTGCCGGTGTGGCAGTGGGCGGATGCAAGACAGCGTAACGTGGTTTGAGATAAGTAACTTTCTCAAGAACGCACAAGGCCTTGCGTGCAACTACGGCGCCACCTTTGCGCCACGGCAAATCAACGGGTAAGTGGATGTGATAGCGCAAGGGCAGTGCGGCAAGCTCTGCGGGTACGTCCGTTTCGGTGTACGCAAGGCATGGTTCTGTCTGAAAAAAGCATAAACCTACTTCTTGTACTTTATGTGCCAAAAAGGCAGCGTTTTCTGCCACAGTTGCAGGTAACACACAGGAAGGCGCGGCTATGGGCAATGGGGGCATGGAATCTCCTTTTCAAGCAGGGGCAAAGTATCTCATGGTGGACACACAAGGGGATGTTGCCAAAAAACATTTATTTCATGTCTTTTTGCCCCTTGCCAACATCCGACTCATTTCGCGAATTTCCTATATAGGCTTTTATTTCATCAGTGCTTCCTTAGCAGCCTGTTGAAAAACTCCAAATTCACAGGCCGTTCAAAAAAGGTGAGATGCAAGGAAACGAAAAAATCCAGGCATCGCGGTGTATTAGACATACATAAGATGTCTGGATTTTTTCGTTGACGCCGCAGATTGCCTTTTTTCAACGGCCTGTTAGACGCTGTCGTCAAATGCGCTTTCTTACAAAAGGTACGTGTACAGGTATACGTAGTTTGAGTAAAAAACGTCGTTTCATCCCCTTCGGAGCAGGTGCAAAACGTAAAAGAATTTATTGAGAGACAGTCCTTAATGAGAATACCGCTCTACATGGGGTACACTATTGCCGCAGACAGAACAAGCATTTTTTTGGAGAGTGTGATGGAAAAAAAGAGTTGCGAACGAACCATGCTTACCATAATATTTCTTCAGCTGCGGATAAGAGCTTTCGTCGAGTACGTACTGCCTTAGGCGCTGTCGTCAAATGCGCCTTTTCGCCCTTATTGAAGCGGGCTCTGCGTCAGACTTTACTTGCTTTTTCGGTTAA
>CAYJPE010000230.1:0-2501 GCA_964371965.1 uncultured Desulfovibrionaceae bacterium
TAATTTTAGTGTGATATTGCTTTTTTAGGGTCAACTACTTATGGGAAAACCAGTCAAGGAAATTTAGATGCGTTTGCCCTGTAGGCATGGCACACGCCCCTTGACTTTATCGCAAGAATGGGACAGTGTGAGAAAAAAGTGAGGTTCCTATGTCACATGCCTGTGTAAATACTTCCTTAAACACGCAAGAAACAGACTTTGTACAAGAACTTGCGCCTATGTCTCCAGAAGAAAGAGAGTACGACGCGTGGTTTCGTGCCAAGGTGCAAGAGGCGCTTGACGAGGGTGAAGACGGCGGCGTTTCCCTTGATGTTGCCCTTGAAGAAATGCAAAAGATTATTGATGAGTACAAATGAAGGTATTTATAACAAAGTCGGCGCAACATGACTTGCGCTCTATTACCCGCCATATTGCCAAAGACAACGTGGATGCAGCACAAAAAATGCGTCTTTACATTAAAGTAAAGGTAGAAAGTCTTAAAGAGCATCCTTACAAATATCCGGCAGGACGCGTTGCAAATACACGAGAAATGGTTATACATCCGCGTTACTTCGTTGTGTACGCCGTCAAAAAGGAGACAGTGTGGGTGCTTCGCATTCTGCACACGTCGCAACAATACCCTTAACTTACGCCCTACATTACGCATGTTCCACCCCTAAAAACACGACGTCCACCACACTTTCCCGCGCAATGTCCTTCGGCTGCAAAATCGTGTACTCAAAGCCCACCACAACACGCCGCGCCCCTGCCTGTTCCATCAAAGAAATGAGCTTCGTGGGCACAATGTCTTGCCCGGGTGTGGAGCGTTGCCACATTCTGTACGTCTCCACAGCCTGCGTCACGCGCTGCGCAATACTGTTTGATAAGGCCTCGTCGCTTTTGACCAATGACCACGACACGCGCAAGTCGTAAGCATACGGTTCCGGAGCCGCCACGATGACGGTGTCGGTCAAAGGGCGCACGTCGTCGGCACTGACGCGCTCGCGCACAAGGGCAAGAATGTCGTCCGTGGGTAGTGCGCCGCCGGCAAGCACGGGACGGATGTCTACGGTGCCGGGCACGGGTGTCCAAATGGCGGCGGCAACAATATCTTGGTGCGCCGTGATGGTGTGGTACCGGTACGCACCTGATGGACCCGCACAAGAAAACGATTCCGGCGCAAGTTGCGTGCGCTCGCGCAAGCGTTCGTCGTTCTCCACGTCCGCACCATAAGCACTCATGGCCACATTTTCTGTCTTGACGATATAGGCCACGGGGTCAATGAGCGCGTTAATCTGCCCCGCTACGAGACCGTTCAAAGCCGTGCCAGTGTTCACGGCTTCGGCGGGAATGTCTGCGTACAGCTCTCCCGCTTTCACGGTGCCGGTGGTCACGGTGACAAAGGTGGCTTTGGCATCGCCTGTAGTCACGCGCGTGCCAAGGGGAATGTACACATCAAAAGAAAGAGCTTCAGCCACAAAAAAGCGTTGGACGGTACGCGCGGCGCCGTCGCCAAGACGTGTCGTGCCTACCATAAGTGCCACGTGGTCAAGATGGCTTTCGCGGGCAAAGGCGAGCAAGTTTTGCTTTGCGGCCATGTCAATAATATTGTTTTGCGTGGCGATGACGTAGGCCAAGCTTTCAAGAAATAAGCGCACGGGGTCGCCGGCATAGAGCGTCGTTTGTGCGATGCGCTCGTACGTGGTCAACACGGCACTTTCCACGCTTGCGGGATCTGTGTCGGAAAAATAGAGCTCGCTCATACAATCACCCCGTCTTTGAGTCTAAAGCGGATTTTTGGATACACGCGCCCTTGCATGAGGTCATCTTGCCAGTGCTCGTACGTGATACTGATAACTTTGACGCGCGGTTCCTTTGCTTCAATGATGTCTGTCAACTCTGCAATGCGCCGCGCTGTGACGTAGGGTGCCGGGCTGTCGAGGTAGCTGCCTTGGGACGCAAAAGAGCGGTCGAGTGGCACGGAAAATGCCAGTGTCGTGACGATGACGGCGATGTTTTGCTGTATGGCCTCCATGCCCGTTGCGCCTATTTTCAGCGGTGGCAAAATGTCAGTAACGAGTATGTCTTGCATTTACACGTACTCCTTGAATTGCAACTGCATGTCTATGCTGTGTATCTTGTCCGCCACCACATGCCGCCACGTTTGGGCATAGCTCTCTAAAATCATGGTGCCGCAATTGACGCCTAAAATAATGAGTCGCGCGGCGGTACCGTCCTTTGCGTACACGCCTATTTTGTCGGCGTCCCACAAAGGATCTACGCCAAGGCTTGCAAGTAAGCGGATACTCATACTCATGGCCATAAGCTCCGGTGCCAGAAATTCAAGTCGCGGCAAGGCGGCAAGTACCTTGTGTTCCGCGTAAGAGCCCTTGCGCTCGCGTGAGATACTTTGCGGCGTGAGGACGCGAGAGCTTGAGACTTCAAACACCACGTTGCCGAAAGAGCCTATGTGCATGTTGACCTCCTAGCCTTGGTACATTCGCTCTATTTTTCGCTCGCCA
>CAYJPE010000230.1:2601-4571 GCA_964371965.1 uncultured Desulfovibrionaceae bacterium
GAATAGTCCGTTTCCTCACCTGTCTTTTTCTCGGCCTTTGTGCACGAAAAGTCGTCATCAACGGCGCACCCGAGCAATTTACAAATGAGTGAGTACGTGCCCTTTTTTGAGTATGTGCATTCTTGACAGCGTATTGTAATGTCCATGCCTATCCCCCTATAAACACATCACTGCTTGCCGTGATTATTTTGCCAATGCCGCCGCAGTGGACTGTCATGTCGCCAAGGCGCACGGCGGGAATACCGTTGACAAATACGCTAGACGAGCCGGCGCCGCACTTCCATGTGTTGGGGCCACAGCACGTGGCATGGACGCCCGGGTCGCCAATGCGTAGCTGATTGCGTCCGTTCGTGTACACGTTTGGGCTTCCGGCAATGGCGGGCCCTGTGACATTGTGGGGGCAACAATCGCGCCCGTGGCTGTCTGCGGGGCAGTTGGCGAGGTCTTGTAAACGAGCAGCGGCTGGCATGTGTCCTCCGATCCGTCTGCCGAAAAAGCACCATCTGCGGCGTCAGGTGCGTTTTTTCTCAGGTTACGTACCATAAGAGTACGCGCCCTTCGCAAAAACGCACCTTCCTTGCATCTGTCACTTTTTGGGCAGACGTAAGTTTGTGCCTATCAATTTATATTAATGATGGGCGCGTTCAGCGTAATACCGTCCGGCGTCATGACAATGGTGGAGTCGCCGACCTTGAGCGTGATTTGTGTCTCTGACTCAACGACGATGTCTTCCTTGGCCTTTGCCGTTATCGTGTTTTTTGTATCATTCTTAATGTGGCCTTCCACCTTTGCCACAAGCTTGTGCTCTTCGCGGTCGTACCAGAGCTCCGTGCCGTCCTTGTATTTGTGATACGCAAAGTGGGCTTCTTGTTCCGGATCCGGTGTTTCCGGTGAGTAGCAGGCACCCAAGACGATGCCCTCCTCAAAGCCTTGCCCGCGGAAGAGACACGCCACGGGTTCGCCCACGTCCGGCATTTTGATGTCTTGATCCTTGAGCACCCGGGGTTGCACGGTGGGGAGTTCGTAAGACACGACGTCTTCCCCATCCGGCATTTGTACGCGCACAAAGCCACCTTTGACTTCCGTGACTTTGGCAAAGCGGAGAGAGGCCCCGCGGTTTTGTTCAAGGGCGGCAATGCGTCTTTCAAGTGCTGCAAAGTTAAAACTCATACGTCACCTATTTCTGTGCTAAAGGCTTGCTGCCTTCGCTGTTCGTTGTAGCGCGAGAGGTGTTGCACTTGCGCAATTCCAGTTGCGTCGTGTAGCCGCTACCGCCGAGGCTGTGTGTGGCCTTTTCAATGATGTACACGCCGCTAAAATTGCCAAAGTCTTCAAGCTCCACATTTATGCCCGCCACAAGTTCGGGGTGCCCCATGCACGTGAGGGACGCTTTTTGCTCGCCCTTGTTGGCATTGTGCAGCGTCTTTTCCGCAAGGCGCATGGCTTCCGCGCTGGACTCCACACGGGCGTTGAGCTGTATGGCCTTTTGGCCTTGCCCTTGCTCTCTTTGTGCCCTTGCGCTGTGTACCGTGCCCGTGTTGCTGTCCGTGTAGCGTACCTCTGCGCCTGTGTACGACGTTTTCGAGCTTGCGCCTTTAAAGCTGTACTGCGTCACCACAGATTTCGTGCGCGACAGCGTGAAGGACGCGCCTTGGCTTTCGCGTTCTTGCGAGTCAAAGAGTACAATCTTTTTGTCGTACACTTTGCACTCCATGCCGCGTTCTTTTGCAAGGCGGTGTAAAAAAGACAAGTCCGCTTCTTCGCGCTGATCCACGCGCTGCATGTTGTGGGCGGGGCCTTCGTAATGGAGCGTGAGGCCGTGCTTGCCGGCTATTTCTTGAGCCAACGCTTGAAGTTCTTGCTTTTCCCACGCCTTTGTTTTTGTGCTGTCGCGCAGGCTTGATGTCAGTTCCGAAGTCGTAGCCTTGAGGCTAAACACGTCTGGAGGGCCCTGAAGGCTGACTTCGTCC
>CAYJPE010000231.1:0-4556 GCA_964371965.1 uncultured Desulfovibrionaceae bacterium
TAACGAAGTGAGAGGGAAAAAGATGAATATCGTGAAATCGTCCAAAATCGTACAAGCACACACAGCACAACACAACACAACACAGCACAGCACAGCACAACACAACACAACACAACACAACACAACACAACACAACACAGCACAACACAACACAACACAACACAACACACACTCGATAAAGACGAAAAGACTCCTTTACAACGCCTCAGGGGAAAGCCCCCTTCCCCCTCAAAAAAATAATGAATCCGCGCTTCCCTATCTATACACCTGTTTTCTGCGTACTTCTTTGTGATGCAGCCGAAGGCGCATAAGGCGTCACAGGGTCATAAGGTGCCATGCTGCCAGCAGCCGGCGCCACTCCCGAAGAAGACACTATGGAACCTGCCGGAACTATAGGTCTTATGGATGACACTGTGCCCTGCGGAACAACAGGAGACGGCGCTGTGGGCGGTGTCGGTGCGCTGGCCTGTGTGGGACTTGTCGGTACCGGTGTGTACAGGTCATTCATATGCTGACCACCCATACCTTGCCCCGCGCCTCCCTGCTCTACAATGCCCTGCTCTGTAATCAGAGGTGCCGGCGAGGGCACGTAGGGCGCTTGTGCCGTTAGCGGTGACGTTGGGGCAGAAGGCGCTATAACGGGTGCGACAACTGGTGCGATGGCTGGTGCGACTGCTTGTGTTGCACTGTTCGCTATAATTTGTCCCTGATTATGTCCCTGATTATGCGCCTGGCTTTGCTGCACAGAGGCCGCCGTCAGCACAGGCGCAGGTGTTGTAGGCGCCGGCACTTGTACCCCTTGCGTATTTTGCAAAGTATTAGCCGCCGCTATCTGTTCAGCCAATCTGGCGGCATCAATCTGACGCATAACTTCTTGATGTGCCTTGTCACCCCCCTGAGCACCTTGTGGCATATTTGTGGTATATGTCGTTCGCACCACATGGCCTGCTTGGGGAGACGGTGGTAAAATACCCTGAGACGACAGAGAACCAGCCTGATAGTGCGCCAGTTGTGCCGCTGTCATGCCTCCGGGCTGTACCATTTGCCCATTTGTGCCGGGCACACCGGATTGCGGCGCCTGCTTTTGCTGCAAAGCGCTCATAAACTGTTGCACAGGATTAAAACCTGTAGCCTGAGGCGCCGAAGCGTTTGCAGCCGCAGCGCCGGCGCCCGTCGTGCCTTCCTCCGCCCCCACACGAGGCGCGGCACCCTCATATATGGAAGCAGCGCCATGCATGCCATCAGGCTTTGTCGCATCGGCTGTGTGCACATCAGCGCTTTGTGAGTCGCCATGAGACGATGCCATGGGTGGAATAATCTGTCGCGGCATGAGCGGCACCGCATCAATGCTAAAACCGCTGTTGACAGGCGTTGTGGCGCTCACTGAGGCCGCCGTGGTACTGCTTGCCGACAGAAGATTGCGTGCAAGCTGCTCATACATCATGTCTGCCAAACCAATACCGCCGGACTCGGCCATTTTTTTGGAAAGTTCTTGATCATACAAGCCCTGCCAAAACTTTTCTTCGCGCCCCACAAGGGGGTTTTCCTTGGGCAAGGTGGCGCGCATTTGCTGCCACATTTTTTGAATAAAAATGGACTCAAAGCCTTCGCAGGCATCGCGCAGCTTTTCGCTCTTTTCCGCTTCGCTCAGCATGCTGCCGCCCAAGCTCGTAATATTTCTTTGTTGCACTTCCATGCCTTGCTTTTGCATGGCACTGTGGGTCTGTGTCGTATCAAGAGGAGAAACGCTCATTTAAATAACCTCCAAGGCTGCGTGTAAGGCACCGGAGACCTGCATGGTGCGCAAAATGGAAATAAGGTCGCGTGGCGTTGCGCCAATGGCGTTCAGTCCGTCCACAAGCTCTTGAAGCGTTGCACCCTCCACCAGCATAAGGTGGCGCTGCTCTTCGCGCACATTAACCTCGGTCTCAGGTGTCACAACGGTTTGCCCGCCGGAAAAGGGGCCGGGCTGGGAAACTTGTTCCGTTTCTTGCACCGTTATTTGCAGGTTGCCATGAGCCACCGCCGTTTGCGAAATACGCACATTACGCCCAAGCACCACGGTACCCGTTTTTTCGTCTACCACCACCTTGGCAGGCGCATCGGGAGACACTTCAATGTTCTCAATGGAAGCCATGAGCGGCACCATGTTATTTCTGTATTGGGGCGGAATTTGCACAGAGACGGAAGATGCGTCAATGGCTCGCGAAAAAGGGCCGCCCATGGCCGCATTCACACTTTCGGCAATGCGCTGACTTGTGGTGAAGTCGGCTGTGCGTAAGTTGAGTGTCAAATTTTCTTGGTCATTAAATTGAAAGGGAATGCCGCGCTCAACTATGCCGCCGCCGGGAATAATGCCCACCGTGGTTATGTTTTTTTGGGTACTTGCCGCCGCACCGCCCGCGGAAAAGCCACCTACCGTCAACGAACCTTGCGCCAGCATATACGTTTTGCCGTCCACACCCTTGAGCGATGTTTGCAAAAGCACACCGCCAAGAAGGGACGTGGCATCGCCCACAGAAGAAATGGTCACATCAAGACGTGTGCCGGGCTTTGCGGAAATGGGCATACGTGCCGTCACCATAACCGAAGCCACGTTTTTGATTTTTAACTTGGTGGGGTCAACACCCACACCCATGCGATCCATCATATTTGCCACGGAAGATGTGGTAAACACGGAGCCTGTTTTGTCACCCGTACCGCTCAAGCCCACCACAAGGCCGTAGCCTATGAGTTGATTGTCGCGCACACCGGAAAAGGTGGCAATATCCTTAATGCGCACTGCATACGCAGGGGTAATGTATGTACACACTTGTCCAAAAAAAGCCAGAACACAGGCGAGGACAAAGACTTTGGTGCATTGCATTGTCGAAAACATGACGATTTCTCCTTATCAACGTGTTAAATACATGGGGTGCGTCTACGCTTTGAATGAGTAAATTATTGAATTTTATAAATAATAAAAATCTTAAAAAAGACTTTTCAACGCCTTGCCTTGATGAGGTGAGTATTTTTTATGATATTGCAAAAAATGCACCAACATTTTTTTGACAGGGCATATGGATATAACTGAGGGCATAACAAGGCAAAGGAGAGCACAACACATGTCTTTATACATTTATTTTTGAATTTTTTTTACCAAAAAATCTTTCAAAAAAGACCCCACACCCTGTAATTATCTTAAAAAAACTCACAATATCAAGCAATTATATGCCCTTGTGAATGGAATGTCAAACTTCTTGGAAAGCATTCTTATATTTGACATAAAAGCGTAAAAACGGCTACAATCCATATGTTTTATTGTGTCTCGTGAAATACGAGGTCGTGTTTGTGGAGCAAAAGCTTTTTCCTCTTCTATAATATTGGGGATTTACGCTTATTTTGAAAACTGCCTGCATGTTGTTTGGCCAACAGGGCATGCAAAACCTGCGAAAGCATGTATACGACATCGCTTTCAAGACAATGCTGAAAAAACAAAAGCACCACGCCTATTTTCTCCATCATACTGCCTTGCGGACGCACTAACTGTCGCGTGTCCACCTGCCGGTGCAATTGAGTATGAGGTGTTGGCTGGTGTATAAACCGAAGGAGCGTGTATGGACGGGACTGTTTCTGTGGGCTGTATGTCAAAAAGCCCCTTGCCTGGACGTATGGATTTTGTTCAGGCCATTTCGGGTGTTGTGTTGGCTTTATTCACCTTGATGCATGTGCTTTTTTTAAGCACGGTACTCATTAGCCCGGGTCTTATGGACAGCTTTGGTTGGCTCTTGGAAGAGCTCTATCTGGCACAAGTGGGCGGCCCCATTATCCTTTTGATAATGATCGTACACTTTTGCATTGCTGCACGCAAAATGCCCTTTCAGGTGGGCACCTTGCCTGTGTTCTTCCGCCATGCCAAACAAATGAAGCATTGCGACACATGGTTGTGGCTTGTACAAGTGCTTACAGCCATCGTTGTGCTTGTGATGGTAAGTGTGCATGTGTATGTTATACTTGACTCTTTACCCATTACGGCGGCCACATCGGCCTTGCGTGAACAAAGCGGCTGGTCGTGTTTTTACATCATTTTGCTTGTCTGCGTGGGCATGCACTTGGGTATTGGCCTTTTCCGCGTTGGCGTCAAATATGGCTACGTTACGCAAGCCAATCGTAGCGTGTGGGTGAAGCGTACATGGTACCTTATTGGCGCGTACATAGCGCTTGGTATTTTGATCACCATCCGTTTTCACTTCATCAGTATAGTGTAAGTCACGAGGAGAGCACATGCGAACTTTTCAAACCGATCTTTTGTGCATGGGGGCTGGCCTTGCTGGCGAACGTGTGGCTGTGGAAGCCGCATCGGCAGGCTTTGAAGTAATCTGTCTTTCCGTGGTGCCGCCCAAGCGTTCCCACTCGTCGGCTGCCATGGGCGGTATGCAGGCGGCTCTTGCCAACTCTGCCATGAGTCAGGGCGATTCCACCGACGTCCACTTTTCCGACACGGTAAAAGGCTCCGACTGGGGTTGCGACCAAGAAGTGGCGCGTCTTTTTGCCAATACCGCCCCCATTGCCATGCG
>CAYJPE010000232.1:0-4507 GCA_964371965.1 uncultured Desulfovibrionaceae bacterium
GAATCTTTTTGGTTTTGGCAAAAGATCCCCTTCCCCCCTCAAAAAAAAATTAATTAACCAGTGTTTCCTTTATTCCACAGCCTTTTTACTACGCTGTAATGGCGGGCCAAGTTTCATGTCAATCATCATTTGCCTGAGGGCGGCGGCTTGTTCGACGGTACCACGCATTTGCACCATGACCATATAGAGTTTGCCTTTTTTTTCCATGCGTGTACGCAGGCTTTTTCCTTCTAGCGTAGCGCGAAGCCTGTCTACGGGGGCTTCATCTTTAAACGTGGCTACCTGAAAGATGAAATCAAAAATGGTGGGTGCTGGTGAGGCTGGCAATTCTGCTTCGACAACTGCCGGAGTCGGGGTTTCTGGAGCTGGTATTGCAGGAGGCGGTACCGGTGTGGCAGGCTGCGGTGCTGCGGTTTGCTCAGGTATGCTTGCAGGGAGTGTTGCATCTGGGCGTGCCTTCAGAGAGACGGCATAGCGCAAGTCTTCCGGATAAATAACACCTGAGTTTGCGGCTGTGCTGCCGGCGTAGGCTGCTTGTTCGCGAGCATTGAGGGAATCATTGGGCAAAAAGTCTGCCAAGGGCGCCATTTCTTGCTCGATATTGTCGCCACGTCCTACCATGACTCCCATGACAAAGGCCACCAGTATGCAACAAGCGAGCACGATACAAGTGGTGAGGACGGTGGAAAAGCCTATGTTAACGGTAAAGGCTTTTTTGGCAGGTTTTGGGGTGTCACCGTCTTTTTTGTCGTCAGCAGGCTTGTCGCCTGGTTTGTTGTCATCGGCTTTTTTGTCGTCTGGTTTTTTGTCGTCAGACTTTTTGTCGTCACTTTTTTTCTTAGTGTCTTTCCTATACTCGGTTTTTTTGGCGGTGCTTTTCTCGTCCTTACCGTCCTTGGCAGTATCTTTTTTATCTTTGTCGTCGTCCTTTTCCGTATCTTTACGCACGTTTTTTGAAACAACTCGCGGCGGCACACTGCCCGTGGAATGAGGACGTGTACGGACATTTTTAGAAGAAGACCCATAGGTATTTTTTTCTGGCATAGTTTCCTCTGTACACAAACAACAAGGCTATTTTTGATTCAAAAGGCGTGAAGTCAGTTTTTCTTCAAGGGATTACATCATATCAGGCGCACTTACTCCCAAAAGTTCCAACCCATTGGCAAAAACATGGCGAATGGCGCGCAAAAGGCGTAGTCTCGCTTCTGTCAACATCCTATTGTCATCTTGAATAATAGTATTTTTTGCATAATAGCTGTGCAGCATGCCCGCAAAGTCCGACAAATAATTACTGATGATGTGCGCTGAAAGATGTTCCGCAGCATTGGCCACCACTTCCGGAAAACGTGCAGCCATGCGCAGCAGTGCCATGTCATCTTCATGATTGATACAAGATATATCTTCAAGGGTACTCGTTTCTGAAGGCTCAATCCCCCGCTCAGCCGCCCGCCTTACAAGGGCACACAGGCGTGCATGGGCATATTGGACATAGTACACAGGGTTTTCCATACTGCGCTGCTTCACAAGTTCCAAATCAAAGTCGAGCGGGCTGTCACTCTTGCGCGAAGCAAACATAAAGCGCGTCGCATCCACACCCACTTCCTGCATAAGGTCGGCAAGGGTTTCAAAGGTGCCGGCACGGGTGGACATGCTGACATTTTCGCCATTTTCCAAAAGGTTGACCAGCTGAATGAGCACCACGTCAAATTCATCTTGCTGACGTCCCAAAGCGTGAATGGCGGCACGCATACGCGCAATATAGCCATGATGATCTGCACCCCACACGTCAATGAGCCTGTCAAATCCACGTTGATACTTGTCGTGATGATACGCAATATCTGACGCAAAATACGTCAAAGAGCCGTCGGATTTTTGTAAAACGCGATCCTTATCGTCTCCTTGAGCTGTGGTATGAAACCACAAGGCACCATCCTTTTCAAAAGAAAGCCCCGCTTCTTGCAAACGCGCAAAGGCACGCGCAATGGCTCCATGTTCCACGAGGGATTTTTCTGAAAACCACACATCGTGCTGCACACGAAAATGATGTAAATCGGCCTTGATACCGTCTAAAATAGCCTGCATGCCGTATTCGTAGCATATATCTTGCGCAACATCATCGGGTACGTCCGTTAGGCACATATCTTTTGATATCAGATTCTTTTCCAACATTTCTTTGGCTATATCGACAATATAGTCACCTTTGTAATATTCTTCGGGAAAGGTGACTGGCGGGGCACACAGTTCCTTAGCACGCAACCACACGCTGTAGCCAAGCAGACGCATCTGTCTTCCTGCATCGTTTATGTAGTATTCTGTTTGTACATCATGCCCTGCACAGCGCAAAATCCGTGCAATACTGTCGCCAACAGCGGCGCCGCGCCCATGCCCCACATGTAAAGGCCCCGTGGGATTGGCAGAAACAAATTCCACTTGCACTCTCTTGCCCTGCCCAAAATCCGAGCGCCCAAAATGTGTCCCTTCTTTTTCTATGTGCAAGAAGACGCTATGCCAAAAGTCGGTGCTCAATGTGATATTCAGAAAGCCCGGTCCTGCTATATCCACATGTGCAATGGCAAGGTCAGATCTTTGTCGTAATGCGTCAGAAATATCTTCCGCCACAAGGCGTGGATTTTTTTTTGCCTGATTACTGAGCACCAGAGCAATATTTACGGCAAAGTCACCGCTGTGCTTGCCCTGTCTTGGTGGCTCAATGGTCACCTTATCCGGCCATGTGAAAGCCATCTGTGCCACAATCTCCTGAAGCGCTGTGCGCAAAATCTGCTTCGCCTGCATTATACCCTCAAAAAATCTATAAAATTATTGTGTTATACAAAAGTAGCGGCCTGTTCCGCCGTGCTCACAGTGGTAGAAGTCAGTTGTTCGGTATCCATATTCGTAAGGCAGGGAGCCACCATTTTTGCAAGCACTGCCTTGGGGCCTATTTCGACAAAGCGGCGTATACCTTCTGCCCACATATGCTGCATGCTTTCAATCCATTGGACGGAAGCAGTCATTTGTGCCACCATACACGTGCGCAACGACTCGCCGTCACGCACAGCCTTGCCGTGTATATTGCAATACAGGGGAAAACGCGGATCAGAAAAATGCGCTTTTTCAATTTGTGGTGCCAATTCCGTTGCCGCTTCTGTCATGAGAGGGCTGTGAAAAGCACCGCTCACTTTCAGCGCTATGGCTCGTCCCTTGTGCGACTTGACGCTTTCAAGCACATGCGCCACGGCTGCTTGCGTCCCACTTATGACATATTGCGTGGGGGTATTGTAGTTTGCAATGCGCAGTGTTTCGTCCGTGCTTTGTATGCTTTGTTCTACAAGTGCCTGTACTGTTTCTTGATTGAGCTTGAGGACAGCAGCCATGGCGCCCTTGCCGTGTGGATCGGCCTCTGCCATCAGGCGACCGCGTAGGCTAACAAGTTGCAATGTGCTTTCAATATCCAACACACGTGCGGCGGCAAGGGCGGCATACTCGCCAAGGCTGTGTCCCGCCACAGCATGTGGGTGGCAGCGCGGCGCCAATGCTTGCCACAGAGCCATATTGACCACAGTGAGTGCCGGTTGCAAAGCGCGGGTATCGGACATAACGGCTTCATCGCCATCCCAATACATTTCGCGCAAGGGCAGACCGCTGATATTTTCGGCCTTTTTCCATAAATCAAGAGCGTCTGTATTGAATGAAGCAGAGGAACTGTCTGCAAGGTCGCGCCCCATGCCCGACACTTGCGCGCCTTGACCGGAAAAAAGAAGAGCCATGCTCGCCATAAAAAAACTCCGTATGTAAAATATGCGCTTGGATTATATCGCAAAGTGTTTTTACATGCAAGTTTTTCATTTCTTCATATATATTGACCATATTCGTGTTCCGAAAACATTTCTTTGCAAAATTTTGCGTCGCAAAACACTTGTATTGTGCGTGCATATATGGCATCGTGCGCATGACTGAACGAGAACAATGCCCGTCGCCATTCCAAGCATACGATGTGCTGTACACAACGTTCTTTGGCGATGAAGGAATGCTCGTAGCGTGTTTTGTCTCAATGTATGTTTTTGAAAAGCATGTGGGGTGAAACTTTTTTTGGGAAAAAAAGCTTTCCCCCCACACCATCGCTGCTCTCGATGCCCGTACGCCTCGTCTCTCGGCTACGGTCACGCCTGCGGCGCCATTCGGTCGATCCCTTCAAAAAAAAACAATAGGTTCGTATATATGCCGAAGTTTTTTGACTTGGGAAAGAAGGAAGTATTGTGTGGCGCATGGCAACATGTAGAGAGTGCAATCAGAGCTTTTAGAGTAAACAAGGCACTAGAGTCATTATTGCGGGCTTTATCGTCGCCAAATGGCAAATTTTTGTGTTTTATCAAGGAAGAAAAGAGTGTTTTGCAAGAATATACTCTTATCAATCTGTTGAAAAAGCCTAAGGAAGCACTGATTAAATAAAAGTATATATAAAATTTACTATAAAATAATTGCGAAAAAGAACTTCTCCTATCTCAGT
>CAYJPE010000233.1:0-4463 GCA_964371965.1 uncultured Desulfovibrionaceae bacterium
TTGGGGCGCTGGCAGTACTCACAAAGGTGGTATCGCTTGATTCTTTGGAAAAAGTCCTTAAAGACAAATTCCCATCGGCATTCCATGCCAATAACGAAAAGGCATTGCACCTCGGTGCGGAGCTTGCGCGACCCTTGGTGGACTCGTAAACTCTAGGAAACGCTTATTTATTTTTTTGCATGAGGGAGGGGCAAGCTTTTTTGAAGAAAGCGTTCTCCCCCTCCCCCACGCCCCCTTCTCATCACAAAAAATACACGAAATGAGAATCACGTGCCGTTTTTAACCCCACTGCCCCCTTTGCTCGCTTGAAAATCCTGATACACTTTTAATAAATCCTTATGAGAAAGGCTTTTATACCTTTCTATGTCCGCTTGCCAATGATTATTGTGGGATTGAGTGAGGCTGGTTAAAAAATCAGGTGTGGGGTTGTACTGACTTTTGCTCAACACGCGACGCACCATAAGTGCCATGGCAAAAGGTGTAAGGCCTTGCGGGCAGCGTACTGCACACATACCACATTGTATACACTCTAAAGACAAGGTACGCACTTTCTCAAAGTCGCCCTTACGAAGAGCACGCACATACCCCAAGACATGTAACCCTAAAGCACAGGACTTACCACACGTATTGCAATTGCTACAGCGTGCAAGTGCGGGAAATACCGCTTCAACGGCTTGCAAGGTGCAAGGAGTCGTATGTGCATTATAAAGCCCCTCTTGTCCCTGCACATAGGGCAAAAACATGAACACCATATGATCGTGGGTTAAGGTCTGGCAAGCAAGCCCCACCTGCCATGCTTCATTGCCAACGCGATACACTACGGCACACGCGCCACAAATCCCCCCCCTACAGCCACAACCACGTGTCAACGTAAACCCTGCGTACTCCATGCTCGTCATAATGGTAAAGCCTGCCGGCACCGTATAGGCATTACCCAAAATATATATGGTATGTGTGGACTGTGACGTGGAAGGCATATTTTTCTCCTCGAGCAATACAGTATATATGTATGGCGTCATAGGCGCTGTCGTCATAGGCGCCTTTTCGCCCTTATCGAAGCGGGCACTGCGTCAAATTTCGCTTGCTTTTCAGTCAAATACCATAAGAGTATATGCCTTCAAAGCACGCTCGACTTTGTTTCAATGGGCTTGACAATCCGTTGAAAAAGCCCCATTTGCTGCGTCCCCTTCGGATAGGGGGATAAAAATCCAAACATCTTGTGTATACCCAATACGCGCTGCTCTTGATATCCGTAACATTCGTTCCTCGTGTAACGGCTACGCCTTCGGCGCCCTTTGGGTCGGTCTGCGATGCGTGAATTTTTTCACTGTGCCCCGCACAGTACAAGCGCTTCCTTACATCTGGCACTTTTTGAACGGACTGCTGGGAATTGAGTTTTCAACAGGTTGTTGATATAACACAAAAAATTGCAATGCGACGGCAGCACCTAACGCAATGGCTTGTGCAGAGCTCTCTACAGGGTAAATGCTTTTTTAAAACGATATTCAGGGAACAACATGGGGGCAAAACTTTCTTGTGTCATATTGCATGCATGCAGTTCTTCTTCATACCGATACACGTGCTGCAAGCCATATGTGGCACTGTCATTGAGCTTACGCGTTAGAATGTCTTCAGCTGCTTGTTGTGCAGCTATATGTCCGTAAACAAAAATATCCAAAAGGGCATTGCCACCAAGGCGATTTTTTCCATGCACACCACCGCTTACTTCCCCTGCGGCGTACAGGTATGGCACCGTAGTACGCGCTCTACTATCAATGGCAAGGCCGCCGTTTTGATAGTGTTGCGTTGGATAAATTAAAATTGGCTCTTGCGAGGGATTAATACCACAAGCCATAAAACGATGATAAATGCTGCTAAAGCGACGTTGAAAAGTACCCACTCCATGCAGCTTGTCAATGAGCACAGTATCCAGCCACACTCCCCTATTGTTCGTAGGCGTGAGTACATGTTTGCCGTGACCAAAGCTTTCTTGAATAATCGCGGCAGCTAAGGCATCTCGCGTTTCAAGATTGCCTATGAACATTTCCCCTTGAGCATTGATAAGCTGTGCCCCTTGAGCGCGCACGGCCTCGGAGATAAGTAAACCCAAAAGATGATGAGGCCAGACGGTGCCCGTGGGATGATATTGTATGGAGTCCATATGCAAAAGCTGTGCACCGGCTCTATATCCCACCACCAAACCGTCGGCGGTGGCACCATAAAAATTCGAAGTTGGAAAGCGTAAAGGATGCAAACGTCCCATGCCGCCGCTGGCCATGATAGTAGCCTTGGCATGCACTACATAATACTGCTTCGTATCCAAATTTTGTAGAACCGCCCCAACACACGCGCCTGTGTCATCTAAAATAAGTTCCACAACGGGGCAAAATTCTTTAATATCTAAGCCATAATACCGCACTTCATCATATAAACAGCGCATTATTTCAAGACCCGTAATATCTTGAATGGAATGAGAGCGCATGCGTGAATGCCCACCAGGACGATGTGTAAAAAATTCTCCATCTCTCTGTGTATCAAAGTGTACCCCAAGATCCGCTAACCAATCAATAATAATGGGGCCTTGAGTGACCATGGTCTGCACAAGCTCGGGAACATTGTGAAAACGTCCTCCCACCATGGTGTCTACAAAGTGTATGGCCGCATTATCATGGGCAGCAGTTGCAGCAGAGATACCTCCTTCAGCCATGACCGTGTTAGAATCCAATGTGCGCAGCTTGGTGCTGATCAGAACATGAACGTTAGTATTTTTTTTAAGCCACAGCGCCGCCGCTAAGCCAGCACCGCCACTGCCTATAATCAAAACATCGGTGGTGAAATGAGCTTTGCTCACTTGCAGCTGTTTTGCCTGTGCGCACTGCATAATACGCGCAGGCGATTCTAAAAGGTTTGCCACTTCTTGCGCCACATATACACCACTTTGACAACCCACACGTAGAGGACGCTTCACATCAGGATTAAAATCGGGGTGGAATTTTTGCAAGAGAGCTGCCTTGACGTCAAAAGTCAGCTCAGGATGCAGACGATGCAAGCGCTGCTCTCGTGTGGCGTCAAGCTGTGCTAAAGATTCTTGCATGCAGTGGGGATACGACATGAATACCTCTTCAAGGATGTGTTAGGGGCTGTTTCTGGGCGCTGTCGTCAAATGCGTCCTTTTGCCCTTATCGAAGCGAACTCTGCGTCAGTCTTTACTTGCTTTTTCGGTTAACTATCATAAAGAGTATATTCCCTCAAAGCAAGTGCGTCTTCCTTGAAATAACACAAAAAATCGCTCTTTGGCGACAGCGCCTCAGCCGCCTGCGCGGCGGATCACTAGTGCCTTGTCTACTCTAAACGCTCTGATTGCATTCTATACATGTTGCCATGCACCGCATAATATTTCCTTCTTTGCCAAGCAAAAAACTTTGGCATATACTTAAACTTATTGGTTTTTTTGAAGTGAGCGTGGGGGAAAAGCTTTTTTTTAAAAAAAGTTTCCCCCACATGCTTTTAAAAATACACATTTAGAGAAAACACGCTAATAGAGCCACATCGGTTTCGGTGACAGTACCATCAAGGGCATAATGCTTGGTTGTATTAGATGTAGCGACATAAACGGAAAGGGAACCATCGGTATTTTCTACCATGCGAGCATCTTCCGGAAGGTCAATATGGAATGATGCGCCGTCGTTTCCTGTCCGTGTCATACTGTAGCTGTGGTAAAGCTGGTCTGCCTCATCGGCATTATTATGTTTTGTAATGTTAAAGTCTGAACCGCTGCCAGTGCTGAAGCTTTGCGAATAGGCAGTGGGCAATGTAAACATCTCTTTCCCACCTTTGATAAACTTTACCAACTCTGTGATTTCTGTGATAGCTTCTGCGTTCTTGATAGTGTCTATAGTGTTTTCCAAGATGTATCTGTCAGGAACATAGGCATACCCATTTTTGACTTCATAGGTTTGATGCGCATTGTTTTGCGTGGCATCATAGAGTTTCTTTGAAGTACTTTGCGCCTCATTTGGAGAACTTTGCACTGATATTTTTGCGCCCACATCACTTTTATTGCTTTGGTAATAAGCAGTTGCATAGGCAGATTGGCTTGAAGAGAGAGTGGAAATAGGCATGGAGTGCTCCTTATATTTGAAAGGTCGGTTGATGGGGTCATACAAGGGAAAATACTACCGACCACATATGCACCTTATTTTTTGCATAATGTATAACAATAATGCTAACCTTCTGTTGTTCCTTTCTCAGCCGCCGCCGTTTCTAAGTCCGCCAATTGCGCTTGAAGTTGTGTCAGTTCCATTTGCAATTGGGTTATACGCGCTTGCTCCGTGCTTTGACTGCTGTTTGCTTCAGCTCTCGCAAGAGTGATCCTGCAACAGAAAAATGGAGTCCCTGTTAAGCGAATAAAAGGTTCAAAGATATTCCCTCAAAATCTGCCGAACAATTCAGGCATCAGAGGG
>CAYJPE010000234.1:0-4438 GCA_964371965.1 uncultured Desulfovibrionaceae bacterium
GGTGGTCGCGTTACTTTTGAAATGGTGGACAATCCCACGACGGATATCATGGGCGGGATCGTGCGCTTTCACGTGTATTTTACGCCGCCATCGGCTGCCAATGAAATTACATTCTTAACAGAATACGACCCGACATACTTGCAAACATTGTTCGGCGTCAGCGCATAAGGAGACATAAAAATGTCAAACCTCCCCACAACGAATATTATACCGTCAATCCTCACAAATGCCCGCATTTATAAAGATGGCATCGGGCTCTTGGGTGTCGCGTCTGTGGAGTTGCCAAGCTTTGAGTACATGACGGAAAGTATCAGCGGCCTTGGTATTGCCGGTGAAGTCAACACGCCCGTGCAAGGGCACTTTGCGTCAATGTCTGTGAAGCTGAAATGGAACACGACGACAGAAGACGCCATCCGTCTCTTGAGCATGGAAGCCCATCACCTTGATGTGCGCGGCAATATCCAAAGCTATGACTCGGGCACGGGCAAGTACATTGACGAGGGTATAAAGGTACTCATGCGGGCTACACCGAAAAGCGTCGGCATTGGCAGCTTTGAACCGGCGAAAAAAATGGACTCAGAAACAGAATTGGAAGTCATTTACGTCAAAATCAGCCAAGGCGGGCGTGACCTTGTAGAAGTGGACAAGTTTAACGCCATTTCCAGTGTTCTTGGTGAGGATAAGATGGCGGCGATCAGAAATAACTTAGGAATGAATTAAAGGAGAATACCATGAAAGAACAAACAGCCACAATAAAATTACAGTTTCCCGTCCAGCTTTCGGACAGCCTGTTACAAGATGTCACCATCCGTCGCCCAAAAATAAAGGACATGATCAAACACAATGTGCGTGAGACAATGTCTTTTCAAGAGTCTGTCGGCCTCACCGCAGACTTGTGCGGCCTTAACGTGGAAGACATGGCAGAGCTGGACGCAGAGGACTTTGAGCTCATCCAAAAGCAGTTGCTTCGATTTCGAAATGTTGACACAAAATAACGCGCGATACACGGCTTTGCTCTTGGTGCGTTTTGCAAAAATGCCTTTGAGTGAAGTTGTGGATATGTGCGTGCACGAAGCCCACGAGTGGCTAAACGTGGCTGCGAAAATAGAAAAAGACTTGAGGTGAGGCTATGGCAAAGAATTTTGGTATTGCATTTGAGATAGGCGCAAAGCTCGCGTCAAATGTGGCACGATCATTCTCGTCTTTGCACGATAAAATCCGCACAACGGGCACAGCCTTTGGCGACCTCACACGCCAAAGCCGCCAGCTTGGTCGGGCTCTTGACTTGCGTGGTCAACGTGACGAACTTGCCGCGCAGCTCAAGGGCATGGACAGAACGACGGATGCCGCAAAAGCTCTGCGTCGCCAGCTTGAGCGCGTGAGTAATCAATACCGCTCATCACGGGCAGTCGTTTCGGAACACAGCGGCGCCGCCCGTGACTGGGCAGAAAACCAGCGCCGACTCAATGCCGAATTGGCCACGACGCAACGTCGTATGCAAAGGCTCAACACGCTTGAAAGCGAGCGTAACAATCGCCAAGACATGGTGGGGCAAGCCATGGGTGTGGCGGCCGCCGGCGCAAGTTTGGCCATGCCCATTATGACATCAGTACGCTTTGAGGATCAAATGCTGCGTGTAGCTGCTGTATCTAATGCCACACATGAGCAACTTGCAGACCTCACGGAAAGAGCCAAAGAGCTTGGCAGGACAACGCGCTTTACAGCAAGCCAAGTGGGTGAGGGCATGCAATACCTCGCCATGGCCGGCTTTAATGCGCGACAACAGATTGCCGCCATCGGTGGCGTACTCAACGTGTCCGCCGCTGCCGGCGCAGACCTTGGCACAACGTCGGACATTGTCTCAAACGCACTCACGGGCTTTGGCCTTGCCGCTGATCAGGCCGCGCGTGTGGGTGACGTACTCACAAAAACCTTTACGAGCTCCAACACCACCATTGAATCACTTGGCGAAACGCTCAAATACGTGGCACCTGTTGCCAAAGCCGCCGGTGCGAACATTGAATTTGCCGCCGCCATTGCCGGTGTCATGGGTGATGCCGGTATACAGGGGAGTATGGCGGGTACAGCCATGCGCTCCATGTTTACGCGCCTCGTGGCCCCCGCAAAAAATGCCCAGAAGCACATGAAAGACATGGGGCTTACTGCGGAGCAGATGCAAGAGATAATGAAAGATCCCTCGACCATCGCTGTGGCGGAACAAATGAAAAAGCTGGGCATATCCGTTGCCGACGAACAAGGCAACTTGCGTGACTGGATGGATATTCTGACAGAGCTCTCCATGAAAATGGACAATTTGACAGAACAAGAACGCCTCCAAGCAGCAACAGATATTTTTGGCAAACCTGCCCTTTCCGGCGGCCTTGCCGTTTTGGACGCCATGAAGCGCGATGAAGCGTACATGGTCGCGCAGCTTAAAAATATGCGCGAACAAGGGGCAACGGAAGCAGAGCTTCTTGAATACAAGCTACAATTCCGAAACAAACTGTACGACAGATACAACAAAAACTTGCTGGCAAGCCAAGAGGGCACGGCACGGCAAGTGGCAGAACGTATGGAGTCCGGTACTGGCGGTGCGCTGCGCTCACTGGACTCTGCGTGGGAAGGCAGTATGATAGCCTTTGGTGAAGCCTTTGCGCCTATCTTGAAAGACATTGCCGGCGCACTTACGACGACGACCAATGCCGTGACAGGCTTCATTGAGACATTCCCACGCTTAAGCTCCGGCCTTGCCCTTGGCGTTACAGGCCTCACAGCTCTAAGCGCCGGCGTCATCGCTTTTAAATTTGCTTTTTCCGGCGTGCGCTCACTCATTACCGCAACAACACTTGCCATGAACTGGTTAGGCACAAGCTCTTTGTGGCTTGCAGCAAAGACAAAAATCGTCACAGCCGCGCAGTGGCTTTTGAACATCGCACTCAACGCAAATCCCATTGGGCTTGTTATTGCGGGAGTAGCGGCCTTGGCCTCGTGGTTTACGTATTGCTACATGCAAACGGGCTCTCTTACGGGTGCCATCGGTAAGATGTGGGATCAATTTAAATCTGTCGTGCCCATCATGAACGTCGTAGGTGCTGTCTTTTCCGGCGTGTTTCAATTTATCACAGATCTTTTTAGCGGAATGTCTTTATACGATGCCGGCGTCCGGCTCATCGCTACGCTTGGTGAGGGCATTATGGACATGTGGGATGACGTTGTGGCGCCCATTAAAGAGCTTGGACAATGGGTGGGCATTCTTGACGAAGACGACGAAAACGCGCCCGACACACAAAAACTTGCCAATGCCCTTGAGGAAAAAGGGAGAGCACAAGGTGCTGCCGTTGTACCTACTTTTGACGCGGCGAGCTATATGCCTGCAACGGCAGAAGCGCAAAAAGCCTTGGCTCCCACAAACGCTGCCGCTGCCATTGCGCCCACACCGCTTGTTGTGGACTCAAGTGCAGGCGGTATGGAAAGACCTACTTTGCCTGCCGCCGGTGATTTTAGCGTGAGCGGTATGGGGGATATGGCCGCAGGCATGGGCTCAAGTATGAGTTTTGACATGCACATTGCCATCAACGGTGTCACGGACGGCGACCTTGCAAAAGGCGTTTTTAATGCGCTTGAGCACAATAAAAGCCGCCTTGAAAACGTCATTTCTGAAATTGTCAATGACCAAGTGAGGCTGGCGTATGGCAGCTAGCAATGCGCCCCAAAAGCACCATCTACGGCGTCAGAATCAAAAAGGCAGACCGCTTATGTATGTCTGCATACACTGCGCGCCCTGCCTTTTTGTTCTTCCTTGTATCTGGCACTTTTGGAACGCATTGCTAAGTCGAGTGGAACAAAGCATATGAATATAACACGATACACAACCACCCAAGGCGACGCGTGGGATGCCATTGCCGTAAAGCTCTGGCCGCAATCCTTACGCCCTGAATTGCTTGCTCACCACCTCATGCAAGCGAACCCCGAACACATGGACGTGCTCATATTTCCCGCCGGCGTTACACTGACGGTACCGGACATCAACATGCCAACCCAAAAAAGCGCGACACTGCCGCCGTGGCGGACACAGTAAAAGGGAAAGCCAAGGGCAAAAACCATGACGAACGACACACAAAAAGCGCGACGCGCCTACCCAAAAGTTACCATAGGAGGACACGATGCCACCGATTGGATATCTCCGACGCTGCTTACCTTTTCTTACACAGACAATATTTCAGGTAAGGCAGACGAAGTGCAACTCACGCTGCAAGACCGCGACAAGAAATGGATTCGTGACTGGCAGCCCGAAAAAGGCATGGATGTTACAGCACTCATTGAATGCACTGACTGGTTTGCTGAAGGAGAAAATGTCACACTTTTTTGCGGCGCTTTTAAAGTGGACGAAGTCAGCCTTCAGGGCCCTCCAGACGTGTTTAGCCTCAAGGCTACGACT
>CAYJPE010000235.1:0-4432 GCA_964371965.1 uncultured Desulfovibrionaceae bacterium
TATTGGTTTTTTTGAAGGGGGGTGTGGGGGGGAACTTTTTTTTCCCAAAAAAAGTTTCCCCCCACGTGCTTTTCAAAAAACACACATTCCCAAAGGGCGCCGAAGGCGTAGCCGTTACACGAGGAACGAGTGTTACGGATATCAAGAGCAACGCGTATTGGGCAGACATAAGATGTTTGGATTTTTATCGCTGACGCCGCAGACGGTGTTTTTTTCAACAAGCCTGTTAATGATGATATGGGATACGCCGTACTATGGCCTCTGCGCGGTAGAGTTGCTCCAAAAGGACAACGCGGGCGAGTTCATGAGGGAGCGTCATGGAGCCAAGGGCGAGAAGGTATTGACTGCGCGTACGCACTGACTCGTCGAGGCCATACGCACCGCCCACAACAAAGCACGGAGTGCCTCTCTGGGAGATGTCTTGAAAAAATTTAGAAAATTCTTGAGAGCTCATGCTTTTTCCACGCTCGTCAAGACAAATGATATATTCGTGAGGTTTAAGTGCGCGTAATATGCCTTGTGCCTCTGCTGCCATGCGCATTTTGAGGGGCAAAGCGGCTCCGCCGTCCTTGACAATAGCTATATCTATGTTACGCCAGTGGTGTAAGCGTTTCATATAATGGGCGGCAGCCTCCTTCCAGTGGGCTGTTTTCATCTGCCCAACCATCACAAGACGTAAAGGAAGTTTTGACATGACAACTCCTCAAGTGCATAAAACAGGCGTTCCGGATACAGAAGCCGTAGGATCATTCCTTTCAGGCAAGATCTTGTCCTTTGATGAGGCCGTTCGATACTTATGTCAAGGGGGTATTATTATCTATCCCACAGAAACATTTTTTGCGGTGGGTTGTGCGCTTTCCGTCGATGGACATACACTTCAAAGACTTTTTGCCTCCAAAGCACGACCACTGACACGTCCTCTTCCACTTCTTGCTGCTAAGATGGAGCATATACATGATTTTGCCTATGTGACGCAAGCAGAAAAAAGGCTTATGGAGCGTTTTTGGCCAGGACCGTTGACGGTGTTATGTAAGGCAAAATCATGTGTGCCGCCTCTTGTGCGTGCAGGCACAGGCAAGGTTGCCGTGCGTATTTCGTCGCACACTGTGGCGACCGCCCTTGCCACGGCTGTAGAGGAGCCTCTTGTGTGCAGCAGTGCCAATAGGAGCGGCTTTCCTCCTGTGGCAGATGCGAACGTGCTTGATCCTAAACTTTTGCAATATGTGGACGGGATTCTTTTGGACGGGGAGGCACCTTATGGCACATTGCCTTCTACCATTGTGGAGGTTCTTGCCAATGGTCATGTGCGCGTGTTGCGCGAAGGTGCCGTAGCAAAAAAGCATTTGCAATAATATGTTGTGTGGCAGGGTGTTTCCTTTATTCGTCACCCCTGCCACATACTTTTTTCTCCAAAATTCTTACATATCACGCGGATGTAACATGTTCTCCGGTGACAAAATATCGTCAAGTTCTGCCTTGCTCAAAAGTTTGCGTTCAAGCACAAGCTCGTATACAGAGGCATTTTTCTCTAATGCTTCGCGTGCAATAGAGGCCGATGCCTCATAGCCTATGTGTGGATTGAGTGCCGTCACAATACCTATGCTATTTTCCATGAGACTACGACACACGTCTTTGTTGGCGGTGATACCCTTCACGCACTTGTCTTGGAGTGTGTTTATGGCGCGGCGTAATCTGTTTATGCCGGAGAAAAGTGTCAATGCAATGATGGGTTCCATGACATTCAACTCCAGTTGCCCGGCTTCAGAGGCAAATGTGACCGTAATATCCTTTCCCATGACGTCAAAGCATACCTGATTTACCACTTCCGGAATGACAGGATTGACTTTGCCAGGCATAATGGACGATCCAGGTTGGAGCTGGGGGAGGTTAATTTCGTTAAAGCCACAACGTGGCCCAGAAGAAAGGAGTCGTAAGTCATTACAAATTTTTGATATTTTTACAGCAGCACTTTTTATGGCTGCAGACACTTGCACATAGACGCCGGTGTCCCATGTAGCTTCAATAAGGTTTGGCGAGAGCGCCACGTTAAGGCCGCTCACTTCTTTGAGTTTTTCCACACACAAAGCCGCATAGCCTTTTGGCGAGCAAATACCAGTGCCAATGGCAGTGGCGCCCATGTTGACTTTAAGGAGCTTTTGGGCGGCATAATTTAAGCGGCGCATTTCCAATTCTAGAGTGGTGGCATAGGCAGTAAACTCCATGCCCAACGTCATGGGCACGGCATCTTGTAACTGTGTTCTTCCCATTTTTACAACATCATTGAACTCCTCCCCTTTTTTTGCAAAGCCGTCGTGTAAGTATTGCACAGCGCCAATGAGTCGAATCACATTGGCGTGCAGGGCGAGATGCAGTGCCGTGGGGTAGGCATCGTTGGTGGATTGTGAGCAGTTCACATGATTGTTTGGGTGGCAATACTCGTACTCCCCTTTTTTGTGACCCATGAGCTCAAGTGCACGGTTTGCAATGACTTCATTGGCATTCATATTGACAGATGTTCCGGCACCGCCTTGAATGCAGTCAACGGGGAATTGGTCATGAAGTTTGCCGTCAATGAGCTCGTCGCAAGCGGCGCATATGGCTGTAAAAACATTGTCGGGCAAAAGGCCAAATTCTTTGTTTGCCATGGCCGCTGCTTTTTTGACATAGGCAAAGGCAACGATAAATTCTGGAATGTTCGATATTTTCGTATGTGAAATATAAAAATTTTCCAAGGCTCGAAATGTTTGTATGCCATAATAAACGTCGTTAGGGATATTCAATTCACCAAGAAAATCGTGTTCTACACGTGTGCCCATGTTTTGTTCCTCACAAAGTGTTAGAAGGTGTTGTGTGTTTTAAAACAGTATTTCTGCCAATGTATAGCCTACAATGCAGGCTGTCGTGGTGGTAATAAGGCCGGGAATCATAAAGCTGTGATTAAAATACCATTTGCCAACCTTTGTGGTGCCGCTCAAGTCAAAATTGCACGTTGCTACATCAGAAGGATAGACAGGGAGAAAAAAGTACGCATACGTGGCTGGCATAAGGCCAATGAGGACGGACGGCGGCAAACCAAGACCCATACCCACAGGAAGCATGATGCGTCCCGTGGCAGCTTGCGAATTGACCACGATGGAAACAATGGCTAGAGCCAAGGCAAATGTCCACGGATACGCACTTACCATAGCCGTGATAGATGCTTTGAATGTGGGCATGGCATAGGTGAAGAAAGTATCGCTCATCCATGCGATGCCAAAAATAGCTATGGTAGCGACCATGCCTGATTTAAAGACGACACCCTCAGGAATTTTTTGCGTGCTCGTTTTGGTGACAACAAGGATGATGCCTGCGAAGGCCAGCATCATCATTTGGATAATTTTATCCATGGGAATGACATTTTCGCCAATGGTGCGCACCGCGGGTACCATGGCCACAAAGATGATACTCACCAAGGCAAGGAGGAAGAGCATGACAGATGTTTTGCCTGAAGCAGGCACTTCTTCGTTCAGCGCCGTGGCAGTTTTGCTTTCTAACACTTTGCGCCATTTGGGGTCTTTGAGCCGCGCTTGGTATGTGGGGTCGTCGAGCAGCTCTTTTCCGCGTTTGAGGCTATAAAGAGACATGAGCAGTACGCCGGAAAGGGTTGCAGGGATGGTTACCATCATGATGCCAACAAGGGTTATGTTGGACTGCATATTTGCCAGTGCGCTGAGATAGTAGACAGTGACTGCAGAAATGGGGCTTGCGCAAATGCCCACTTGTGAGGCCACAGAGGCCGCCGCCATGGGGCGCTCCGGGCGAATATTGTTTTTGAGTGCCACATCGCAAATGATGGGCATGATGGAATAAACGGCATGTCCTGTGCCCAGCAGCAGTGTTATGGTGTATGTGGTAAGAGGGCCTAGAATTGTGATGCGCTTTGGATTATTGCGTAAAATGCGTTCTGCGATGCCAAGCATGTATTTGAGACCGCCCGCCGCTTCAAGCACTGCGGCGCATGTGACAACGGAAAGGATGATGAGCATAACAGCCACCGGCGGCTCTGCCAATGGCATGCGGAATATAAACACTTCTACCATGAGGCCAACGGCTGCAAGGGCACCAAGCCCCACACCACCGAACCTACTGCCTAAATATAACACGCAAAAAAGAAATAAAAACTCAAAATAAAGCATGCTGTGCCTCCGCGTCGACACGCCACCTTTTCAGTTCGGTTATGGTGCGTCATTTTTGTTGTAGATAAATTTTTCTGTACTTATCTGTATTTCGTCGTCCGCTAACATTTTTTGTGTAGCCTGTCTAGTCACGTTTCTTGTGAATATGTATATAGTTTTACATAAGGAAACACTGATTAAGTATTTTTCTTGAGGGGGGAAGAGCATCTTTAGCCAAAACCCAAAAGAATCCCCTTCCCCCCTCAAACTCCCCCCAT
>CAYJPE010000236.1:0-4368 GCA_964371965.1 uncultured Desulfovibrionaceae bacterium
TTGGCGCTAGCAAAAGTTTTCCCCTTCCTCCCCCACAAAAAAATGAAATGAGAATCGTGTGATTCATGTACATGTTTTCTTAAATTTTCCTTGACATTTAACATTGTATCTTTCAGAATCGTTTCCCAGAATTATTTATGAGGTAGACATGTTCGAAAGCCTTTCCGACAGACTTTCTGCGGTATTTCGCAATTTTAGTGGACGCGGCCAACTTTCAGAAGACAATATTCAAGAAGGTTTGCGTGAAGTGCGTTTGGCTCTTCTAGAAGCCGATGTCAATTTCAAAGTTGTTAAAAACTTTGTTGATAGCGTACGAGAAAAATGCCTTGGTCAAGAGGTCATCAAGGGGGTGAGTCCTGCACAGCAAGTTGTGAAAATCGTGCACGACGAGCTTGTGGACTTGCTTGGCGGGCAAACAACAGCCCTTCATCTTCAAGGTGCTCAACCTGCCGTCATTATGATGGTGGGGCTGCAAGGTTCCGGAAAGACGACGTCGTCTGGAAAAATCGCGAATATCTTGCGCAAAGATAAAATGCGCCCTTATCTTGTGCCAGCTGACGTGTATAGGCCTGCCGCCATTGACCAGCTCACGACACTTGCAAAGCAGCTCGACATGCCTTGTTATGCGTCGTCGATTGACATGAACCCCGTTGATATAGCAAAAAATGCGCTTGAAGAAGCACGCGAAGCCAGTGCAACCGTTCTCCTTTTGGACACGGCGGGGCGTTTGCATGTGGATGAAACGCTCATGCAAGAGCTTGTGGCCATTAAGGCGGCGGTAAATCCGCAAGAAATCCTTTTTGTGGCCGATGCTATGACAGGACAAGATGCCGTCACGGTGGCAGAAGCTTTTAACGAAAAACTTGGCATAACGGGTGTTGTTCTCACGAAAATGGACGGCGATGCCAGGGGCGGGGCGGCTCTTTCCATTAAATCTGTCACCGGTGCGCCGGTGAAGTACGTGGGGCTCGGAGAAAAACTTTCTGACATGGAAGTTTTTCATCCTGACCGCATAGCCGGGCGCATTCTTGGCATGGGTGATGTGCTAACCCTTGTGGAAAAAGCACAAAGCACCATTGACGAAAAAGAAGCGGAAAGTTTGGCGCGTAAAATGGAAAGTGCCAAGTTTGACCTTGAAGATTTTCGCACGCAAATGCGCAGAATTAAAAAAATGGGATCACTCGACAGTATTTTGAAGATGATTCCGGGTCTTTCCGGTATGCGTGATAAGTTGAATGAAATGGGTGATGCCTTGCCGGAAAAAGAACTGGCACGCACTGAGGCCATCATTAACTCCATGACCATGGCCGAGAGACGCAATCCCGATATACTCAATGGCAGCCGACGCGCACGTATCGCCAAGGGTGCCGGCGTGAGCGTGCAGCAGGTGAACCAGCTTGTGCGCCAGTTTGAGCAGATGCGCCAAATGATGAAGGGACTTATGGGAGGCGGTGCGAAACGAGGTGGCGGAAAGATATCACGCATGCTTTCTGCCATGGGCGGCGGCGCCGGATTAGGTGGATTAGGCTCAGACATGGGTGGTATGGGCGCCGGCCTTCCCCAATTGCCCGGTATGGGAGGTATGATGCAAGCGCCCCGAGGTGTCAGTGCAACCAAGAAAAAAAAGAAGCGTGACCCCAAAGTTAAGCGCCGCAAAAAAAAATGAGTCATGAAAAGGAAATATTTTTGTAACACTTTTGACAAAAAAAATTTGTATAATCAAAAGTTCGCGTTGTAAGCGCTTGATATCAAAGGAAAAAGATAGACTTTTTTCGATAGAATGTCTTTGTATGCAAAAATGAAATGAGATGAACAAAGTCTTGCTTTTTTTATTCTAAAACTATAGTATAAACACACAAAACGCAATTGGAGAAAAAAGATGGCAGTTAAAATTCGACTCACGCGCATGGGTAGTAAGAAGAAACCCTTTTACCGTATAGTTGCCGCCAACGACAAAAGTCGACGCGACGGTCGTGCATTGGAATTCCTTGGATACTATAATCCTATGACAGACCCCGCTGATGTAAAACTGGATGCAGAAAAAGTAAACAAGTGGCTAGAGCTTGGGGCCGAGCCCACGGATACTGTTCGCTCGCTTATTAAAAAGCATATGAGCTGATGCTCTGTGTGAGGGCCCTCCTAACTCACCTTTTGGAGGTGTACATGAAGGACCTTATTGTGTATATTGCCAAATCTTTAGTCGATAATCCCGACAGTGTACAAGTTCGAGAACTTGAGGGAGAGCAAACCTCTGTTTTAGAACTGAAAGTTGCAAAAGAAGATATTGGTAAAGTCATTGGAAAACAGGGACGTACTGCACGTGCCATGCGTACTATCTTGGGTGCTGCGGCAACGAAGGCAAAAAAGCGTACTGTTTTAGAGATTTTAGAATAACTTACCCCAGGCTCAGTTTCTGAACTGTTCTTGGTATGTGTTTTGTGGAGTTGCGTGAGCACGTGTATGTCTGTAGTGTTTTCCGTTTGAAGAGTGTTTTCCACGTTCTTTTTGTACACAAAAGGGTGCATGTTATTCCTTTGTAGCGCGTGGTTTTTTTCCATGCAGTGTAGAAGAATGCACCTTGATTACCATTTTCGTTGCACTGTTGGACGGACAGAAAAAGTTTACTCTTTGCTAGAAAAAGCCAGGCGGTTATGGCTAAAAAAACGTATATCCACGTGGGTACCATTGTGCGTCCTCACGGAGTCAAGGGGGAGTGCTGTGTTCATTGGTATGCAGACTCCCCTGAGTTGTTGAAGCAGAATTTTTTCTTACACAGTCCTACAAACACACAGTCACAAGAGGACACGGACATGCATGTACGCAGTGCGAAGCATGTTCAAGAGGCAGTTGTCCGTCTTCATAAGGGCAGACCTCTTTTGACGCTTCCCCATGTGACGACGCGCACGCAGGCGGAGGCCTTGCGTGGTACTGAAATTTATGTGCATCGCAGCGACCTTCCTCCAATCGACGATGATGAAGCCTATCTTCACGATATTTTGGGTATGACTGTTGTGGATGTCCAAACAAACAAAGCACTTGGTATCCTCGAAAACATTTCTCATACTGCCGCACATATGATATGGATTATTCGCTGCACGCAAAAAGGACATGAAGGTGTCGAAATTCTTTTTCCTGCCGTCGAAGAGTTTATTGATTCTTTTGATACAGAAAATGCTTCCATATATGTTCTGCCACCGGAAGGACTGCTTGATATTTACTTCGAGTGATCGGAAGTAATGATTACATAGCAATATATGGTGCTTTTGTGATGGACTGTCAAAAATGGATTTTTTCAGCAGGCTGCTAGTAGCGTGTATTGTCTCAATGTGTGTTATTGAAAAGCATGTGGGGGGGCGTGTGCCCTTTAGGGTGAAACTTTTTTTAGGAAAAATAGCTTTTCCCTCACACCATCGCTCCTCTCGATAGCCGTAAGGCTCGTTCCTCGCCTAACGGTTACGCCTACGGCGCCATTCGGTCGACCCCTTCAAAAAAAACAATAAGTTCGAATGCATGCCGAGTCTTTTTTTCTTGAGAAAGAAGGAAATATTTTCTAGCGCATGGCAACATACATAGAATTCAATCAAAGCTTTTAGAGTAGGCAAGGCACTAGAGGCAGACCCAAGTTCAGATATGCAACGCAAGGAGGCCGCATGACTGAAAATATTCATGAAAAAAAACAATTACAAAACAATACTGCCATTCAAGTGTATTATATCACAGGGATGTTCACCATTGTGATAAACTTTATGATACTTATTCCTCTCGTTGGCGCCCTCATTTCATTAAAAACAGCAAAAAAAGAAAAAAACACGCTGGCTATTGCACATTGTACGTGGATTTTAAAGTCTATTGGCTTTTACTTTTTATTTCACGTCGTGCAAATCCTGGTAATTGTAGCCGCGCTTTATTTCCCTTTCTTGACAAGTTTGACACACATAAATGACATTTTGGCTGTACCCTTCGTAGGTGTTTTTTTCGTTTTTTTTGTTCCCATGCTGATATTCGGCATTTGGTTTATCTTTCCTATGGTAAAGGGTATAACGAAGCTCAATCGCGGAGAACTCCCGTAACCGTGAATGTGTGGGTACGCGCTCTAGCAGCCTGCTCATACATGCTGTCATGCGCCACACAATACTTTCTTCTTTCCCACGTAAAAAAACTTCGGCATACATGCCTTTCAAAAAGACACATGTAGACAATACACGCTACTTTTGCCTTGTCTATTCTAAAAGCTCTGATTGCCTGCTCATACATGCTG
The DNA here is from genome assembly GCA_964371965.1 of uncultured Desulfovibrionaceae bacterium. Lineage (GTDB taxonomy): Bacteria > Desulfobacterota > Desulfovibrionia > Desulfovibrionales > Desulfovibrionaceae > CAYJAD01. The sequence continues at coordinate 4,259 of CAYJPE010000236.1, forward strand.
CCATGCGCCACACAATACTTTCTTCTTTCCCACGTAAAAAAACTTCGGCATACATGCGAACCTATTGGTTTTTTTGAAGGGGGGTGTGGGGGGAAAGCTTTTTTTTCCAA
>CAYJPE010000237.1:0-4332 GCA_964371965.1 uncultured Desulfovibrionaceae bacterium
TCTCTTACATCAGAGATTGAGGATTCCTCTTTTCAATTTTTGAAAAGAGGAATAATTAAAGCGTTTTGAGGGGATGAGGGGAGTTTGAGGGGGGAAGGGGAATCTTTTGGGTTTTGGCAAAAGATCCCCTTCCCCCCTCAATAAAAATAATTAATCAGTGTTTCCTTAGAGACAGCCCCTAGGGGCCCTTGAAAGAAGCACATGACACCTTTCTTTGTTGAGAGACGAACACAAAATGCCGGAAGCGTGTAAAATGCGCGCAAGACACTTGACAAAGCGCTTTGTTTTTAGGTATATGAAGTTTTCTTATCAACTCTTTAAAGGGGGAGTATACCCAATGTTTCGTTCTTTTATATTGGCTGCCTTCATGGTGAGCCTTTTTGCAGGCATGGCACATGCGTCAGACAAGGTCTATATTGTAGCATCTGACGGCACATGGCCACCTATGGAATATCTTGACGACCAAAAGAAGATTATAGGTTATTCCAGTGACTACATTCGCGCTATCGGAAAAGAAATGAACGTCAATTTTGATGTGCGCAATGTGGCATGGGACGGCATTTTTGCAGGTGTTGCCGCAGGAAATTACGACATCGTTGCCTCCTCTGTGACCATTACTCCCGAACGGCAAAAGCAGTTTTTGTTCACTGATCCTTACTGTGAAATACATCAGGCTTTGATTGTGCCTAAAAATTCGCCCGTCACCTCCATTGAGCAACTGAAGGGCAAAAAAGTTGGCGGACAGATTGGTACAACGGGTATCTTTGTCATGGAAAAAGCGAATGTAGGTGCCATCATAAAAGAATACGAAGATGTGGGATTGGCTGTTGAAGACATGCTCAACGGACGTATTGATGCCATCATGTGCGATGACCCCGTTGCCAAGTACTATGCCCACAAAAAAGAGGGCTTTGAAGATCAACTCAAAGTCGCCTTCCTCACTCCTGAAGTGGAGTACTATGGTTTTACCTTGCGCAAAGGCCAAGAAGATCTGGTAAAGATTCTCAACGAAGGCATTAAAGTGGTAAAAGATAAAGGCATTGAAAAAGAATTAAAATTAAAGTGGATGGGTGCCGAGTAATCTCCATACCTACTTTTCGTGAAGGGGCAGCCAAGAGCATATGACCGTGCGCCGCCCCTGTCAGCCCGTTGAAAAAGTGCCATCTGCGGTCTCCCCTTCGGAGCGAGGATAAAAAATCAAACAGTGTTGCTCTCGATATCCGTAACACTTTCCTTGTGTAGCGGCTACGCCTTCGGTGCCCTTTGGGATCGTTCGTGCGCCTTGACTTATTTCGCTTTCTTGCGACCTTTGCAGAGGGACACTTTTTCAACGGAATGTCAAAAATGGAGTTTTTCAACAGACTGCTACATGCAAGGCTCTAACAAAGGGACGGTATTGTGAAAGACACACCGCAAAATACGACAGAAAACGCCGGAAACATACAAATACTCGTCACAGATGGTGCATCCATTCCCGACCACAAAGAATGGCGCCTCATCAATGCATGGTCACTCTCACTCGTGGGCGCCCTTGTTACCCTTGCCACACTCTGCACCCTATGGCCGGAACCCTATCTTGATATATTGGCTTTTTTGCCGGACGGGCTCTTGGTCACCTTTGAAGTGACGGTTTTATCCATCATAAGTGCCATTCCCCTCGGTTTACTCACAGGGCTTGGGCGTATTTCCAGAAATCGCGCCATCAATCTTTTGGCCTCCACCTATGTGGAAGTCATTCGCGGCATTCCGCTCCTCGTACAAATTTTCTATATCTATTATGCACTGGCAAAATTTCTCAATGTGAGCGGCCTTGCTTCGGCAGTTATCGCCATCAGTTTTTGCTATGGTGCCTATATGGGCGAAGTGTTTCGTGCGGGTATTTTGGCCATTCCCAAGGGGCAAATGGAAGCGGCGCGCTCCCTTGGCTTTAATCGTTTTCAAACCATGTTTTTAGTTATACTACCCCAAGCGTGGCGCACTATTCTTCCCCCCGTGGGCAACGAGTGCATTGCCATGCTCAAAGACACCTCACTCGTGTCCGTCATGGCTATGCCGGATCTTATGCAGCGCGGTCGCAGCTTTGCGGCAAAAACCTATCTTTATTTTGAAACATACACCATCATTGCTCTTATTTATCTTATCATCACTCTTTTACTTTCAAAGTGCGTCAGCGCCATGGAAGCAAGGCTTAACTACTATGACAAACGAAAATAATGAACCCATTATAAGCATCAAAAATGTTTGGAAGTATTTTGACACTTTGCCAGCACTGCAAGATGTGAATCTTGACGTGCATGCTGGTGAGCGCGTCGTCATCATAGGCCCGTCCGGTTCCGGAAAATCCACCCTTTTGCGCTCTATCAATCGCTTGGAAGAGGTAGACAAAGGACAAATTATTGTGGACGGTCAAGATGTGAATGCCAAAGAGCATAATATCAATAAAATTCGCCAAAATTTGGGTATGGTTTTTCAGCAATTCAATCTTTTTCCACACAAAACCGTCTTGCAAAACCTTACCATGGCGCCCATAAAGCTGCGCGGGCTGCCAAAGCAGGATGCCGAGGAGCATGCTCTTATTCTCCTCAAAAAAGTTGGTATCAGCGAAAAAGCCAATGTGTATCCGGCCATGCTCTCGGGGGGTCAACAGCAAAGGGTAGCCATTGCGCGGGCGCTCGCCATGCAGCCAAGCATTATGCTTTTTGACGAACCTACCTCGGCTCTTGACCCTGAAATGGTGGGCGAAGTTCTGGATGTTATGATAAATCTTGCAGAAGAAGGCATGACAATGGTGTGCGTGACACACGAAATGGGTTTTGCAAAGACTGTTGCTGATCGTATTATCTTTATGGATATGGGAAAAATTGTTGAAGAAGGTAATCCGGATCAGATTTTTAATTCACCGCGTGCGCCTCGCTTAAAACAATTTCTCAACCAAATTTTATAATATTTTCACCTCTTTTTAAAACATATTGGGAAAGATTTTTGGCGAATTGTAGTAAAGTGTGCGGAGCATTTCGAAGGGCAAATGACAATAAAAATTCTTCTTGTTGTCACCCTTCCTTTGTATGTCTTTTTTCTGCAACTTTGTGCTTAAAGTAAACATTGTGATAAACAAAGATGCGCGCCAAAAAGGCCATCACACACACGACATCACAAATAAAGACGACAAAGGAACACTCGGTGACCTTCAAAAAAGTGGCTGTCGCCGTCAGCGGCGGTGTCGATTCCCTCTTTGCCCTTTTAAGCTTGCACGAACAAGGCCGCTCTCAAGGCTTTGAAGTCATCGCTTTGCACGGACTTTTTTTACCCCAAAGTGCCGACTCAGAGTCTTTGCAAGACATGACAAACTTGTGTCGGCAACTCCACATTCCTTTTCATACCTGCGATGTGCGTGCGCCTTTTGATGCGCTCGTCATAGACCCTTTTGTGTCTACCTATGCGCAAGGTTATACACCAAATCCCTGCGCTCTTTGCAATGCCTCCATAAAATTTGGTCTTTTGCTTGATGCGGCGCACAAACTTGGCGCCGACCGGCTCGCAACAGGTCATTATGCACGCCTGACAACAAATGCCTTGGGCATGGTCATGCTCTCTCAGGCTGACGACATGAACAAAGATCAAAGTTACTTTTTGGCACTTGTACCCAAGGAACGCCTCGCCGCGGCGCTTTTTCCACTGGCTTCGCAGCACAAAAAGGACGTTGTCAAACATGTACACGACTGGGGTTTTGATGTTCCCATGCCTAAGGAAAGTCAGGAGGTGTGCTTCGTACCAAACGATGCCTATCGCCCTTTTATACAAGAGCAAGCCTGTGCTCGCAAAACGCCACTTGGTAGCCCCGGCCCCATTTATGTGCGCGAGCAGGGCACACATCATGCCGTAGGGCAACATAAGGGGCTTTGGCAGTATACCGAGGGGCAAAGAAGGGGCATTGGCATTGCGTGGCCCACGCCACTCTATGTGGCCGCGCGCGACCAAGCACAAAACGCCCTCATTGTCTCACCGACAGTCTCCTTAAAGGGATGTCGTGTTGAAAGGCTTAATTTTTTTATGCCCTATGAACAGTGGCCACAAGAACTCTGTGTGCGCGTGCGTCATCGCCAGCACGCCATGCCGGCAACTGTGCTGAAGCATGAGCACTGCTTAGACATCACATTTCTCCATACCCAACAAGCCACGGCGCCGGGGCAATTGGCTGTCGTTTATGACGCGCAAGGTCATGTATTGGCGGGTGGCATTATTACGTCCATCTCCTAGGGGCTGTTTCTAGTAGCGTGTTTTCTCTAAATGTATGTTTTTTGAAAAGCATGTGGGGGGAAACTTTTTTTAGGA
>CAYJPE010000238.1:0-4288 GCA_964371965.1 uncultured Desulfovibrionaceae bacterium
TGATGCCACAAATGAATGGAATTGAAACATGTCTTGAAATCCGTAAAAAATATAGGTTACCTGTTATCTTTCTCACGGCAAAATCGGAAGATATGGACAAGTTTACAGGATTTTCATCAGGGGCTGACGACTATATAACAAAACCATTCAATCCCATTGATTTACTTTCAAGAATTAGGGCAAATATAAGGAGATATAGGCAATATACTCAGAGTTCCTCCCATGAGAATCTTACAAAACTCCACAAAGATGAAATTGAATATAATGATTTAGTAATGAATTATGTAGCTAGAACGCTCACAAAAAGAGACTCACCTATAAAACTCACAAAAATAGAATTTTCCATTCTTGAGCTTTTTTTAAAAAACCAGAAAAGAGTATACAGCTTAGAACAAATTTATGCCAATGTTTGGGGAAAAAATAATATCCTTAACGCTGAAAGCACAGTTTCTGTGCATATACGAAATTTAAGGAATAAAATTGAAGACGATATCTCCAATCCAGAATATATTAAAACAGTATGGGGAGTAGGATATCGTGTTGATTAAAAATAATTATTCCTTGTATGTATCAATGTTGATGCAGATGGCATTTTCAACGCTGGTGAGCATTGTTTCGTTTTTAAGCCTCGTGGGATTAGACCATTACTTTCAATGCAATGGAAGCATGACCATTTTTGAATCTGTCAAGGCTGAAATCACTTCAGAAGCACATCATATTCATGCAGGCATTGTTTCTATCATTCTCTTTTTTGCCATGTCTATTCGTATAATATGGAGAATTGTTTCTTATATCAAAGAGATTGAAGCTGGTATTAAAAAACTCCCTGATGAGAATACAAACTATTCAATACCCATTGTAGGAACAAATGAACTTGCACAACTTGCACAAAGTGTAAACGAAATAAAAGATGAGCTTAAGCAAAAAACGTACAACGAGAAAGCTCATGAAGCTCATCGAAGAATGCTTATAACCAATATTTCTCACGATTTACGGACTCCATTGACGTCTATTATCGGGTATCTTGACCGCGCAAAAGACAAAGTCTCTCCTCATGAGGAGGCATATGCCTACATTGAAATTGCACAAAAAAATTCTTTAAGGTTAAAAAAGCTTATTTCAGATTTATTTTTATACAGTAAAATCATAAGCGACGATGTGAAAATGGACACTAAGGAGGTAAATGTAAAATTTTTACTTCATCAAATTGTGGAACTTAAAGCCTACCCTGTTACTTTGATACACGAACAAGATGAGCTCATTTTATCCGTAGATATTGAAAATTTCAATAGGATTATAGATAACCTTCTAGAAAATGCACATAAATATGGACTTCCTGAACAAGGCATTAGCATTCATACATACAAAAATGCAGGAGAAACAATTATTGAGATGAAAAATTTTACTGAGGAAGATTTATCATCAAAAATTCATTTTCTTACAAAAAGACTTTATACAGTAGACGAAAGCAGAGTTGATTCATCATCTGGATTAGGATTATCTATTGTGACAGAGCTGATGAAGAGAATGCAGGGCAAATTTCATGTCCTTTTTGAGGAAAAACAAAAAGCATTTGTTGCACGTTTATCCTTTAGCAGCCTGTTGGAAAAGTCCGATTTTAAGGCTGTTCAAAAAATGTGAGAGACAAGGAAGAGAAAAAAGTAAGCAACGCCGTGTATCAGACATACATAACAGCCCGTTGAAAAAAGGCAATCTGCGGCGTCAACGAAAAAATCCTGACATCTTATGTATGCCTAATACACCGCGATGCCAGGATTTTTTCGTTTCCTTGCATCTCACCTTTTTTGAACGGCCTGTGAATTTGGAGTTTTTCAACAGGCTGCTATCCCCCTTCTTCCGGCATCAGCAAAAAATTCTCGAGAGCCATGCGTGCAGCCTCCTGTTCCGCACCCTTTACACTTGCACCCGACGCACAAAATATGCGTCCATCCGGCAATGTAAGATGTACTTCAAACACTTTGGCATGTTCAGGCCCATGGCTTTTGAACAGATTGTACACAGGTCGATGCTTTTGAAGACTTTGTGTGGCTTCTTGCAGTTGTGTTTTAAAATCTTTTTTCTTCATATTTCCTAAATCTTTTGGCCAACGCGCGGCAAAGAGATGCGTCACAAGTTCATAGGCTGCACCATAACCCCCGTCTTCAAATACGGCACCAAGTACGGCTTCTAGTGCATCGGCCAGTACATTATCCCGTGCACGTCCCCCTTGGCTTTCTTCGCCGCGTCCCAATTGCAAACTCCTATCAATCCCAAACTCACGCGCCAAGGACGCAAGGGATGGGGCACTCACAAGGGAAGAGCGCAAGCATGTTAAATCTCCTTCACGTGCGGTGGGAAAACGTGTATATAAAGCCCACGACACGCACACTTCAAGAACAGCATCACCTAAAAATTCTTGACGCTCATTGTGCTCTTGAGCGCTCTTATTTTCATTGCTCCATGAGCTGTGTGTCAGTGCGCGTTGCAAAAGCTCTTTGTTTTTGAATGTATACTTTAAAACCTTTTGTAATGATTCCATATTCTTTCATTCCTCGTTCAAGGCATTTGCCCAAATGCATTTTCTCCGTAAAGAAATACACAAAATAATACAAGAGCACAATGGTGCTTTGTCAGTAAAAATTCGGACCAAGTCAACGTAGATGTGGACTTGTCTGCCAAGCTTTGTCTGGCGCGCTTTGTCTGGCGGTTAAAAAGGCGAGATGTGACGACAGCGCCTAATATGCCTTTAAAACAAGTGCGTCTTCAGTTGAAAAGATTTACAGAAGGAAACATTGATTAATTATTTTTCTTGAGGGGGGAAGGGGATCTTTTGCCAAAACCCAAAAGATTCCCCTTCCCCCCATCCCCTCAAAACGCTTTAATTATTCCTCTTTTCAATAAACTGAATAGAGGAATCCTCAATTTCTGAGATAAGAGAAGTTGCTTTCTGGAGTTATTTTATAAGAGGTTTTATATGTATTTTTATTTAATCAACGTTTCCATAACATGAAAAATCGCTCTTTGAGGACAGTCCCTAGATCAGTGTTTCTTTAAGAGCATGACACAAAAGCTCATGCTCATGGGGCAAACGCACTGCCACACGATACCATGTTTTATCCTCAAGACCATGATAGTTAGAACAATCACGTATGGCTATACGATATTTTTGCAATAATATACGAGCCAAGTCATTCGGAGCTTTTTTATGGCGCAGCAATACATAATTCGCGACGGAGGGAAAAATCTGCATGCCTTGAATGTCGTGCAATGCTGCCACCAAGTGCGCACGTCTGCGCATATTCTCTTGGCATGTTTGTTGCGCAAAATCCGAACGATCGCCCAATACTGCCAAAGCAGCCCGCACAGCAAAACTGTTGACCGTCCACGCAGGTAAAATACGGCGTACACCTTGCGCCAAAGCCTCACAAGCAAGCAAAAAACCAAGGCGTGCGCCAGCTATGGCATGAAACTTCGTAAGCGATCGAATAATAAGGGTGTTTTTTGGAAAATCTGTGGGTGACAGTGTGGTAAGAGAGGTGGCCCCCTCCTCACCGGCATATTCAACAAATGCCTCATCTATGATCCATATTATATCAGGGCGAGAGTATATCAAACGCAGCATGCTTTTTCTCGAATAAAATGTACCTGCAGGATTCGCAGGATTCGCCATAAAAATCAGGCTTTCTGGAGGAATATTTTGTGAAAGGCGCATAAGGAGCGCATCATCTTGGCCTTGCACACCAGCCCACAAAGAAAAAACCTCAAGCTCGGCATGCCTACAAGCCAGCGCATACTCACTAAAGGCTGGTTCAACAATGTAAGCTTGCCTCTTGCCCTGTTTTGCAAAAAAACGTGCCACAGCATGAATAAGTTCATTGCTACCATTGCCAAACACAAAACAGGACGCGCTGTGAGCATAGCGCTTTTCTGCTGCCATGCATGCTTCCTCAGCATAGGGCGAGGGATACATATGCAAGGTATCCAGTGCAGAGAGTAACGCTTCTTTCACAAATTGTGGCACACCTTCCGGGTGCACATTCACGCTAAAGTCGACAATATCTTTAGGAGCACATTGAGCCACTTGTGCTAATGTAAAAAGATTGCCTCCATGCTCTGTTGCTTTCATATGTGCGTCCTCTTGAATGCTTGACCTAGGCGCTGTCGTCAAATAGCGATTTTTTGTGTTATCTCAAAGAAGACGCGCTTGCTTTGAAGGAATAGACTCTATGGTATTTAACCGAAAAAGCAAGTAAAGTCTGACGCAGAGCCCGCTTCAATAAGGGCGAAA
>CAYJPE010000239.1:0-4221 GCA_964371965.1 uncultured Desulfovibrionaceae bacterium
AAGAAAAAAATAAAAATAAATAAAAAGTATCCCCCCTCCCTTGCCAAGGCACAAGTTGGTACTACCTTTGAGCAATGAAACAAAACAGCATCCATATTGAAGGCGCACGGCAGCATAATCTCAAAGACATCCATGTGGATATCCCCCGCGATGCCTTAGTCGTTGTCTGCGGTCCGTCAGGTTCCGGCAAGTCCACATTGGCCTTTGACATCGTTTATGCCGAAGGGCAGCGGCGATATGTGGAATCGTTGTCGGCCTATGCGCGGCAATTTCTCCCACAAATGAACAAGCCCGCCGTAGATAAAATTGAAGGGCTTTCCCCCGCCATATCGCTAGAACAACAATCCACCGCCCGCAATCCGCGTTCTACAGTGGGCACTGTGACAGAAGTATACGACTTTTTGCGTGTATTTTTTGCACGTTTGGGGCGTATGTATTGCCCTGAATGCGGGCAAGCCATCGAGTCGCGCGCCGTGGATGAAATCATCGAAGATATTTTGACACTGGCGCAGGGCACAAAATTCATGATTATGGCGCCCCTTGTGGAACATCAAAAGGGCACCCACGCCGACCGTTTTAAAAAGCTCAAAGCAGAGGGCTTTGTGCGTGTGCGGGTGAATGGTGACATTTTTACCATTGACGATGTGCCCGCTCTTGAAAAAAACAAGAAACATACCATTGACTTGGTTGTTGACCGCCTTGTTTCCAAAGAGGGCATGCGCGGACGTGTGGCGGATTCTGTGGAATTGGCTTTGCGTTATGGCGAAGGGCGTCTCATTGTGCACATGATGGAACAGGGCGACAAAGCCGCTCATGACATTATTCATGCCACAAGCTCCGTCTGCACGCGCTGCCGCATAAGCTTTCCCAGCCCAAGCCCGCAGCTCTTTTCGTTCAACAGCCCACAAGGCGCTTGCCCGCGTTGTGTGGGTCTTGGCAGTGTGGATTATTTTGAACCGCTGCTCATTGCGCCCAACAAGGGTCTTTCCTTGGAAAAAGGGGCGTTGGTGCCGTGGGCTTCGGCCAAGATGTTTGTGCATTATGCCGACGCGCTCAAAGCCCTTGGCAAGCGTTTTAAGTTCACGCTGTCAACACCCTTGGCAGACTTTAGCCCCGAAGCCTTGGCCGCGCTCTTTTATGGGGAAGACGAACACGGCAAACCTGTGCAGAGCAGTCAGGGGCTTCGCCGCAATTGGATGGGTGGCAATGTGGCACTGGACGCCCAAGGCGACTATAACAGCGAGCTTTTTCAAAGCAGTGCCCACGCCCTCAATGTGCAAGGCGACGTGCCCGTGGGCACACAGCGCTGGACGGGGCTTATTCCCCTCCTTGAAAAAGGCATGCAATACGGCGATGCATGGCGCGAAAGCCTGTCGCGTTTTCGCCAATCTATGCCCTGCCCTGATTGCCACGGCGCACGCTTGCGGCCTGAGGCACTGGCTGTGCGTGTGGCAGATTTGAATATGCAGCAATTTTCTGCCCTTTCCGTAGACAAAGCCCTCACATGGCTTGACAATCTTTCATTTGCGGGACGTCATGCCCTCATTGCCGAACCATTGCTCAAAGAATTGCACCATAGACTCACGTTCATGCGCGACGTGGGGCTTGATTATATCGCCCTCGGGCGTGCCATGTCCACCCTCTCCGGCGGCGAAGCCCAGCGCATACGCCTTGCATCCCAGCTCGGCTCCGGCCTTGTGGGGGTTACCTATGTGCTGGACGAACCCTCCATCGGCTTGCACCCGCGCGACAATGCCCAACTCATCAAAACACTGCGCTCCTTGCAACAAAGGGGCAACACCGTTCTGGTGGTGGAGCATGACGAAGCCACCATTTGTGAGGCCGATACCGTCATTGAACTTGGCCCCGGTTCCGGCGCCCACGGCGGCAACCTCATGTTTGTGGGCACAGTTGCGGAACTTCTTACCTCGGCAGATACGCTAACGGCAAAATACTTGCGCGGCGACATGACCATTGCCCTTCCCGACGAAAGGCGCGAAGCCACAAGCGAATTGGTGCTGAAAGGCATTAGCACAAATAATTTGCGCAACATTGATTGCCACATTCCCCTTGGCGTGCTCACGTGCGTGACGGGTGTGTCCGGTTCCGGCAAAAGCTCCCTTGTGGTGGACACATTGTACAAGCATGTGGCGCTGTCTCAAGGCATTCGCGTTGACCAGCCCGGCACCATTGCCGGCATGGAGGGGCATAAGGCCGTTGAGCGCATTGTGGCCATTGATCAAAGCGCCATAGGCCGCACACCGCGTTCAAACCCTGCCACGTATACAAAGATTTTTGACGAAATACGTACCATATTTGCGTCCACACCCGATGCCAAAAAGCGTGGTTATTCCTCCGGTCGCTTTAGCTTTAATGTGCGCGGCGGGCGCTGCGAAGCGTGTAAGGGTGACGGGCAAATTCGTGTGGAAATGCACTTTTTGCCAGATGTGTATGTGACATGCGACGTGTGCAAGGGCAAGCGCTATAATCATGAAACACTTGAAGTACGCTATAAAGGCTTAAATATCGCCGATGTGCTTGACCTTTCCGTGGCAAAGGCTCATGCGTTTTTTGAAAATTATCCTGTTCTTGAACGGCGCCTTGCCGTGCTTATGGATGTGGGGCTTGACTATATACGCCTTGGGCAGCCTGCCACCACACTCTCAGGCGGTGAAGCGCAACGCATTAAAATTTCACGTGAACTTGGCAAACGCTCCTTACCGGGCACCCTTTATATTATGGATGAACCCACCACAGGACTGCATATGCACGAAGTGGGCAAGCTCATCACCGTTTTACACAAACTTGTGGACAAGGGCGCCACTGTTGTCGTCATTGAGCATAATACCGACGTCATTTTGACCGCGGACCATGTGCTTGACCTTGGCCCCGGGGGCGGCGAGAATGGCGGTTGCATTGTGGCACAAGGCACACCGGAAGCCATTGTGGCGGACGCGCACTCTGTGACAGGAAAATTTCTTATGGAAGAGCGCCGCTTACGACGAAAGAAGTAATCCCGCTTTCTTTTCATTTTTCTCTTATTCCTCTTGACCTCATGTGATACTTTCTGTTAGGCGTTTTTCCCATAGCAGACAAATACGTCTGGAAGGGCGCCTTTCTGTCGCGTATTTCATCCGCAAAAAGGCATTTTTTGCACTGATAATTTTTACAATGTACATTGCTATTCTTCACTGACAGCACTGGCAATGGCAACACGAGGGAAAACATGAAAAAAACATTTCTGTCTTTGATGGCGCTTTGTGCCTTGACCTTGCTCACGTGCATTTCCGACCCTGCCCATGCGGCGGACGACAAAGAGCTCTTCATGTCCACCACTACCAGCACAGCGGATACGGGACTCTTGGACTATTTGGCACCCCTCTTTAAAGCCGACACGGGCTATACGCTCAAATATGTGTCCGTAGGCACCGGTGAGGCGCTCGCCATGGGCAGAAATGGCGATGTGGACATCGTCCTTGTGCACGCAAAAGCACGCGAAGAAGACTTTGTCGCCAAGGGCTTTGGCCTCAAGCGCTTTCCCGTCATGTACAATGACTTTGTGGTGGTAGGTCCCAAAGCTCCCATCGCCAAGAACACAGACCTTGCCATGACCTTTAAGACCATCATGGAAAAGCAACTGCCCTTCGTCTCGCGCGGCGATGATTCCGGCACCAATACGAAAGAAAGGAATATCTGGAAAGGACTGAGCCTTGATGCCAAGAAAAATGCCAATTATGTGGAATCCGGTCAAGGCATGGGTGCCACCATCACCATGGCTGACGAGAAAAAAGCCTACACCCTCACCGACAGAGGCACATGGCTGAAAATTTCCACAGACGCCAGCGTCAAAATGGATCTTGCCGTCGTGTGTGAAGGCGACAAAAACCTCTTTAACCAGTACGGCATCATTGCCATTGATCCCAAAAAATATCCTGATACACATTTAAAGGCCGCCAATGCCTTCATTGATTGGATTGTGTCCGACAAAGTGCAAAAGCTTATTGCCAAGTTTGGTGTTGACAAATACGGACAGCCCTTGTTCGTGCCCAATGCCGGTACAAACAATTAAGATTACCCAGTGAGGGTCGCTTGATGTGACGCCTTGTTTGTTTGTTTGTTTGCTTGTGTTTTGTTGGTTTGTGCTGTGTGTGTGTGTGTGTTTGATTGATTTTGGACGATTTCACGATATTCATCTTTTTCCCTCTCACGTCGTTAAAAGCT
>CAYJPE010000240.1:0-4188 GCA_964371965.1 uncultured Desulfovibrionaceae bacterium
GCCACCTATATCCGTGCTTTTAGTCTTTACAAGGCACTAGGCGCTGTCGTCAAATTGTGAATTTTTGTGTTATATCAAGGAAGACGAGCTTGCTTTGAAGGAATATACTCTTATGGTATTTGACTGAAAAAGCAAGCGAAGTCTGACGCAGAGATAAGCAAAAAGGCGCATTTGACGACAGCGCCTAGGAAAAAATGAAAAAAGGAGAAATACATGCCAGAGTTACCAGGATGTTCAAACATATATGTGTTTATTGGCGGCACCCGCAGTGGCAAAAGCATGTGTGCTGAACAAAAAGTACAAAATATCGCCAAGGGAAACGTATTGTACGTAGCGACAGCCCAAGCATTTTCAGATGATATAGCCATGCAGCAACGCATTTTGGAGCACCAAAAAAGACGTCCCGTCGCGTGGGAACTTGTGGAATGCCCATTACATATTGCAGACGCTCTTCGCCCTCGCTTACAAAAGCACCACAAAAAACCTGCCAAGGCCACAGTACTGATAGACTGTGTCACCCTTTGGGTCGCCAATATGCTTTTTTCCTTAAAAAAACATGACGTTCGTACATTTGAATCTGTGGTACGTAAGGAAATAACAGACCTTTTGGCTTTGAGCCACGAATTTTCGGCACAATGGGTCTTTGTTACAGGCGAAGTAGGTCTCGGTGGTATAGGTGCCTCGGCCTTGGAGCGATCTTTTCACGATGGCCTTGGACTGGCAAATCAACTCCTGGTTGCTCAGTCTACAGAGGCTTTTCTTGTTGTTGCAGGGCGCATGCTCAAACTTTAGCTATTGTCGTCAAATACGTCTTTTCGCGTACTTTGCCTGCGCCTGCCTATACCGATCTCCCCTTTGGCCTTTATTTCTGGCAATTTCCCTGTAGATAGTTGACTTTGCACGCCCTATTTCTTGGGCTATTTGTGGCACCTTTTTTCCACTTTGCATACTCGTATAAATGTAGTACCTTTCTTCACTGGAGAGGTGTGTATATTCCTTCATAAGTGCTCCTGTCCTTGCCGGGAATGAGAGCAAGAGGGTGGCACCTCTCTCTTTTTTTCTCAAGCCCTGGATAGTTGCACTTTCGAGTTGAATGCGCGAACGGACTGCTCAATGCTTCTGCTTGGTCTCTGTATTTTTTATCGTATGACATGCCATGTATTGTAGCACATCTTTTGTAATAAATTGTTACTTTTTATTTTGAAACACTCTTCAAGTCGAAAAATACATCAGACTTTTACAATTCTCAAACAGGTGAGCTTGCCTCGTATAGCCATAGCAGCTGATTTATCTTTTACTTTTTCAGAGGGATACACTGAGTGAAGTAAGATTGATGAAGGAGCAAAAGACATGAAAGCAGAGCCTTCATAAAGCTTGACTTGTGCGTGAAAAAAGCGTATATTGCCACTGCTTTTTATGCATTACTAGGAACTGTCGTCAAAGCGTGTCTTTTGGTGTTCTCTCTGAGGGGAACCAACCTTGGCTTGAAGAAAAAGACTCTTGTCGTGTTTGACCGAAAAGGTACGCAAAGCCTGACACAGAGATAGTCGAGGCGGTGCATTTGACGAAAGTGCTTAGATTTGTAACAGGCAACTCTGTGAGGTGGTTTGATGGATAGAGAATACGTGGGCGTATATTCCCGAATTAATTTTAACGGGACTAAGACATACTTTTTTGTTTGGAAAAAGCATGATATGTTCAGCGTGCAAAAGCTAGACAGAGCTTTTTCACCCATTGACATTCTCAAAACCATAGATAGAAAGAGCTTCGAGAAGCTATATACCTTTGAACCAAATATTAAAAATGCGCCTGGTAGAAAAAAACTTGCAGAGAAAAAGGCTGGGGGCGCTTTAGAAAATGCCACTGTAGAGGCGACATTACGAGATCATTTTCGTGTGACTATGTTGCGTCTTCGCCGTCGAGATACGCGAGATGCGGCACTAACATCTTTAAAAACCCTTGCCGAGGTGGAAGAAGGTATAGTTCCAGCGCACAAACATATGTTTTCAGATTTTGGTATCGAATTACGCAAAGGAAACTATTTGGAGCAAGCGTTAGCTTTTTGCCAACGGACATTGCAACTCTCCCCTACTGATGATCATGCGCATTTTAATACGGCGCGCGTGCTTATTGAAATGGGCAAATATGACGAAGCTGAACAGCATCTTTTGACAGCACAAGTTATGGATCCTCAAAATACTATTTATGACAAAACTCTTCGCCATATTGATGCCTTGCGCAATAGAGGCAGGAGTGAGTCTGCAGCACAAACTGCCGTTGTTGATTTTGATACGGATTTTAAAATTTAGTTACAAAGATTACTTGTATATCTTGCGCTCGTAGCTCAGTTGGATAGAGCAACAGCCTCCTAAGCTGTAGGCCGCAGGTTCGATTCCTGCCGGGCGCACCATATATTACAGGCACTTACAAAAAATGTGGGTGCCTAATTTTTTTTACCTACCCAAAAAAACCTACCATATACCTACCTTCTACGGTAAAGACTGGTAAAACGTGGTATAACAAGCGCACTGTTTACCCGTAATACAAACACACGCGCACACGCCATGCCTCGCAAGGTAGGTATGAAAAGTAGGTACGCCACAAAAAAAAGGGCATAGCACAATGCTACGCCCCCTTCTTCGATGAATAGCCAAACGCGGGAACTGTCCTGCCTGTGTTTGTCTAAATTGTGCCCTTATCCCTCACAGCCATTTTGTACAAAATATCTTGCTCGGCTGGTGCCACTGTGGCGATACTCTCAACGCCCCACTTGTGCCCGTTGAATTGTATTTCATCCACAGTAGACGGCCTCGGAATACTTCCCCCTGCTGCCAATACCAACACAGTGTCGCTTGCATACAATCCCGCTTGCACCTCGTCGGACTTCGGGCTTGTCTTGACGCCGAAAAAATTGCTCTCGCTCTTTGTGGTTTCAGTGCGCCCCGTGTCTGGGTTCTTCGCTGTTGTCACTTGTACAAACACCATCGCTTGTCCTTTCTTGGCAATCAGCTTTCGTGCGCTGCGTATCTGTCGTGAATAATCTGCCATGCGCTTACCCCATGCGTATCAATATTGAACATGCGCCGGAGGGTTTCAAGACGGG
The DNA here is from genome assembly GCA_964371965.1 of uncultured Desulfovibrionaceae bacterium. GTDB lineage: Bacteria > Desulfobacterota > Desulfovibrionia > Desulfovibrionales > Desulfovibrionaceae > CAYJAD01. The sequence continues at coordinate 3,104 of CAYJPE010000240.1, forward strand.
TGCAAGTATTGCGTCAACGACGGGTGCTGTGGTGGCGTCAGGTGTGGCAAAAAATTCTGTGCTGATTGCGTCCACGGTTTCGACTTTTATTTGTGCGCCGCTCTCTGCGTACAACTCTTGCCCCTCATGAAGCAATAAAGCCGCTTCGCATGTGGCATTCTGAACTTGTGTCGGGACAACGCAATCGGGCAAAGCGACGCCGCCAATGGTTGCGCCCACCCTCGGCCATGCAAGGCTTTGCAATGCGGTTTTGCGTGTTCCCGTAAACCTGCTTGCATAGCTGCCGTCAATGAATTGCGTCGCCTTCCTTATGAAAACTTCTTTCTCTGCTTCGGTGAGAGGTTCCCAATCATGTCGCCCGTAGTTTTCCGCATACAAGTCAACTTGCAAGCACGAAACATAAGCATCCACACCGTCAATACCTCGCCCATCTTCCACACTCAGCATACAATCACCTCACAAAAATTTTAGGGGGAATGGCATCACACCACTTTTACGGCATCCCCTTGTGCCGGACTCTACTTTTTTGGTAGGAGGCCACGCCATGCACAACTGCATCAAGCGGAGTCAATCAGCGTTTTCATGGTTACTCACTTCTGACTTGGAATTTCTATGGCGTTTCGGGGGGTGTGACTGCTGCTGTATCGGTAATACCCTTCAGCCGCGCCGCCGCCTTCCCGTTGAACACAGCAAAGCTTGCAAGCCATTCAATGCTCGTCACATAATGGACGCCCACAAGCCCCTCGTCTATGACTTCCGGTGCGCCGCATTGCAAGCCGCTGACGTACTCTTGAACGCCAAACTTGACGGCGTAAATATCGGACGTGCCCAAAATATCCGCGCCGTTTTCGTCGTTTTCAATCACACCAATGGGGACGCCGCCGTATGCGTTAATCTGTCGCCCAAAACTGTCGGAAACAACTTCAAAGGCTTGCCCTGCGCTACGCATAAGCGCATTTATCTTGCGACGGCTGGCCTTACTGCAAAAAATGACATCGGGTGTGCCTTGCACTGCGTCCACAAGCTCATCAAGCATCGCAAGCGTGAGTGCGCCCTTTGCGTCAAGAACTTGGGTGCCTGTGAGT
>CAYJPE010000241.1:0-4166 GCA_964371965.1 uncultured Desulfovibrionaceae bacterium
GTGTTTTCCTTGGCAGAAACACAAAATCTTTTTATTTAGAAACAGCCCCTAGCAAAAGTTTTCCCCTTCCTCCCCCACAAAAAAATGAAATGAGAATACCCTGTTTGTGGCAGTTTTTTATATGAAAAAAAGCTTGAATTATGCTTAGAAATCTACTAGGAGAGGCAGTGATAGCTTTGTAATGAAAGAAACGTTTTTTTTAATCTCAGGCATCCTCTTCAATTATTTCTCTAGGTTAGGTATCCTATGGACAATCTCGCATCGTCACCGAATGAACTGTCACACGAGCTCGCGCACGCCCTGTGTTCTTCCATGCCCGTTCCTCTCAGTTGTTGGAATACGGAAGGATTTCCCATTTATTGTACAAACAGTTTTTTTGCCTTTTTTGGTGTTAAAAATATTGAAGACTATATTCATCGGATACGAGATTTTTCGCCGCTGATTCAGCCGTCGGGTGAAGAATCGGCGACTCTTGGTGCTTTGTACTTGGAAAAAGCTCTTGAAGAGGGCTATTGCCACTTTTCATGGACTCATACCATTCGACCGCATACCCGCACACCTGTGGAGTACACCCTTGTGCGTATGGAGCTTGACGGAAAAGCGATTGTTGCCAGTTACTTATATGATATGTCGGTCACCGTGGCATCTTATGAACAAGAAGCAGAAGCGAAAATTCGCGCACAAACACTGCTTGATGCCAGCCCTATGAGCATAAGTTTTTGGACAAAGGATTTTATTCCCATTGATTGCAACAAAGAAACCTTGAGGCTTTTTAAATTTCAAAGTAGGAATGAGTATTTTGCCAATGTTTTTAATATATTTCCTGAATATCAGCCAGACGGCAAGCACTCGCAAACAGAAGTGCTTGTGCATCTTCAAAAAGCTTTTGACGAAGGCTATTGTAAATTTGAATGGATATATCAAAGTTTTGATGGTGAAAGCATTCCTACGGAGGCAACACTCAAGCGTGTGAAATATCTTGGCGAGGATCTCCTTGCCTTGTATGTACAAGATATACGAGAGATTCGAACCAACCAAGAAAAAGCTCGCGCAGCTGAGCAATATGCGCAAACAATGCTTGATTCTCTTCCCCTTGGGGCGGATCTTTGGAATAAGAATCATGAGCTCGTTGCTGTCAATGAACGGTCGGTGCGTCTTTTTGGTCTTTCGTCCAGGCAAGAATATATAGAACGCTTCAACGAGTTTTCACCGCAAACACAGCCCTGTGGCAATTCCTCTGATGTGCTCATTGCGCATTATTTAAATACGGCGTTTGCAGAAGGATCTTGTTGTTTTGAGTGGATGCATGTGGACAGTCTAGGAAAACCCATGCCGGTAGAGCTTACGCTTATTCGTGTGGAGTATCGCGGCGAAGAACTCGTAGCTGCGTATAACCACGATTTACGTTCTCTCAAAGCCAGTCAGGAACAAACGCGTGAAGCTGAAAATCGAGCCAGTATCATGCTTGATTCTGTGCCCATGGGAGCAATTTTTCTTGATAAAGAGAATAACCGACTTGATTGTAACATGGTGGCAGTGACACTTTTTGGCTTTGAGTCTAAGGAAGATTATCTGCTGAACGCTGAAAAAACATACCCTCCCGTACAGCCGGATTGTTTGCCTTCAGAAATTTCTATGAAAGAACATTTTGACGTGGCCTTTAAAAGTGGGGCTCACGGCTTTCAATGGATTTGTTGTCACCAAAAAACGCAGGAATCCATCCCCGTAGAAATCAGCATGGTGCGTATCAATTTTAGGGGTGAACCTGTTATTTTATGTTATTTGCGCGACCTACGTGAATATAATGCCATGCTGCAAGAAATTCATCAAACAGAAAATGATTTACGTACAGCCCGTGATATTGCAGAACAAAGCACAAAGGCTAAGAGTGAATTTTTAGCTAATATGAGTCACGAAATACGTACGCCCATGAACGGTATCTTGGGTCTTTTGGAACTTCTCAAAAAAGCGGATTTGGAAAAACTCCAACGCACCTATGTGGAAAAAGCTCTCTTTTCTGCCAATAACCTCTTGCGTATTATCAATGATATTTTAGACTTCTCCAAAATTGAAGCCGGTAAGCTTGAGATGGAGTATATTCCTTTTTCCATTCGCGATATATGTGATGAGGTGCGTCATCTTTTTATGCCTAAAATGACGGAAAAAAAACTTGCATTGCATCTGATGACACAAGGTTTTGATGATATCACACTCATGGGTGACCCCTTACGCCTCAAACAAGTGCTTTTTAATCTTGTAAGTAATGCCATCAAATTTACAGAAGAAGGGGGCGTGACAGTTACTTTTGAGAAAAGAGAATTGGTTGACAATGAAGTTCATTGCTATTTTTCTGTACGTGATACAGGTATCGGCCTCACCGATGAGCAGCGTGTACGCTTATTTTCGGCATTCTCGCAAGCAGACACTTCTGTAACGCGTAAATATGGCGGAACAGGCCTTGGGCTTGTCATTTCAAAAAGAATAGTAGAAATGATGGGAGGCAGTGTTGGCGTGGAGAGTAGCTATGGCGAAGGATCTACATTCTACTTTACCGCCATCTTCACCCTATGTCATTTTGAAAACACACGCTTAGCGCAAAATACAGGAACATACAGAGAGGATTCCATTTCGTACAATGCCAGTGCTGATGAGATAGATATGGCGAATGCTCTTGACAGCATGGATATACCTGATGATACCGCTACGGCACTGCCTGCTGTTGAATTCTCACAGTTATACGTGGGGCATATTCTTCTTGTGGAGGATAATGATATTAATCAATTGATTGCCGAAGAGCTTCTAAAGGCAGTGGGGCACACGGTGGAAATTGCCAATAATGGACAAGAAGCTTTAGATTTGCTTTCGCAAAAGACTTTTGACCTTGTTCTTATGGACATACAGATGCCCATTATGGATGGTCTTACAGCAGTGAAGCGTATCCGCGCCCAAAAAGCCTTCCAAAGCCTTCCCGTCATTGCTATGTCGGCACATGCCATGGAGGGGGATAAAGAAATCAGCTTGACCCACGGTATGAATGATCACATCACAAAGCCCATTTCTCAAGAAATCTTATACGGCACCCTTGAGTATTGGCTAAAAAAAAGCTTTAAAAACAACATGTTATCCTGAGTATAAGGTAAAAATACACTATGTTTTTTTCTTCTGTCTTTTTGTCTTGCAAAAGAAAAAAACGTGATTATTTATTTTACAGATAAGGACACTCTTTAATGAAACTTTTAAACTATGGAGTATATGTATAATGAGCGAGAATCAAGACGCCCAGCAACAAATCCGTTTGAATGTGAATGCCGACAAAATGGAAACATCCTATGCCAACGCCTTTCAAACGCACTCTACCCCTGAAGAAATTCTTATTTCTTTTGGCATCAATCAAACCGTGACTTCACAAGAAGAAGGTGTTTCGGCCGATATGATGTTACAGTTTTCTAACCGCATCATTTTGAATCATTACACAGCCAAGCGTCTTACTCTCTCGCTTTTGCAAGCTGTGCGTGAGCACGAAGAACGCTTTGGCGTTGTAGAGCTTGATATTGCAAAGCGTTTGCAAAATGCTGGTGAAAATGTGCCACAATAACAGACTTTTGAAAAAATTAAATTGTACTGGCTCGTTCAAATAATGCCGAATGCAAGAAAGCGAAAAAAGTCAAGATGTGCAGTGTATGAGACATACATAAGCAGTGTGACTTTTTGTTATTGACACCGCACATGCGATTTTTTTAACGGACTGATACATGCTTGGGGAGGCCCTGGTTTAAGAGAATTTTTGTGCTCTGACGCAGTTAGAGGGCAAGAAGGTATGAGGCGCTGTCGTCAAAAGCGCCTTTTCGCCCGTATCGAAGCGGGCTCTGCATCAGACTTCGCTTGTTTTTTCAATCAAATACCATAAGAGTATATTCCTTAAAGCAAGCTTGTCTTTGCGTCAATGGGCTTGGTATAACACAAAAATTCGCAATGTGACGACAGCGCCTAAGTCGGTGTTTCCCTAGAAAAATGTTGGGGCGTGCTTCTTTGTGAGAAAGTACGCCCCAACATATTTTAAAGGTCTAACAAGTTGTTGCAAAAAGGTCATGATCCTGCAACAAAAAAATGATTCATCCGGATAAAGAGTACTTTGCCTCGTGAATGCCCATAATTCTGAGCTTGAA
>CAYJPE010000242.1:0-4158 GCA_964371965.1 uncultured Desulfovibrionaceae bacterium
GTCCCTTCCTAAGGGGAAAGATCCCCTTCCCCCCTCAAGAAAAATACTTCATCAGCACTTTGCAACTATGCGGTGCAAAGTCTTTATCTATTGCTTTCAAAATCACTCATATCCGCAGGAATATGAGGATTTGTGAGGCTTACATCCAGTGGGTATGCCGTGATGACGGCCTTGCGCGAGCCTACACCCATAGCGCCCGGGTGCGTGTTGAGCCCCACCACAAGGTCAATGATACCGTCGTTGTTGATATCGCCAAGGTCAACGTCCACAACAGAGCCGCGAATACGCCGTGTTTTCCACTTCAAGCCAAGACCAATGCCGTCCCAATAAAGAGCGTGTACTTCGCCTTGTGGGAAGAAGCGGTAACTGTCAAAGATTTCCGCCGCTGTGGAGACAGGCTTGTTAATGAGGAGTGTGTACTCACCGCGTCCTTCAAGGTCAACCACGTTCATGCGCATGGGGGCATAATACTTGCTCGGCAGCTGATAACGTCTGTCAACACCAAGGCCGTCGATACTCTTGTAATGTTCCATGCCAACAGCAGAGCCGGAATAGCTGTCTGTCGTTTCGTGCAAAGCTTCACCGCTGCGAGAAAAGACCTTTAGGCGTTCGGAATCTCTGTTGAGAACAACAATTTTTTCAGATTCTTTGTTACTTGGTGGCAAGTAGGCAAAGTTGAAGACATTTGCCCCTTTTGGCAGGCCAAGTTTACCACCCATCGTTACCGTATCGCCCACCACCGAGGCCATGTATACGCCCGGGCGGAACAAGTTGACGCTGTCCCAGCGTTGCGCCACAAGTGTTGGGGTATACGTGGGAGCCAAGGGCACAACATTCAAGAAAAATGCGGTGCGTTTGGCATATTCGCGAAGGGTACCGCCTTCAAAGGTGTATATGTAGGATGCGGGTTGGTTGTCGGATTCACTGAAGGTTGTGACGACAAGCTGTGGCGGTCTGCCCCTATTTAAATGGACTTTGCGCAAGATAAAGGCTTGACTTGCCATGGCAATGGTGTGCTCCACCAATTGCTTCATTTTTCCGCCATTCCAGTCGTAGATATAGAGCTTATGGTCGGCAAGAATGGCAATTTGCGTATTGCCACTACCGCTAAAGTCGCCAACGGTGAAGTCCACCATGTCGTAAGACAAGGCCACGCTACGCAAGCGAGAACCGTCATCGGCGCCCGACCCCTGATAGCGAAATTGCGGGTTAAGATACACATGCTCTTGCCCCGTTTCATTGACAACAATACCCGGATTCATTTGATTTACGCTGGGCGTGCCACTGATACTGCGCCCAAAGACTTGACGGCTCAAGTCATCTGCCAGCGCTTGCACAGAGACTATAAGATTGCCCACACTCGTTTGTGTGGAGCGTGTCCACTCCTTACCGCCTTTGTCGCGCACACGTGCTTCAATGGTGGCTTGGTCTTGCAAAATATTGATGCTGCCCCACACAGCATAGTCCGCGCCGGCACTTTTTTGTGCTTTTTGCACTTCTGCTGTGGACGTAGGTGCCTTGGAAGGCAATGATTTTGTCGTCAACTCCACCTGCCCGGGCCATACCATACGGTTTGCAAGGGTGGAGGGTATGGCTTTCCCAAGATATGTATACCCTTGCGGCCCATTGAGCTCAAAGGGCATGACGGCCAAGGTTTTTGCGGCGGCATGGGCTTGACCTAGAGCAAAGGACAAGGAAAGAACCATCGTCAACAAAAAAGTCACCAGACGTGCCATAGATTTTGAGACGGTACCCGAAGGGGCACATTCTGCATAATTCATTTTAATCTCCTTAATTATCAATGTCTTTTGCATTCTAGGCGCGTGTGTGTGTTGGCCGCTAAAGCAAAAAGCATTCCCTGTATACGCGTGTTTTCGTCATTTTGCAAGAACTTTAGGACGTAGCAAAGAGAACAGAAGCACACAAAAACCGTGCAGGGCAGAAACTATTCTGAAGGAATTGCCTCCACAGCTTCCGTCAAAAGAAATTCCCCCTTTTCAATCCACTCCTTGAGTGTATTGGCTATTTCCAACGAAAGACTGTAGCTCGTCATGGGCACAGTTTTGACAGTTTTGCCCAAGAGCTCAATTTCGCCGTCCATAAGGTCTGCAAAGTTTGCATGGCTCAAAATTCTCCCAATGCCATTGGGGCAGTCGTGCCCATAGTCTCTGACGGGCATGAGGATATCCGAGTTGTCAACGCCCGTAAACCATGCCATGTCTTCATTGAGTATGGGAATGGGAATGCCCACCCCCACAGACAGGGTGCAGCCATAGCCAATCATGGAGAGGCCGCGCAAGTACCTTGCCTGCATGTTTTTGAGATTGCCCTTGAGCATGAGCGTACCTGCGGCAGTCAGCGGCAGCCCACGTTCCGTGCGCTGCGGCTTTGTGACGTGTTGTGTGCCGGCGCCAAGGACATACCCTATGCCGCCACCAAGAAAAATGCGCGTACCAAGGCCAATGGTACGCAAAAAGGGATCATTCAAAAGAGGAGAAAGATGGCCTGCCGTGGCATAGTTCACATGGCGCATGTTGGGGCGCAATGGTCCCATATATGTGTAGATGATACGGCTTGTGAGATTGACGGCGGCATTGTAGTTTTGGTAGCAATTTCTGGGGTTGAAAAGCTCCGCAAAGGGCAGGTCTTGCAAGCTGACGGTGCGCTCCAAAGTACGACGCGGGTAGCAGTCTGTCCCATAGGACTCCGCGCGCAAGCTGACCTCCTTGCCCGCCACAAGGTCCTCGATAACATGGGCGCCGCCATAGGGAAAGGCGCCGGGATAGGGCTCGTTGAGTGGATCGTCCGCAGCAAGCTCTGTTGCGCCGATAAAACCGTCGGCGGCTGCAATCCCCCCGTAGCACAGCACATTATTGAGCCAAAAACGATTGCTCCGCATGACCGGTTGTTCCGGCTGGCCTATGTTGAACAACATGCCGGAAGAACACATGGGTGAAAATGTACCGGTTGTGACCACGTCCACTTCCTTGGCGGCCTGCTCCTTGCCGAGTCTTTTGACTGTTTCACTCATTTCTGCAGCGTTGAGCACAACAGCTTGACCCGATTGAATTCTGACATTTATTTCTGCGATGGTTTTTTGAACTTTATGATGTGCCACTCTACGCTCCTTGGGCTTTTTTTCAACGGTCATGTGCGTTTGTTTGCATAATAATTCTTAACGTTTTCGACATGCTCCCGAACGGAATGCTTGAGCAATCATACTGTCGAATCACTGTGTCACTTCTTAGCAAACACAAGTGTCGTTGTAAAGCCACTTGAGCGCCTCCAAAAGGCGTAGCCTTGAGCAAGTAACAATATCAAAAGCAGTGATGGTCTGAGGGAAAACCTTTTGTTCACAAAAGGTTCTCTCCCAAAAAAAACTGACATGAGCACGCTGTCCCCCAAAAAAGCGTCTTCGCAGAAAAAAATATATCTTTTCCTTGACAACGATAATCAATTTCGGTAAAGCATATCTTCATGACATGATGTATGTGTGCTTATCGCCACATCAGCCTGTCTCCATAGGCGTTTCGATGCCTGCTTAAGGCGTGTTACGAATAATATCAACGAAACAAAATACGTCAAGAAAAGAATATTTATAAAGTCTTTTACAAAACTTTTAAAAAATTTAAAAAAGAACTTGACAAAAAAATTTTCTGAGCTTAAAAGTGACCTGTATTCAATTTGAAAATGATAATTACTATCATACTCAAAGCAAGGAGCAGATGCCAAAACATCTCAAGGAACATGTAAGGAAAATGGAGGAGTATGGGTTTGAGAAGAGCGCCTTATATATTGTTAGTTCTCTGTCTTCTCGCTTTAGGCGCTTGTGCACCAAAGAGCACCATTACCGGCACGGAATATGTGGGTGTTGAAGCCTTCTTCGACTCCTATGTGGACGCTTTTAACAGTCGCGACATGAATAGGCTCATAGAGCATTATTCCCCCCTCGCGCTCACATATGTCTTGAAGGACAGCGGTGCTTACTACCTCACTCGAGCCGATTTGTTGCGATCCTTTGAAATGAAAAAAGCCGGATGGGAAAAAGTGCATATGCGCCTCGACGGTTTTACGGTCATGCACACGAGTTTTTCGGATACGCTGATACAGGTGAGCATTGAGTTTAAGGTTGAGAGCGACACGTGGATTGGCGAGTAT
>CAYJPE010000243.1:0-4149 GCA_964371965.1 uncultured Desulfovibrionaceae bacterium
TTCCTCCGTTGCCTGTATTTATACAGCATGCTTAACAAAAAGTCAAACTGCTATAATGAATAAATTTTGCAATACCCTCATGATAATGCTCTTCGTCAATGCTTTTCCACTTCTCACTCACACGCATTCCCCTGTTTATAAGGTGTCATTCAGAAGATATGTCTACAAATCTTTGTCACTTCTACATATGCCAAAGCCTGCATCGTATTCAAAGCAGGCATAATCATCATAGCTCATAAGCTCCACAAAAAGCCCCTCCTCTGCGCATACACCAGTTTCGTCACAAAGACAAAGCATTTTTATAGGAGAAAGACATAGCCACGCATTAGGCATGGCAGGCATTGCGTGCAAAGTGTTGTTTTCCACCCATTGTTCATGCAGACCGTCGCTGTCCAGTCTTTCAAATGTTGCCAGTTCTGTATCACGGGCAACGCGCATGCGCCATGCGTCCTTACGCTGAAAATCTCGTAAGCGCGTATCTTTATAGATTTTTTCCGTCATGCGATAGGCATGGATGGGCTGTTGTGTAAAAAAGCCTTCTATGGCATCGCCATCATCGTCAAGAGCAGAGCCAAAATACTTCGTAACTCTGCGTGTAATGCCTGCATCGTCGGCTTGCGCAAGCTTACTGCCGCCGTCACCATCGTCAAGGCGCAGAGCGGCATCTATCCCGAGACCTTGGGCGCATTCTTCCTTGTCATCCCACGGCAAGAGCCTTTGTAGGTCATGCCCCAAATATAACTTTGAGCGCTTCCCTTCCTCGTAGCCCGGACGCTCAAAGGCGGCCTTTTGGGGCTTGCCCGCATCAATGTTTTTGCAATGCTTCAAATTATATTGCAAAATAGCAAGGTTCGCTTTGCCATCCAAGGCAAGAAGACGATGCCTGTTGACGCGACCCGCTGTCTGAACAATGGATTGAGCACTGGACGGTTCTATGACGGCCCAGTCAAAGTCATGGTCACGCCCCACCTCTTCCACCGGTGTAGCGACCACAATAAAGCAGACATGACGCTCCGGACATTGTGTTACAAGTCTGCGTATTTCGTCATCGTCTAAGATATGTTGATTGCCATGCTTGCGCGTCAACAAAAAATCCAGCCGTCTTTCTTTGTGAAAACGCTGTATGCGCCAATCATTGGCATGATAGCAGGCGACATAAGCGTGAGGTATGGTCGTTGCCAAAAAACGCGCCATATGCACAGCGCCCTGAATATTCGCCATACGGACAAGTCCGAAGGAAATATGTTTTTCAGAGGAAAAATCCCACGCATTTGCCTCATGCAATGTTTTCACAGCCTCAAGTGTCGCCATAAAAAAGCCGTCTCGTGAACTTACATTGCTTCCTATTGTATCCACTTTTTGTAAAAAAGCGTATCGATACACTTCTGCCTTGCGTATATGCGCACATAAATCGCGCACATGCCGTGCGTACTGCGTGGCAAAGTCTTCTTGCGCGGTGGAGTATGTATGTACTGTAGGCGGCAAGACGTCATCCACAAGGGCGACAGCATAGGTGATGGGAGTGCCTTGTTCTGTTTGCAACAGGCTTTGACGCAAATGCACGCCGGATTTCCACGCATCGTGTATGGCGGTGGCTACAGATTGAGATAGCGTAGCCGAAGAGCACAGTACATTTCGCTGAAAAAATGCGCACAGCTGCACAAGGCGCAAGACAGACACAAGGGCCTCTGGCTCATAACTGTCGATTTCGTCGAGTACGAGGTCTGATGTGAGCAGACGCAAAAATGCTTTGACATGATGCCCTTGCTTATGAGGATTGCCTGCCGCATCCAAGAAATCTATGGTAGACACAAGCAAAGGCGTGCTGATGACCATTCTTTGCTGTGAATTTGTGAAAAAGGCTTCGAGCCATGCGGGCAATGAGGCTGGTGCTGAAGGTATGTCGCTGTGACAGTATATTTCTGCTTCTGCGGTGTTTTCGTCACAATCGATACTGTTTTCTGTGCTATTTTTCCAGCAAAAAAGCTTTTGTGTCGCAGTGTCGCCGATGACGGTGGCTATGTCTGTGGACAAGATGCCAAGGTCGTTTTTCAATGCTTCCCCTGTTTGCAAGGTGAGGCTGCGCAAATTGAGCGCAATGGAACAACGCGGTGTGGTACTGCGAGAGAGGACACAAGCGGCACGGATGTTCATGCGGGTTTTACCACTGCCTGTACCTGCCATGCTCAGCAAAAGGCAAGGACTTGTAGGATATTCTTTTCTCCACGCATCTAGAGCAGCTATGACGACATTTTGCCAGTGAAAGCGACTTTTTTCGTGGGCAGGTTCTAAAATAGCCGCCAATGACGCTTCTTGAATGCCGTCCAACTCCTGTTCGGGCTTTTCTTGTAAAAAAAGTTGTCCCATGCGCCACGCCGTTTGTCCGGCAACATGCGCCACCTGTTCCAAATGCCACTCCAAAGGCTGATTGAGAGCACATTGATGCGTATTTGCTGCCGCATTTTCCGCGCCTTTTGCGTTCCACAGCCTCTTGTCGTGTAAAGCGGATACAGTGTGGTCGGCAAAAATTAGTGCCGTCCGTGCCAACATCATTGCGGCCCAGCATGATGCGTTGTGCTTATGGTCATCGTCCAAAGCAGAAGGCATGAATGCGTCAAGCTTGTGCAAAAGCGTGCGAAAGCGTTTCCAAATATGCTCAGGCGGCGCAAAAAACGGTGTGCGGTACTGTATGGGAATGAATTTTTCGCGGACATGTGACGGCTCCAAATAGGGATATTCGTCGGTGCGCCCGGCAAAAAGTCTATGGTGACTCGCCACAAGAAATTCGATGGCTTCCAAAGCATTTGTGGGAGCACCATTGCTTCTCTTTCTATTCGGAATGCGGGGGAAAATATCTTGTGTTGTCAAGTCGTCGCGTACCCACGCGTTGTGCCAACGTTTTTCCCATGAGTGCTCGTCCGTCATTTTATGGCTCTCTTCTACAGACAAAGCACGCAAAATACACACAGACAGCCATTCGTGTCGAATGGCATCCCTGTCCATTTTTTGTGAGCGTAGCTTTGCTTGAAAGTGTTCAGAGTATTTACCAAAATCGTGTATAAGCCCAGCGGCTTGTGCAAGCAGGCAAACGTATCTCAGCCATGATGCTGTTTGCTCTTGGCGCAGAGATGCTTGCTGTACAGTATGCACAGGTACTGCACCGTCTTGCGAAAAGGCCTTTTTTGAACCCACAATCCAAGTAAGTTTCATACCATGACGGGCGTCGTTTCTGTAACAGGCTACGGCTGTGTGACGTGTGGCAATGCTGCGCAATGCTACATGTACGTCCTTCAAAGCCTCGTCTGTGATAGGTGTTGCCCATGTTTGCCGCCCAATTCTCATGGCATAACTGTCTAAAATTGTGTTGACTTTTGCTATGGCCTTCTTTCGGCTCTCAGAAATAAATACCACATGCATAATGACCTCATAGGGAACATTTAAAATACAGTGTAAATGGTATGTTACTTATATCACTACCTCAACATTTGCCCGCAATCCATCAAGGTAATTTGCCCAGCGTTCCATCATGCGATGCCGCTCTTGCAAGTGTTGCGTTCGGTTATACGCTCGCCCGTTGGAGTCACGCACCATGTGGGCAAGTTGCATTTCTATAAGGTCGTAGCGTTCGCCCAGCACCTCATCAAGAAGCGTTCTTGCCATTGCACGAAAACCGTGTGGGGTCATTTCATTGCCCGTAATGCCAAGAGAGCGCAAAGCGGCAAGCATGGAAGTCTTGCCCATAGGGTGGCCTTTTTGGTGTTGACTTGGAAATACCCATGTATCCTTGCCGGTAAAAGTATGCAAATCTTGCAAAATGCCCATGACCTGTGGAGCAAGCGGAACAATGTGCGCTGTATTGGTTTTGCTGGTGGTATATCACCATTCGCAAGCTTCTAAATCTATATGCTGCCATTCTGCGTGTTGCAATTCCCCCAGACGCACAAAAACATAAGGGGCAATTTTTAAGGTACAACACACCACAAAGCTGCCGGGATAGGCGTCAATGGTGCGCAAGAGTCGCCCGACTTCCTTGGGGTCTGTCATGGCGGCGAGATGCTTTGTCTTGTGCGCTCGCAAACTACCCCGCAAGGACGGCATGAGGTCGATGCCAGCCCGCCCTGTGGCTACGGCAAAACGCATAATAAGGCC
>CAYJPE010000244.1:0-4133 GCA_964371965.1 uncultured Desulfovibrionaceae bacterium
TTATCGAAGCGAGTTCTGCGTCAGGCTTGACTTGCTTTTTCGGTCAAATATCATGAGAATATATTCCCTCAAAGCAAGGGCGTATTCCTTGGTATAACACGAAACATCGCTTTTTGACGACAGCGCCTAGCTATGGAAAATATTATTCAAAGGAGCTATCACCATGCGCCATGCACTCTTTATTATAACTTTGTGTCTTGTGTGTCTTTTGCCTTATAAGGCCTTGTGCAACGAATTGCATCATGCCGCAAGCGAAAACGATGTTTCTTCCATTGAAGCTTTACTGCAAGAAAAAGCGGACGTGAATGCACGAGATGAAGAAGGGAATACGGCTTTGCTGATTGCCGCGTACAATGGGCATATGGAAAGTATGCACATGCTCTTGCAATACGGAGCAGATATGCACGTAGAAAATGATGAAGGATGGAATCCTTTAATGCAGGCTGCTTACGGCGGTCATATTGAGGCTCTGCAATTCCTTCTTGACAAAGGTGTGGATGTTAACGCCAAAAACGAGGACGAGGAAACGGCTTTGATGGCGGCTGCTTACGGCGGTCATGCAGAGGTTGCACAATTTCTTATTGGCAAGGGCGCGGATGTTAACCTCAAGAGCGGTGACGGGATAACATCTTTGATGATGGCTGCGCAAGAAGGCTTTAGTGAGGTTATACAAATCCTTTTTGACAAGGGTGCGGATATTAACGCACGAAGCATGTGGGGGAGTTCGGCTTTAATATTGGCTGCTTTCAACGGTCATGTTGATGCCGCACGAGTGTTGCTTAAAAATGGGGCAGATATTAATGTACAAGATTGGACAGAGCAGAACGCTCTCATGTATGCCATAGAACATGGGTATACGGACTGTGTCAACCTGCTCTTAGAACATGGGGCGGATACCCAAGCACGAGATAAGAACAGCATGACGGCTTTACACTGGGCAGCTGCCAGAGGTCGTAACCAAATCATACAAATCCTCCTCGACAAAGGCGCGGATATTGAGGCACGCTCTTATAATGGCCTGACGGTTTTACACTGGGCAGCTCTCTCCGGTCATGTTCAAACCGTACAGCTCTTTCTTGATAAGGGCATAGATATTAACGTAAGAAATGATAAGGCTTGGACGCCTTTGATGGAGGCTGCTTTAGACGGTAGTACTGAGGTTACGCAAATGATCCTTGACAAGGGTGGGGATATTCATGCCAAAACTCTAACGGGGCAGACGGCCTTAACATGGGCTACCTCAGCTGACCATCCTGAAATCATACAAATACTCCTTGATAATGAGGCGGATATTAACACAAGTGACGAGGACGGCTGGACGCCTTTAATATGGGCTGCTAGCAGGGGGCATACCCACCTCATACAATTCTTTCTTGACAATGGGGCGGACATACATGCCAAGACGACGAAAGGGGAGACGGCTTTGATGATTGCTGTCTTCAATACGCGTGAGTCAAGCATACGATTCCTTCTCGACAAAAAAGTGGATGTTAACGCACGCGATAAAGAGGGCAAGACGGCTTTGATACATGCGGCTACTCGTGGACATAGCGAAATCGTGCAAATTCTCCTTGATAATGGAGCGGATATACATGCCAAGACTGAGGCAGGAGAGACGGCTTTGACATTGAGCACCTCCATAGGATACCCTGAAGTTGTCTACATGCTGCTCGACAATAAGGTTGATGTCAATGTACCGAGAGCCGACGGCTTCACCCCCCTTCTTATTGCGGCTGAGGAAGGATTCGATGAAATCGCGGAGCGTCTTTTACAGCATGGTGCCGATCCAAATTACAAAACGCCACTGTCCGCTTCAAAGGGCGGCGTCACTGCCTTGTCGCTGGCTCATGACAACGACAAGAAAGAGATTGTCGAGCTGCTCAAGCGGTTTGGGGCACAATAACAGCCCATTGAAAAAAGTGCCGTCTGCTGCGTCTTCTTCGGAGCAGACGGCACTTTTTCAACAGCCTGATAGAGTAAACACGCTAGGGGCTGTCTCTAAATAAATTCTTTTGCGTTTTGCCCCTGCTCCGAAGGGGTCAAACGGTGTTTTTTGCTCAAGTTACGTATGTCTGTATACGCGCCTTTCGCAAAAAAACGCGTTTTCCTTGGCAAAAACACAAAATCTTTTTATTTAGAAACAGCCCCTAGTACTACAGTTGTGTTTTTGTGTGTTTTCTCCAATGACAAGCTAATGCAGTACACTGATGTGTAAAACGCCAATGTACCCACTGGAGTACAAAGTCTAAGCCATGTTGAACTGTAAAACAGAGACGACAAAACATCTTGCTCAACTCTGTTTTACTGAGTCTCGCACTGTAGAGCAAAAAGAGGCTTTGGAGAGTTGGCTACCGTTATTTTACGTTAATCCGCTTGAGGCAGAAAAAATAATACCCTGGAAAATGCCGTGGACACACTTATCAGAATTTGCCCCCTTCATACCGCATATTCTCGCGGCTATAGAGGAAGACATCACACAAAAACCTTCAATGCTTGTTTCAATCCTTTGTCCAATTCATCCAAAGGCTAATGCAATAGAGCGGGAACAGATGGAGGCCTTGAATAAAATATGGGAACAAAATTACTATCTCTTCATCCCAGAACTTGCCCACGCTGAAATCTGGTTGAAATTCTGTAAATTCCTTCACAACAAATTCCACTTCCCCGCATAGCGTCCAAGAAAGAAAACTCCGTCAGTGCACACTTTGCGTCTGACTATAGTACAAACGTCCTCATAACTGGGGGCGTTTTTTTATTGCCAAAGCATCGCCCAAAAAAAATAGCATGAGTAAACCCCCGAAGGGCGCACTTATGCAATCTCTTCGAGATTGCGTGCGCCAAGTGGGCAAGCCCCCTTGGAACCCCCAAAAAGCCAAAGGCAAAAAGGCATCGGGACAGTGAGGATATGCAGTATGGCGATTTTCCATGCACACTTTGGAACCGTACAGCGCAGCAAAGGCCAAAACGCCATTGCCTCGGCTGCGTATATCGGTGGCCTACGCCTGCAAAAGCTGGATGGAGAAATGGCGGACTACCATAAGAAACAAGGCGTATGCGGTCATAGAATTATCATGCCCAGTGGTTTTGAGCACATAAAAGTGCCGTCTGCGCAGTGGGTGTGGGCGACAGCGGAAAGCACAGAAAAGCGTAAAAATTCCACGATAGCGCGGCGCGGTGATTTGGCTTTGCCCCACGAATTGACACAAGACGAGTGCTTTGCTGTGGGCTATGGATATGCGCAAGATATTGCGGACAGGTACGGCGTACTTGCACAAGTGAATTTTCACGACTTGTCAGCGGATAATCCACATATTGACATGCAGTGGACGACGCGCGTTTTTGACGGGGAAAAGCTTAGAGCAAAGACACGCGTTCTCGATGACAAAAAAACGGGGCCACAAGAGATTGTCTGGATGCGGGAGCAATGGGCAAAACGTGTCAATGCCGCGCTGGCAAAATACGGCACCCACATTGACCATCGGAGCTATGCCGACCAAGACAGCGAGAAGCTCGCCACAAAGCACTTGGGGCGAAAGGGCACAGCCCTTGAGCGGCAGGGCATTAAGACGGAAAAAGGCAAGTAGAATGACAAGGTGCGCGAGCACAATGCGCTTTTGGACGAAAAAAGCGCATTACAGCAACATATTCAATTTTTACAAAAAACATTACGGAGGAAAAGCATGACGCAAGACGAAATGACACAGGCTATACAGGCACTGGAACAAAAAGTCACATCACTGGAGAACAGAACAGTATACATGACGAACATTCCCAGCGACTTGGAAACATGGAAGGCACAGCAGGCATCAGTCATGCAGGAGCATGTCAAGAAGCTCAATGCGATAGTCACAGATATTCGCACGAAACTCAACGAACTGCTGGAAGGCAAAGTAAAGCCCCACGATCAAACATTGACAAAAGTGATGGAAATGCTGGAAAGGCACGACAAAATACTGAAAAACTTTCAGCAATAATGATGCTACCGTCCCCTAGCATCTTTGTGCCGGAATTATATGCAGCTGCAACGGCGCAGGTGAAAGAAGTCCGGCGCATGTGTACACGAATCGCTACCAATGTAACATGTGCGGCACTTGATGCGGCATTGCATATGCACAGTTGGCGGCGGCTCCTCA
>CAYJPE010000245.1:0-4127 GCA_964371965.1 uncultured Desulfovibrionaceae bacterium
AATCTTTTGGGTTTTGGCAAAAGATCCCCTTCCCCCCTCAAGAAAAATAATTAATTAGTGTTTCCTTAGATAAAACACGCTACTAGGTGAGGTGTTCTTTTGGACTACTAAAGCCATGGGCAAAAATCGCGCGCTTCTTGTGACCATGCATGTGTTTCGCAGTGTAAAACAAAACCTGATTCCCACCGAATGTCATTGGCGGCACCTTTGCGTGCTTCCACAAGAATACGCAGAGCAGGGAGCTGTACCTTACTGAATACAGGCAAAAGGCGTCGTATGCCAAAACCTGCACATTGTAAGTGTTCAATGAGCTGCAAAATATGCCGTGGCGGGTATATGAGGAAAAAATATCCATGATAATCCAACACTGCGTTGGCAGCCGAGCAAAAAATTTTTAGCGTATTTGGTTCTTGGCGGAGCGCTTGATTTTTGCGCGATGAGGTGCTTTGTCGACCTGTGTGTTTGGGGTAATAGGGGGGATTTGCCACGACAGCTTGTATATTTTTGGGACACAGCTCTTGGAGCTTTTTGGTGTCTTGTATGTCGTGTGCATGAAAAAAAAGTCTGTCTTCTAAGGCATGGTGTCGACATTGCTCGCGGGCACTCTTTATGCTTGCAGCATGTATATCAAAAGCTGCTCCGTGCAAATGAGGCTGTGTACAGGCAAGGGCGCAGGCGATAAAGCCATCACCGCAGCCAAGCTCCACAAAATTGTGTATTTTTTTCGCATAGGGGAGTGCGAATGCCGCCAATAGTAAGGCATCGGTGCCAGAAGAAAATACTTTTTCGCATGCGCTTGGCATGTTTTTTTCGCGAATATCTTTTCTACACGTCATGGTGGTATCGCTTTTGCAAAAAAATGGATGTAGGCAAATGCTGCTCGGCAGATTTTGCCGAGGTGTTGTTTGCGGCGGCACTTTTCGGATGTATTGTGTGATATATCGCATGGCATGCGAAAATACATCGTTCAATAACAGTGTATTACCCTTGGTCATCATTGTTGGTATTGCCATGGCGCGTACTGTTTTTTTACATTCTACAGGAGATGGATTATGTCACAAGAATTCCAACCCCCTTTTCGGTCATTTAATCACGATCGCATGGCTTTTGGCGCTTTTCGTGCTCCCGTGTATACGGTGAGGCAAAGTCACAACACAAACTTGCAAGAAGGGCTTCGAGCTCCGGTAAGCACCGGCGTGGCCGCTGCCGCATTGCCCTTGACTGCGGCACCAAGTCCAACGCATTTGACAGATGCACAGGCAGAAAGTATTGTAGAAACCGTACAAAGCAGTGCGCTTTTAGATTCGGATGAAATGCTTCAAGCGCACAGTTTGGATCCGGATCGTGTGGCGCGTCTTTTAGGTCTCTTAGAGTAAATGTACTCTGAATAGCATGAGAGCCAGGCACTTGATCTGTGAGCTGGTTGGTTGAAGGTAATCTGCTATGTCAACGAAAAAATCCAGACATCTTATGTGTGCCCAACGCGCAGGGATATCTGGGTTTTTTTGTTTTTTCTGAGGTACGCTTATTATGATATTTTCAGCGTATCCGCATCGACTGAGGGTGTATGGAAATTGATGTCGCCAACTTCTTTATCAAGGGTGGTGTTGTTTTTAATAATAAAATCAAAGCATTCTTCAGCTAAAAGTGGTTTGCTGTATAAGTATCCTTGAAAAATATCACAGCCCATATCACGTAAAAAATCAGCGTGCTTCTTTGTTTCCACAAACTCGGCAATACTGCGCATATTCCGAGAACGACATAACTTGATAATGGTAGCAACAATATCGGCACACGTGGGGTTTACCAGTACATCTCGGATAATGGCACCATCAATTTTTACCACGGCCACAGGAAATTGCCGCAAATACTTGAGAGAACTGTGCCCCATACCAAAGTCGTCGATGGCCAATAAAAAGCCTGCATTGTGCAAGTTGTAAAGTACTTGCGTTTCGTCTTTGGCAGAGCTGAGCATGCGTGATTCCGTAACCTCTATTTCCACGGCATGCATGGGTAAATCATACATACGCATGATATTCACAAGCTCATTTGCAAAGCCTTCCTCAAGTTGAAGCCCAGACACATTGACAGAAATTACCGTATCGTGCAGCCCTTTTTCCATCCAATCTTTGCGGATACGGCATGCCTCTCGGAAAATCCAAATGCCAAGCTCTTTAATAAGTCCCGAGCCTTCTGCAAGGGCGATGGTTACCGGAGTGGGTATTTCCCCGTACGTGGAGCTTTTCCAACGCACAAGCGACTCTACGCTGATAATTCTACTCGTTTTTGCACATACTTGTGGTTGCAACATTAAGTAGAAGCCTTTGTTGTTATGGATGTCGCGATCCATTTCAGTCAAAAGGCTGCGCGCCAAGGCACCGGCATCGTCATGATAGGTAATATATCGATGTGAATCTCCGGCGGTATTGATAGATCGATCGATTAAAACCTTAAATATTTTTTTAAATTGTTTTTCTTTGACAGAATTGCTTAAAAGTATAAAAGGCGCATAAACACACATACCTATGATAATATTCACCAGTTGCAACACGAGCCCAGCCCACGAATCAGTGCTCAGGTAACCACTCAAAAACACAGGGGTTGTCCATTCAATGACCATGCTTGTTTTAGGAACAAATTCTAAGAACATGGCAAGATAGCTTGTTGCTGCCAGTATCATAGGGGTTATGAGAAATGGAATAAGCATGATGGGGTTTAAGATGACGGGTACCCCAAAAAGTAAGAGCTCATTCATATTGAAAAGTGTGGGAACAAGGCAAAAGAGGGCGAGCTTACGGTTTGCGGGTGTTTTTCCAAAAAAGAATAAGGCTCCCGCAAGGGCAAGACCTGCTCCGGCACCACCCGTAAAAACGAATGTTTCTAGAAAGCCATCCGTGACGATATGCGGTAAGGGGAGGTCGACAAAGTAAGAAATAACATTGTCATGCATGGCAGGCGCATAAAAGGCATCGGTGACCTCACGCATCATGTAAGCTCCGTGAAAGCCAAAAAACCAGAGAAGTTGCAAGATAAAAATATACAGTAAGCCAAGGGCAATGTTTGAGCGCGCCTCTTCAAAAGATGTATTGAGCAGTGACGTCACAAGAACGTCCAAATCAAATTGCAAAAAATGTGTGAGAATAAGGTTGATATTGGTGCAAATTATAATGACAATAATGGCAGGCACAAAGAGATTAAAGCTTTGCGTGACCGCAAGTCCCAAGGATGAGGCGTGCCAATTGAGGCGTAAAATACGCTGAGAAAAAAGGAGAAGCAAGAGTTTGCTGGATGCAATACTTACAACGATACTGACAAAAAGACCCGTGGAACCGAGCCAAAATGTCGTGGGGGCTTGCGTTGAGATGGGGAGAATGCCGTAATAGCAGGCCAAAGCAACGATGCCCACCAATATGGGGTTCGCAAAGAGTGTGTTGTTTTTTTTATTAAAATTTTGGGCAAGCAAGTATCCTATGACAAAGGACACGATGGGAGAAATAAGCATCTTCGTGACATTTTGAAAAGGAATAGCCCATGACTGCCATGTGGCACCAAGTAAGTCTGCCATGAAGCGCTTATATCCTTCGATGGGAAAAGATATATAAAGTTCACCCAGAGATGTGATAAAAATAAGAGGCAAGGTGACAAAAAAAGCTGAGCGGACTGCTGAGAGTGTGGGCCATTGCGAGAAGCGTTCTGCTATGGGCATTAAATTTTTTTCTAAAATTGCTTGTACTTTATCGAGCTTTTCTTTCATCGTGTTCTGCCTCACAAAATAAGGGCGTTGAAATGATTGTCTTGTTATATGCGCTGTCGCCACTACGCCCGCAAGAAGGTTAAAGCAGCAAATCATTTTTGGCAAGCATTATCTTGATAAGCGCTGATTTAATCGAATTTTTTATGTGATACGGAAAGAGAAGTTCGTTAAATTATTTATATATAATGATTTATGTCAACAATTTTCCGAAGCAAGCCTAGTGCCTTGTCTACTCTAAAAGCTCTGATTGCATTCTATATATGTTGCTAAGCTCCATAAAATCTTTCTTTCTTTCCCACGTAAAAAAGCTTCGGCATGCATGCGGACTTATTGGTTTTTTTGAAGGGGGGTGTGGGGGGAAACTTTTTTTTCC
>CAYJPE010000246.1:0-4120 GCA_964371965.1 uncultured Desulfovibrionaceae bacterium
GATAAAAAGTCAAACCGCTTATGTATGTTTAATACACCGCGCGCCTTGACTTTTTCGCTTCCTTGCATCTCACACTTTTTGAACGGACTGTCGAAAATGGAGTTTTTCAACAGCCTGCAAAGCACTGTAGAAAGAACGGTGGGGATCTTTTGACATTTATGAGACTTTGTGCTTTAATGCATGGGCACATCACGTGTGCAAATGCTGAGCGATATTCTGAACGCTTTTGAACGCTCCGGCGGCCTTGGATGTCGACACCTGCTCAAATGCGTTTTTTGTCGAGGCAAAGTATTGAAATTTTATCACTTATCTCTCATGCGAGAGTGACGTGGCTGTGCGATGACGCGGCTGTCTGCGATACAGTCCGATTTACAAAAGGATTATATTATGGATCTAGCAACTCTAGGTGGGATTTTGTGTGGTTTTGGCCTCGTGCTTGGCTCCATTTTTTTGGGACCTTCGCCGGGCAACTTCATTGATATTCCAAGTATCATGATTGTTGTGGGTGGAACACTTTCGTCCGTCATGGTCTGTTTTCCCTTTGCGGAAGTTTTGCAAGCCTTTGCGGCAGGCATGAAGGCCTTTACGTCCAAAGAGACACCCGCGGATGACGTGGTTGCGACCATGGTTCGCATTGCCGAAATCAGCCGCCGTCAAGGCATTATTGCCCTCGAAAAAATTCAGACAAACAATCCCATTCTCAAAAAAGCTACCCAGCTCATAGCAGACAGTGCCGATCCTGACCTCATTCATGCCACTGTGGCCATTGAAATTGCCTCCATGAAAAAGCGACACAATATCGGCATAAGTGTCTTTACCCGCCTTGGCTCCTTGGCTCCTGCCATGGGTATGGTGGGAACTCTTATCGGTCTTGTGCAAATGCTTGCAAACCTTTCAGATCCTGCTTCCATCGGCCCTGCCATGGCGGTGGCTATTCTCACGACTTTTTATGGCGCACTTATTGCTAACCTGCTCTTTTTGCCCCTGGCCGGCAAGCTCAAAGCAAAGAGCATGCAGGAAGAACTGCTGCTGCACATTATTTTTGAAGGTGCCAAGTCCATATTGGAGAATAATAACCCGCGTCTTGTGTATGAAAAACTTTCCTCCTTCTTGCCGCCCAAGTTGCGCAAGGAGCCGGAAAAATAAGCGGGCGCAACATAACAAGTACACAGTGGAACCGCAATTTATACATGAAGGAGATGTTTTTTTGAAAAGTGTCTCCTTCATTCTCAACATTGGCCCCCATCTGTGCCGATACCGCGCGTAAGGGCAAAGGTCAAGGAGCGTACCTATGAGTGACGAATTATTAAATGATGACGATGATGTTGAAGAGGGTGAAGGCTGGTTAGCGACCTTTGCGGACATAAGTATGCTCTTGCTGGTGTTTTTTATTCTCTTGTTTTCTTTATCTTCTCTTGATGAAACAAAATTTATGCAATCTGCCGGCTCTATTCGCGGCGCCCTTGGGGGAGACCATTCGAGCTTGCCCTCAGATGATGTTCCAAAAGAGCAAGGAGCCATGTATCAAGATGTCAAAATGCGTATGGAGCTTATTGAAGCGCAAAAGCAGACATTCAACGAAATCCGGAGTTTTTTGGTACAAAACGGCATGGAAGGCCAAGTGAGCGCCGTCCTTGACGAGGGCACCATTACCTTGCGTTTACCCGCCAAGGTGCTCTTTCCTCCCCAAGGAACAGACTTGAGCGAAGAAAGTATTCGCACGCTCAAACTTTTAACAGACATCTTCATACAAAGGCGCGAACAGCAAATTGACATACGCGGCTATACTGACGATGCGCCCATAGCTCCGGGGCAACGATTTAAGGATCAATGGGAATTGTCTGCTTTGCGTGCGGTCACGGTATTACGCTACTTGTTGGCGCACGGCATTGAGGCAGATAGACTTACCGCCACAGGCTATGGTTCGCTCAATCCTATTTTTCCCAATACATCGGAAGAGTACCGAGCGCGCAACAGGCGAGTGGAATTTGTTATGCAGCGTGAAGTGGGACAAGGCTCGTAGCTATGGCTCGCAGTGCATGGGGATCATTTGCTCAAAAGAGTCCTGACGACGATAAGCATGTTTCTTCGCCGTGGTTGGCCACTCTTGCGGACATTATGCTCTTGCTCCTTGTGTTCTTCATATTGCTTGTCTCCTTTGTGGACTTTAGCGGTATGCGCATTATGGCGGCTCTTGGCTCCATTCGCGATGCCATGGGCGGCGAAAAAAGAAGCCTCCCCATGGATGTGCCACCAAAAAAATACAGTGCTTCTTATGACGAAGTCAAAATGCGCATGCAACTCATTGAGGCACAAAAACAAACGTTTACGGAAATACAAAGCTTCTTGGTGCAAAATGGTATGGAAGGTCTTGTGGGCGCACGAATTGAAGAAGGGCGCATTATTTTGGACTTACCCGCCAATGTCTTATTTGGCCCCAAAAGTGTGGACTTGACAACTGAGAGCATGCGCACCATTGACTTGCTCAAAGAAATTTTTGTCCTGCGTCGAGAGCAAAACATTGACATTCGTGGGTATACCGACAATATTCCCGTCAGCGATGCACAGAGGTTTATGGATAATTGGGAACTTTCTACCTTGCGTGCCGTGGCTGTTTTGCGTTATCTTATTGCGCAGGGCATTGAGGCTAATAGGTTGACGGCGACAGGCTATGGTGCTTTAAACCCCCTTTTTCCAAATACTACAGAAGCGTTTCGCGCACGCAACAGAAGAGTGGAGTTTGTGTTGCAGCGTGATATAACAAAAGGATTATGACTATGTCTGAAAAATACAAGTTTTCCTTGGGTGGCGAAACTCCGTCACATCGTCATGCTTATCGCGCCCATGTGCGCGGCATTGGTGTGCGCGTAGATAATGACCCTGACTTGTACCAGCTTGCCGATATTAGTGCCACAGGCTGCTCTTTTCAAACACCACAGGTCATTTGCCGCGAAGATGACCTCCTTGTTCTACAACTCGAAGTGCGCCAAAGACCTATCTTATCAGGCCTTGAGGCGCGTGTTGTACGTATAATCAACGATCAATTGGTGGCATGTTCCTTTGAACAACTTTCGCCAAAGCAAGAGTATGCGCTTGATAAATTGGTTCTTGAAATACAAAAGCGAGCCATTGCCATGAGGAAAATTTAGGGACGTTTGCGCGTTAAGTTTTGAGCAGGCAAAGGGCTTCATCGCTGCCTTTGAATGTGCGGTGCTCTGTGTGTACACTGTTGCAGGCACTCTACAAGGCTGTCTTTAAGGCATTTTTACGATGATTATAAATATGCGTGACGGTATAGGAAGAATTTTTTGTATATTCCCGCTGCCGCCCTATTGTTTACGCCTTATAGGACGATAATACTCATAGCTCGTGCCTGTGTATGCCGCTTCTTGCTGCATACGTATCGTGCCTTTGCTGATATGTTTTGTGAAATACGCTCACCTTCACCCAAGCAGAATAGGCTTGCTCAAAGGCGTGGGCGTGGCGAATATGCCAAGAGCGTGTGATGTAATCGTCAATTGTAAAGGACAGAATATGGACAACACAAAAAGTACCTATCACGGATCTGATGACAACAGCCTTATTCAGCTTGTGACATTTAAAATTGCTGAAGAAGAATTTGGAGTTGATATATTAAAAGTGCAAGAAATCATTCGGATGATGCCCATTACAAAAGTTCCCAATGCGCCGGCATTTGTGGAAGGCGTTATTAACTTACGCGGTAAGGTTATTCCTGTTATTGATATGCGCAAGCGCTTTGGCATGCAAGCCGCCCCACACGACAGCCAAACACGTATTAAGGTGATGGATCTTGCCGGGCAGATTGTGGGCTTTGTGGTGGATGCCGTGTGCGAAGTCTTGCGTATTAAAGAATCTACCGTGGAGCCGCCCCCGGCTGTTGTGGCGGGCATTGGCTCTGAATACATGCGTGGTGTGGGTAAGCTCGAAGACAGGCTCCTCATTCTCCTTGACCTTGACAAATTACTCACAGAAACAGAACTTGAATCATTGGCAAGCTTGTAATAACTTGACCCACTGAAAAATAATTCGGAAAAGGAATTTCCCCTTTCTCAGTGCTTAAGACATAGTTAAAGCGTTTTGAGGGGATGGGGGGAGTTTG
>CAYJPE010000247.1:0-4118 GCA_964371965.1 uncultured Desulfovibrionaceae bacterium
AAGGGGAAAGCTTTTTTTTCCTAAAAAAAGTTTCCCCTTCCCCCCACATGCTTAAAAAAATACACACTTAGACAGGGCAAGGTATTAGCGGCATTTTGTGAGTAAGTGCCCCATTTTATCTTTCTTCGTTTTCAGATAGGCTTCATTATCTGGGGATACTTCCACTTCAATGGGGACGCGGTCGACGATTTCTATGCCATAGCCTTCAAGTCCCACGATTTTCTTGGGGTTATTGGTGAGCATGCGCATGGTACGCACGCCCAGATCCACAAGTATCTGCGCTCCGGTGCCATAATCGCGCAAGTCCGGCGCAAAGCCCAGCTTTACATTGGCCTCCACGGTATCATAGCCTTCGTCTTGTAAGGCATACGCTTTAATTTTGTTGGCAAGGCCTATGCCACGCCCTTCTTGTCGCATATATAAGAGGACGCCACGCCCTTCTTGTTCAATTTGACGCATGGCCGCCACAAGCTGTCCGTGGCAATCGCAACGCAAAGAAGAAAGCGCATCGCCCGTGAGGCATTCGCTATGGACACGCACAAGAACCGGTTCGTCGCCGGCAATATCGCCCTTCACAAGAGCAAGGTGTGTACCGGAATCAAGGTCGCACTCGTAAGCAAGGACGTCAAAGTCGCCATGTGCCGTGGGCATATGCGCCTTAGCCACGCGACGCACAGACACTTGCCCGCGCGACATACGATACCGGATGAGGTCTTTGACGGCGGCAATTTTGAGATTGTGTTCTGCGGCAAAGACTTCCAGCTCCGGCAAGCGCATCATCTCACCATCGTCATTCATTATTTCGCAAATAACCGCCGCTTCCTTGCAGCCGGCAAGGGTGGCAAGATCCACGCCCCCTTCTGTTTGGCCTGCCCGCACGAGCACACCGCCGGCCCGCGCCCTGAGCGGAAAAATATGCCCGGGAGTGACAATGTCCTCGGCCTTGGCATTGTCTGCCACGGCGGCTAAAATGGTGGTGGCTCTGTCCTTGGCAGAAATGCCCGTGGTGACGCCGTAGCGCGCCTCGATGGACACAGTAAAATTTGTGCCAAACTGAGAGCCGTTGCGCTGCGTCATAAGGTCAAGACCGAGGGCATCACAACGCGCAGGACTTAAGGGGAGGCAGATGAGACCGCGCCCGTACTTTGCCATAAAGTTAATGATTTCAGGTGTCACGTGTTCGGCGGCGATGGTTAAATCCCCTTCGTTTTCACGATCTTCATCGTCCACCAAGATGATCATTTTGCCTTGGCGTATTTCCTCAATGGCTTCTTCTGTCGTGCAAAGTGGCATAACTATTCCTTATTTATGATATAAAACCGTGCTCGTGAAGCAGGGCTTCCGTGACGGTGCTTGTTGGTGTGGCGGACGCGGCGCTTGCGGATGTGGCAGAAAAAGGAGATGCCGTGCCGGAAGTAAGGACGGGCGCAAGCATATGGCGCACATATTTACCAATGATGTCCGTCTCCATATTCACCTTACTGCCCACACTCCAAGCAGCCACAGTGGTGACCGACCACGTTTCGGGAATAACATTGACGACCAAGTGTGAGGGGCCGCACTCATTGACGGTAAGACTTATGCCATCAAGAGCCACAGAACCCTTGGCAATGACTTCAGGGGCATAGTTTTCGGGAAAATGGAGGCAAATAATACGCGACTGTCCCGCACTGTCCACGCTCTGCACAGTAGCCAAGCAGTCCACATGTCCGCTCACCATATGCCCGCCCAAGCGGTCGCCCACAGCCAAGGCGCGTTCCACGTTGACACGACTGCCCGTGCGCAGAGAGCCGAGATTCGTGCGACGCAATGTTTCTGCCGAGGCATAGGCGTGAAAAAGGTTATCTTGCCCACGTTCCACGGTGAGGCACACGCCGTTGATGGCAATAGATTCGCCAATAACAATGTGTGGGAGATCAAAGAGCGTGTGTACGCAAAGGCGCATGTCTTGCCCCATGCCGTGCAAGCTGTGAATGCTTCCTTGCCCGAGAATAATGCCTGTGAACATATGTGCTTTGCTCCGCACACCTTACGCGCCGTCTGTATGTGCTTTGTGCTTTGGTCGTAAGGTGAGGTGTAAATCTGTGCCGCAGGTTTCGTATTTTGTA
This sequence comes from uncultured Desulfovibrionaceae bacterium, assembly GCA_964371965.1. Taxonomy (GTDB): domain Bacteria; phylum Desulfobacterota; class Desulfovibrionia; order Desulfovibrionales; family Desulfovibrionaceae; genus CAYJAD01. The sequence continues at coordinate 2,109 of CAYJPE010000247.1, forward strand.
ATACGCAACTGAAGGGCATCGGACATGTGTAAGGGATTTCTGCCAATGAAGGCGGGGCGTGCTTCTTCGTCACCGAGCACACACGGAGCCATGTGTAAAAGAAATTCGTCCACAAGATTTTCTTCGAGCAAGCTCAAGGCAAGTTTGCCGCCGCCTTCGCACAGCACGTAGGGGCAGTTGAGCTCGCCGCGCAGCCGTTCAAGCAGCGCTTGGAGCGAGGGCAGACGTACATTGGTGCCGGAGGGTTGTTCAGACCACACGCGCGCGCCCATGGACTGCAAGGATTTTGCCGTGGGTGAGGCCGCCGCCGCCGGTGTGGTGAAAAAAATGGTTTCGCGAGGCCTGTTTTGCAAAAGAAAGGCGTCACTCCCCATGGGAAGGCGCGATGTGACGACGCAGGCCAAGGGCTGGGGCATGTCGTCATGTATGCGCACGGTCAAGCGTGGATTGTCTTCTCGAAATGTGCCGCCGCCCACCATGACGGCACCGCCGCAGCTGGCAATGCTGGCGCGCAGTGCCTGTACTTTTTGGCGCGATTCTTCGCAGCTTATCCACTGAGAGTGCCCCGTACGGGTGGCAATGCGTCCATCCAAGGTAGTGGCCATCTTTAAGATGACATAGGGTCTGTTTGTACTATGGAAAAGGAAAAATTCCGCAATCATATCGGCACACAGGTGTTCCTCAATGCCGCATTCCACTTGAATGCCTTGGCTTTGCAAAAACTCCATGCCGCCCGCCGCCACAGGATTGCTGTCGCGCACGCCTATCACCACATGCTTTATGCCCGCGGCCACAATGGCGCTTGTACACGGCGGTGTTTTGCCCTGATGATGACAAGGTTCAAGCGTGACCACCAAGGAGCACGAAGCGGGATCAACGCCACGTCGCAGCGCATCTTCAAGGCATTCCACTTCCGCATGCGCCATGCCATGCGCCTTGTGCCAGCCGCCTGCGACTATGCGCCCGTTGTGCACGAGCACAGCCCCCACCACGGGGTTCGGATGTACGGCAAAACGCCCTTTTTCCGCCAAGGCTGCCGCACGTCGCATGTGCGGTGCAAAAGGATGTTGCTCACTCATGCTCTAGCTCTCTTGACAAAAGGACGTTGAGGGCAGACAAGGCTTTGACACCTGTTCCAAGGCAATCTGCGCTTCATTCAGCATGGTGCACGCCAATTCATCGGGATAATGTTCAACATAATAAATTCTCCGCACTCCGCAATTTATGAGCATTTTACTGCACAAAACACAAGGAAAAGTAGTGCAATATATGTCCGCGCCGCCAAGAATAACGCCATGCAAGGCAGATTGAATGATGATATTTTGCTCTGCATGCAGGGCGCGACAAATCTCGTGTCTTTCCCCCGAGGGAATGCCTCGTTGTTGGCGAAGGCAACCGGTCTCAAAGCAATGCTGTATTCCCGCCGGCGCACCATTATAGCCCGTCGCAAGTATCCGCTTGTTCTTCACGGCAATGGCACCAACCTTACGCCGCAAACAGGTGCTCCGTTCTGCCACCATATAGGTGATGGCCATGAAATATTCCGGCCACGGCAGACGGCCTGTATGGGGGCTTTGCGCCATGAAAACTCCTCTGTAAACGTGCACGGAAACACTTTCGGAGAAGTTTCAGTGCCGTGGCTCCTTGCCCCTTATCAAACTGTTATGCGGGTCAGAATCGCTTTTACCGGAAATTTATGCAGCAAAACAAGCGTTTACTTTGACATTTTTCACCCTACGTCTCGCAGTATATTCCAAGAGAACCTTCTTGCCAAGTGTTGTGCTGCGTAAAAAAAGAAGGCAGAAAGATAAAGAGAGAACCGGGATGGAAAACAACCGTAACAGACCGAAAAAAAGCAACCCATCCCTTGCATTTCACCTTTTTTGAGCGCGCTGTACAGGTGTTTTTTTCAACAGATCGGCAAAAGGCAAAAAAAAGGAAGCCAAACACCCGTAGCCACCGTTGCCGCTGCTTCCTTTCGGACCTGACGGGGTTGGCGGTGCTTGCGCC
>CAYJPE010000248.1:0-4096 GCA_964371965.1 uncultured Desulfovibrionaceae bacterium
TGGGTTTTGGCAAAAGATCCCCTTCCCCCCTCAAAAAAAAAATAAAAACTCCTTTTTCCCCTTCCCCTCTCAAGAAAAAACAAAAATTCCTTTCTCCCCTGCCCCTCTCAACAAAAAAACGGTTGCTCAGTGTTTTCTTTTTTTCTGACGCCGTAGATTGCACTTTTTCAACAGTCCCAAGGCTTGCTAAAACAAGCTTCTCTTGATACCCTTGTGAGACTTTAATTCAAGGAGAATATCACAATGAAATTCATGCGCGCTTTTATCGTCCTTTTTCTCATGAGTCTCTACCTCATACCTACGGTTTCATATGCACAAACCCGTGTTTTTATCGCAGAAAATCAAACAAGCGAAAGCATAAGCCTCGCCTTTCGCTATTATCAAGATGGTGGATGGATCACGGAGGGCTGGTGGCAAGCGCCAGCACGTCAAACAGTGGAAATTACACTCCCTACAGACAATGATATAGTGTACGTTCACGCCCAGTCCAAGTCTTACATTTGGCCCGGCGACACAGACTCAGACGACATCCAACACGCAATTGTGAGTAATAAATTCAAAGTATTAGGAACAAATCGCCCCAGCGGGGAGCATCGTCAAACAGTTGACTTTGATTATGTGGAATTTGATAATGATGGCAGCGTCGTTTATGAGTTTGTAGACTAATACCTTGTCTACTCTAAGAGCTCTGATTGCATTCTCTACATGTTGCCATGTGCCACATAATCCTTCCTTCTTTGCCACGTAAAAAAGCTTCGTCATGCACGCTGACTTATTGTTTTTTTGAAGGGGTCGACCGAATGGCGCCGCAGGCGTGACCGTAGCCGAGGGACGAGGCGTACGGGGAGGTGTACGGGCATCGAGAGCAGCGATGGTGTGGGGTGAAAGCTTTGTTTTCCAAAAAAAGTTTCACCCCACATGCTTTTTAAAAACATACATTGAGACAAAACACGGCAATACTCACAGCTTCCTAATTTTTTAAAAAAGCTAAAAAAACACATAACACTGTGCAAAATATACAAAAAGTAGGTGTTTTTTTTCGCTTTCGCAAAAGAGTATCTTTTTCAGCACCCTCTCACACTTGATTTCAACACCAAAACACGATAGAATGTTAAAAAAAATACGAGAGGTATTTCCATGTCTGTGCATCCCAATGCCGGTAAGCTGCCCTTGCCAGAAATGCTTGTGCATCTGCCTAGTCTTATGTCGTCATATTACACCGAATCCCCCACACCTGCTTTGCCGCAACAGCGTATCTCCTTTGGTACGTCCGGGCACAGAGGCACATCCTTAAAGCGCAGCTTTAACGAAGCGCATATTTATGCTGTCACTCAAGCCGTATGTGACGTGCGTAAACAACAAGGGATACAAGGGCCTCTTTTTGTAGGTATGGACACCCACGCCCTTTCCGAGGCGGCATATCGCTCTGCCATAGAAGTGCTCGTAGCAAATGCCGTGCAAGTACGCGTGGCGCAAGGGGGCGGTTTTACGCCAACGCCCGTGATTTCTCACGCCATATTATGCTGGAACCGCCAACATAAAGGCAACGCGATGGCCGATGGTATTGTGATCACCCCTTCTCACAATCCTCCCCTTGACGGTGGCTTCAAATACAATCCTCCCCATGGCGGCCCAGCAGAAAGCGCCATCACTAAGGCCATAGAAGAACGCGCTAACGAAATTTTGGCTAATAATAACAGAGATGTACGACTTATACCTCTAGAAAGAGCCTTACGCTCTGCCGGCCTGCAAGAAGTAGATATGTTACGCGCCTATGTGGACGACCTTGCCAATGTACTTGATATGGATGCCATTGCCAACTCCGGCGTCAAACTTGGCGTCCACCCCTTGGGCGGCGCAAGCCTCCCGTACTGGAACCCCATCGCCGACAAATATAAACTCAACTTAACAATGGTTAATAAAGAATGCGACCCCTCCTTCCGCTTTGTACCTTGCGATAGGGACGGGAAAGTTCGCATGGACTGCTCTTCGGCCTATGCCATGAATACCCTTTTAAGTGTAAAAGATCATTACGATTTGGCTTTTGGATGCGATCCTGACGCCGACAGACATGGCATTGTCACGCCGGATGGTCTCATGAATGCAAACCACTATCTCGCTGCCGCCACAGCCTATCTCTTTTCTTCTCGACTACAATGGCCAAGCAGCATGGGTATTGGCAAAACGCTTGTCACCTCGTCCATGCTCAACCGCGTGGGCGCATCCTTAGGGCGCGCTGTTAAAGAAGTCCCCGTAGGCTTTAAATGGTTTGTCCCTTATTTGCACGATGGTTCCGCAGGCTTTGGCTGCGAAGAAAGCGCCGGCGCGTCTTTCTTACGGTTTAACGGTACACCATGGAGCACCGACAAGGACGGTATGCTCCTCTGCCTCCTTGCCGCAGAAATGACCGCCAAGGGCAAAGCACCCCATGTGCTCTATAAACAATTAACAGAGGAATTTGGCGAATCTTTTTTTGAACGCATAGACTCACCCGCCAGTGAACGCATCCGCGCATGCTTGCTGGCCTTACAGCCAGAACACGTACGCATCTCCACAGCAGGGGGCGAACCCATAGAACAAATACTCACACACGCACCAGCCAATAACGCTCCCCTCGGCGGCGTGAAGGTGACAGCACAAAATGGCTGGTTTGCCATTAGACCGTCCGGTACGGAAGATATCTGCAAAGTCTATGCGGAAAGCTTTGTGAGTAGGGAACACTTGGACGCATTGCAAAGAGACGCCGCGCAGCTCTTAGAACTGCTCGTCAAATAGTCAAATGTTTTTTTCTTGAGGGGGGAAGGAAAGGGAAAAGTTTTATTGTATTTTTTTCTTGAGGGGGGAAGGGGATCTTTTGCCAAAACCCAAAAGATTCACCCTAAAGGGCACACGCCCCTTCCCCCCTCAAAGCGCTTTAATTATCCCTCTTTTCAATACATTGAAAAGAGGGATCCCCAAGCACGAAAATCGAAAAGAGTCTTTTCTGGAATTGTTTTATAGTGAAATTTTTATATATATTTGAGGAAGAGGGAGACATACGCATTTTACCTTCCGCTTATTGCGCACCATTTACATAGTTAAAATCACGTGAGCAATGTGATGACAGCGCCTAATATAAATTGCGTTTTTTTCAATTATAGTGCATTGTATTGTTGCACAATGTGGGCGTTGTCGTCGCCCGTCATATAAAAGTTGAAGGTCAGTTAGGGCTATTATGTTAGAGCATTACGTGATTTTTTTTCTTGCATGGTTTGCAGCAGGTTTCGTCAATGGTGTGAGTGGTATGGGAGCTGCAATGGTTGCTGTTCCCATTGTGGCGTCCTTTATGCCTTCAGCTGTATTAACGCCCACAGCCTGTATTATTGTGACAGGAGTGTCGATACATATGGCTTGGAATTTTAGAAAGGGGTGCCGTCTTTCTTCGCTTAAAACTTTACTCATTGGGGCAATACCCGGTTCCCTTGCAGGGCTTGCCATTCTTCTTTTTATTCCCACACGCTTTATTCAACTCCTCACAGGCACTGTCATGCTTTTATTTGTTTTGTGGCAGTGTATCCGCAAGGAAAACACTGTAAAACGCCCAGAGCATGTGGGTAAAGGCTTGTTTGCAGGTTTTTCTTCCGGCGTTTTGAACACGTCCATTGCCTTTGGCAATCCACCCATCGGAGTCTATGCCTTACATCTTGGTTGGTCACAAATGGAGACCGTTGGCACTGTGAACATTTTTTCTGTTCTCGCGTATCTTGTGGCATGTGCGGTACAAGCAAGCGCAGGTTTGTATTCACAAGATGTCCTCATGTGGGCGGCTCTTGGCTTGCCTGCGTCCATGCTTGGCATTGTTTGTGCTATGCCGGTGGCACGCCGAATTTCTCTTGTGGTGTTTAAGCGGATATTACTTATTGTGATTGCTGCGGGCGGTTTTGCTTGCATATGGCGTGGTTTTGTTTCGTAGTAGGCTGTTGAAAACGCTCTTTATATATAAAATTCACTATAAAACAATTCCGGAAAAGCCCCTTTTCTATTTCAGTGAAAGAGGGATAATTAAGGAAACGCTGATTTAATCGAATTTTTGTTCTTTGACAAGGAAGACGAATTT
>CAYJPE010000249.1:0-4095 GCA_964371965.1 uncultured Desulfovibrionaceae bacterium
CTCAGTACAATTTTTTTTTGCTCATTTCTCTTGCCAAACGCACCTAAGAAGCTTACAATACTCTTGTGTCGAGTTTCTCGGCACGGATGCCGGACTGGTATCCCAATATGCGCTTTAGGAGTCGCTGCCCTCACCTTTAGGGTAGACGCTCTGGGGACATGAGCGAGCGCTGATTGCGTTGTTGCACCTTAATAAGAAGGTGAGTTTTGAGAGGCCTATGGCATTTTTGCAAATATACGCCGTGGGGATTTTCTCGACATTGCCTAAAGGCTGTTTCTCAATAAAAAGATTTTGTGTTTTTGCGAAGAAAATGCGCTTTTTTGCGAAAGACTTACATGCAAATGTGCGTCATTTGCGCAAAAAAACGCCGCCTGACCCTCTCAAGGCAGGGGCAAAACGCAAAGAATATATCGAGGCAGTTCCTAAGGATCACATGATTCAATCTGTTCTTATGTTAAGTCCTCGCCCTTTTTTCGAGCATTTGTGTCAATAGAACGCGAGCCGTTCGCGGTCATTATGGCGTCCTCCGTCAGGATTGCATGCGACTACGTATGGACATAATATTTACACACTTTGCTTATCGGGCCATTTTCTTTTCTTTCTCAGAGGCAGTCTTCTCTACACAAGCACCTTAGCTGTGCTCTTTTTGTGCGGCTTTTCCTTCCTCGCCATATGGTGTCACAGTCTAAGGTGCGCAGCAATTTTGGGAGTAAATCATGGCAGATATTGCATTAAATAGACCGGTAGCAGGACAAGCATTTGTAGCAGCCCCTTTGCCGGATGACAGGCTCGTTCTTAATTTTATCCCCGGGGACGCCCTCCTCGAAAAGCACGAAGATAATCTTGTGTTCTCCTTTGATGATGGCGCAAAGGTTGTGCTTGAAGGTTTCTATACGGCATATTCCAGTGAAAATATGCCGGAATTTCTTGTGGGCGAAGCCATTATTTCCGGCGAAGAATTTTTTGCGGCCAACGAAGAACTTTTGCCCGCCGCAGGTAACCCTTCTTCCTCGCCCAATGGCAGCGGCACAACGCAAGGCTTTGAAGTGGGCTCGCTCTTGGGCGGTATTGATGCCGAAAATGGCCTCGACATCACAAACGTACAACTTGCAGGCTGGAGTCCTACACAATTACCGGATGGTTCCTTTGTTCTTGAATCCGACGAGGGCCTTGGCACACTGACCGTTGCCACAGACGGTACGGTTACCTTTATACCGGGCGACAACGTTCCGGAAGAAGGTTTAGATCTGCCAGTGACATTTACGGTGCGTGATGATGACGGCGAACGAGAGTTAACAACAGATATTGAGATTAAAACTCCTACGCCGGAGGAAGTGACGCTTCGGGAGGTAGATATTCCGGAACCCACGGGCGGCTCGGATTTTTCTGCAGGAACGTCTGCCACCGGTGAACTCGGTTTTGACACCACACCTGACAGTTTTGCGTGGGATGTCGACGATGCTCTTACAATTGGTGAGGAAGAGTTGACGTGGAGTTTGAGCGATGATGGCAAGACACTGACCGCCAAGACTAAAACAGATGGATCTGACGTGTTTAAAGTCGTGTATAATGGCGATGCTACATACACGGTGACGCAATTCAAAACAATTGATAATGGCAGCGCCGATGATCTTACGGAATCTTTTGAACTGCCTTTCATCGCCTCAAGCGGCAATACTTCCGTTTCCGGCATTGCGCAGGTAAAACTTGTAGACAGCACCCCTGACCTTAAGAACGAAATTACAGGGGCAGATGTTGACAACAATGCTCCTTTGAAACATTGGGTACCTGTCACAGGGATGCTTACTGGCTCCGGTCAAGAGAGCATTGAGAGTTACTCCTTTGCCAGCATAACAATTGGCGATGTTGCAGTGGGCGGACTTGACACGCTTGCTTTGACAACAAAAGATGCTGACATCACATTGTATATTCGCAAAGATGGTGCAGACTATGTGGCGAGCAAGGAAGCAGCGGGTGCTCTCCTTAAGCTCACCATAGAGCAAGATGGAAATTGGGAAGTGACACAGCTCGCAAGCTTGTCGGGTGAACAAGTAGTGATTGATTTTGCCACCACAGACATTGACAGTGTTGGCACGCATACGGTCACATTCAATTCAAGCCATGACCCTCACGAAGTGGTAGCCATGACGCCTACGTATGTTCCTGAGAAAGTGTTTGCTGACTCTACAAACATGAGTGCCAAATTTAGTGCTGGTGAATCCCCGAATACAATCACCATAGGCGAAGGTCAGAGCAAAATAATAATTAGCGGTGAAGTGCTTACTACCGGAGAACAAGACGCAAAGAGCGGCTGGGAATCTGCCGGTGTCGGTTCAAAGCTTGTGTGGGATGAGGCGGACAAGAATCTTAAGGTGGATGCAAACAAGGAAAAATTGGAAAACACAGAGGCCATTGTCATTGTATTGCACGATAAGAGATCAGCAACGAGCATTGATCTTGAACTTGGGGGTTTCTTTTCAGGCAACGAGGAAGTGCGAGTCGAGTTTTATAATGATGGGGAGTTTGTTGTTGCGAAGTCTTTTAATAATGCCACAATCAACGGTGATGTTGCCAATAAGACATTTGAAACAGACAGTGCATTTGACGAAGTACGTATTATCCCCATTGACGGTGCCGACACAAGCCTGAAAAGTGTCACTTTTCCTGCCACGGTGCCAAGTTCTGTAGAGAATGTCGCAAGCGCTAGCGGAGTTATTCCTCATGTCAATGATACCGATTCCGTGTCAATCGCAAGTGTATACCTTAGTGGGACAGAGATAGACCTGACAGGCCTAACTATTGAAAAAACACTCTACATCTCTGAAGATGGAAAAAAATTCGTCGCAGGTACAGAAGACACGGGTAACACCTTGTTTACCGTCAATTTCCAACAAGATGGTACGTGGGAAGTCATTCAAGACCAAGAGGCAGGCAGAAAGCTTGAAGTGGCTTTTGAAATCAAGGATAGCACTGGCTCTTCCGTCACGCACAACATTCTCATGAAGGGTGTTTCTCTGAGTCCCGAGAATAATGACTATCTTGAGGTTAATGCTGCCAATGATGAACTTCGAGGCGGAGATGGTGCTGATTACCTCTACGGTGACAATAACGCTAATACCCTTCGAGGCGAAGATGGTGCTGACTATCTTTCCGGCGGCAAGGGCGATGATACGCTCTACGGTAACAAAGATAACGATATTCTCGACGGTGGTAAGGGCGATGACACGCTCTACGGCGGTAAGAATGATGATCTCCTCTACGGCGGCGACGGCAAGGATACGCTTTATGGCGGCGACGGCAAGGATGCGCTCTACGGCGGCGCAGGCAAAGATTATCTTGACGGCGGCGCAGGTGCGGACACACTGAAGGGTGGCGCAGGTGACGACCTTCTTATGTTTGATGCCCAGGATCTCTTGATGGATGGCGGCGACGACATGGACGTCTTGCTTGCAGGTGTAAGCTCGTTACAGGAAGTCAAAGATGCCATTAATGAAGGCAAAGTCACCGATGTTGAAATGGTTGTTGTTGGTGATGTTAAAAGCAAAGATGGTAGCGCGATCGAGAGTGTGAGTGACTCCTTCCAAGCATTAGAAGGCGTTTCAAAAGATGCGGAAGGCACAATAACCGTCAACACAAAAAAATGGACACAAGGCGAAACAGCGAACGGCTTTGAAGAATTTACCAATAGTAGTGATCCAAGTATCACCATACTTGTGCAAACGAATAACCTTGGTCAATAGAAGAGTCTAAAAGAAACACGCCCCTGCTCCTTCGCCCACCATGATGGTGCCACAGGGATTGGGGGCTTTTTCATGAGAAGCATCCCCTAAAAAATTTCTCCAAACCCCGTCTGACACTTGACGAGTGGCGGAATTTTGCATATTGTCACATCACTTGAATTTCTTAGCATGAACAAGGATACGCTCCGCGCTTAGTGAGAGCGTACTTTTTTTGTTGCATAAACATAAGAAAACGCTGATGAAATAGAATTTTTGTTTTCTAAAAAGGAAAGGGAGTTTTGGGAAGCGCGCGGTATATAGAGACATATATAAGCGTTTCACAAAGTGAGCTTGACTTAAGTTAGAGGGCAAAAAG
>CAYJPE010000250.1:0-4064 GCA_964371965.1 uncultured Desulfovibrionaceae bacterium
CATACATGAGCGGTCTGCGTTTTTGTTTTGACGCAGTAGATGGTACTTTTTCAACACAGGACAGGCCGTTCAAAAAGTGCCAGATACAAGAAAAAAGACAAACGCAGGACGCGACGTGTATACGGACATACATGAGCGGTCTGCGTTTTTGTTTTGACGCAGTAGATGGTACTTTTTCAACACAGGACAGGCCGTTCAAAAAGTGCCAGATACAAGAAAAAAGACAAACGCAGGACGCGACGTGTATACGGACATACATGAGCGGTCTGCGTTTTTGTTTTGACGCAGTAGATGGTACTTTTTCAACGGCCTACACACTTGCTTTGTCGTGTGCTTCGTATATCCTTTGTAAAATATACGCTTCCATCTCTGCATCTGCATCTTCAAGATTTAAGCAGAGCGCATCGCTGTCCATAAGTCCTTGAGGAACAAGGTCGCCCAAGCCTTCGGGATCTTTTACCATATTTGCAAAAAAACAGATGGAGAGCCAACGCGCTTCTGGCTCATCGTCCACCACATCTATGAGAACAAAAAGTGAATCTTCTGCTTGCGCTTTATGACGTGCCCGCAAGGAGAAACTGATACTCGGGCGTTTGTGAAACTCCAAAAACACTTCGGGCAGATTTTTGAGATAATCGTAATATGCCTCGAAAGCACCTTTTCCTCCCAATGGGTCAGAATCCCATGACGTGAGCCACTTGTCAATGACGGCGCACACGGCATTATTATTCATGATTGTTCCTTTGTTTTACGTTGCGATATGGTGTCAATCAAATATATTTCAACAGGCTGTTAAAGATTATTCATTCACAAAAGGGGATAAAGTACGAAGTTTTTCCACAATAGCAGGAAAAACATTGAGTGTATGCTCAACATCTTCTTGCGTTGTATACTGTGACAGGGAAAGGCGAATGGCACCGTGAGCAAATGTAAAAGGCACACCCATGGCACGCAGTACATGAGATGGCTCAAGGGTGCCGGACGTGCAAGCAGAGCCGGAACTTGCGCATATGCCTTCAAGGTCAAGCATAAGGAGAATGGCTTCACCTTCAATATATTTGAAAGAAATACTTGACGTATTGGGTAGTCTGTATTGTGTATCGCCGTTGACAACACAGTCCGGTATACGAGCAAGAAGTCCTTGCTCAAGGGTGTCTCGCAAGTGTGCCGTATGTTCTACTGCCTTTTCTACATAGGTTGCCGCAAGTTCTGCCGCCTTGCCAAAAGCAATAATATAAGGCACATTTTCCGTCCCGGCACGGCGCCCGCGCTCTTGATGACCACCGAGCAAAAGAGGGCGAAAGTGTGTGCCTTTGCGCACATACAAAGCGCCTACGCCCTTGGGGGCATGGAGTTTGTGCCCTGAAAAAGCCAAAAAGTCCACCGGAAGCGTTTGCACGTCAATGGGGACTTTACCCACAGCTTGCACGGCATCAGTGTGAAAGGGGATGCCTCTTTCTTTTGCCATATGCGCCATTTTTTCAATAGGATATACATTCCCCACTTCGTTATTGGCATACATAATAGACACGAGTGCCGTATCCGTGCGCAAGGCTTTCTCATACTCATCCATATCCAGACGCCCCTTAAAGTCCACAGATAAGTATGTGATGGTGTACCCTTGATTTTCAAGATGGCGTGCCACATTTAAGACGGCAGGGTGTTCCACTCGTGTGGTGATCAGATGTTTTTTTTGCGGCTGGCTTCTGAGTGCCGAAAAAATGGCCGTATTATCGCTTTCACTGCCACATGATGTCATGACGATTTCATCCACATGCGCATTGATAAGCGCTGCAATGTGCTCGCGAGCCTGCAACACGGCCTTGCCCACGTGACCGCCAAAACTGTGCATGCTCGAAGGATTGCCATAATAGGTGCCAAAATACGGCGTCATGGCCTCTATAACTTGAGGAGCTACTTGTGTTGTTGCATTATTGTCCAGATATGTTATGCGCATATGCTATACCTCTTCCACAACGATGTGTGCATCCACAAATTGGCGTAACGTCGCTTCCACAAGATTTTTTGTGGTCACATGGCTTGAAGGACATTGTGCACAGCGCCCACAAAGGCGCACAAAAACCTTTGCACCATCCATGTCCACAAGCTCAATGTCACCACTATCTGCCATAAGGCGAGGGCGCACTTCTTCATCAAGGGTTTTTATGACGAGTTGCATACGCTGTATATTGGTCATGGGTTTTGGAAGCACAATCTCTTGTAAACGTGTGGACGATTGCTGCAACAAGGCCTCAATGGCAGGAATACAATCACCGCAAGCACCGCCGGCCTTCGTGTAGTGGGTCACTTCTTCCGCAGTTTTTAAACCATTTTCTTCAATGGCACGTTTCAGTTGTGTGTCTGTGATGCCAAAACAACGACACACAAGTGCGCCATCATCGTGAACATGCGTCTTGACTTCTTCCCCACGAAATTGCCGAATGGCCGCTTCAAGTGCTTCTTGCCCCATGACAGAGCAGTGCATTTTTTCCTTGGGTAAGCCGCCAAGTTTTTGGGCAATATCCTTATTTGTTATGGCCATGGCTTCATCAATATGGAGTCCTTTAACCATTTCTGTGAGCACAGAACTTGAAGCGATGGCACTTGCACAACCAAATGTTTGAAAGCGCGCATCGCTTATAATATTCTTATCATCTATCTTAAGGTAAAGCTTAAGGGCATCACCGCAAGCAAGGCTACCAACTTCGCCTATGGCATTGGCATCGGGCAACACTCCGGCATTTTTGGGATGCAAAAAATGCTCATGGACTTTGTCTGTATAGTCCCACATAGCAACTCCTTATATGTGAAATATGCAAAAAAAATCGTTTCCTTGTGCGCTTTTCAAAGGCATATGACATGGTAACATACCTATCAGGCCGTTGAAAAAAAGCAATCTGCGGCGTCAACGAAAAAATCCTGACATCTTATGTATGTCTAATACACCGCGATGCCAGGATTTTTTCGTTTCCTTGCATCTCACCTTTTTTGAACGGCCTGTGAATTTGGACTTTTTCAACAGGCTGCTATCAGCCAGTTGAAAAAGTCCATAGGGCGCCGACCGATATACGAGGAATGAGTGCTACGAATATCAAGAGCAACGCGTATGAAACATGCCATAATCAATGTGACTTTTGACGCTGACGATGCAGATTGCCATTTTCCAACGACCCGCTATAAACCATTACACGATTGCATAATATCACGCAAGGTCTTCTTCTTGAGAAAAGAGCGAATATGGGCGTCTAATTGTTCCCAAAAATCTCGTGTAGAACATGTCGCTATCCTCTCGCACTGTTGACTTGAAGTAAGGCATGCCACCGGAGAAAGGTCACCTTCAAGGTGCAAAAAAACATCTTCCAAATTAATATCTTCAGGTTTGGACGTAAGGGCATAGCCACCACCCATGCCACGTGTGGCACGCATGATGCCAAGTGGTTTGAGTGAGCGGACAATTTGCTCAAGGTATCCTTGAGAAATCCCTTCTTTTTTTGCAAGTTCACCTAGATTGACGAGGCTGTCTTGTGGGCACGAGGCAAGACTCGCTAAAAAGCGAAGACCATAGCGTGTTCTTGTAGAAAACTTCATATACACTCCGTACTCAAAGAAGAATTTTCTGTACAATATTGAGGACTAACGTTAGAGAACGAATTTTCTGAAACATTGATGGACTGTTTTTTCCTCTCATAAACCTTGAACGAAATTTATATACACCTATCAGGCCTTTGCAAAAAGGTACTCTGCGCGCCAACGAAAACCCTGACATCTTCTATTATGTCAATGACACCGCAATACCCGAATGCTGTCGTCTTTTGCGTCGGCTTTTTCAAAGGCCGACTATACATCATGCTTCGCTTCAAAGAAGAGTTGCTGTTCTCGCAAGTTTGTCCCTTGATAGGGGAGGCACGCTCCGAGAAAGCTGTGATGTATTACATATATCTCAAAGTGTTCACAAAATGTGTCTCGCCTTATATGAATCAAAAGGATTCAAAGACACTCAATCTCTGCTTATTTACATGTACTTTTCTTAGGCACTGTCGTCAAATGCGCCTTTTAGGTTATCT
>CAYJPE010000251.1:0-4057 GCA_964371965.1 uncultured Desulfovibrionaceae bacterium
AAACGCTGATTTTGATGGTCGCAATACTTGTTCGTCGTGTAGATTTAAGGCAACGCCCTCGGGGTTTCGGGGGTCTTCGGGATGATTTGCGCTCCTTGACTTTTTTCGCTGTCTTGCACCCTTCACCCGAAGGCACTTTGTGAGCGGACTGTCGAAAATACAGCTTTTAAGAGCCTGGTAAAGGGGATTTTTATGTCACATATGGCTTCTGCGCCTATTCTACCGCGCGTAAAAAAAATTCGACAACATTTTCCACGCCCTATGGTGAACGACATTGAGGGCAGCATACGCACTGCCATGACGACACTTTTGTCGCAAAGGATCGTGCAGCCGGGTCACAAAGTCGGCCTTACCGTGGGCAGCCGTGGTATCCAAAACATTGTCCTTATGTTGCAAACAGCGGTGGCATGCGTGCGCCAATATGGTGCGCACCCTTTTTTGCTTGTGGGCATGGGCAGTCATGGTGGAGGTACAGAAGAAGGGCAAAGAGAAGTCCTTGAAAGTTTTGGCATTACAGAGGAAAGCGTCGGTGCTCCCATTATCACATGTGTCACGTGTCGTGAACTTGGCGTCACAACCACACAGCTTAAGGCCTATATGTTGGAATCTGCTTTTGAAATGGACGCCATCATTCCCATCAATCGCATTAAGACACATACGTCTTTTAAGGGTGATGTGGAGAGTGGCCTTTTTAAAAAAATTGTGGTGGGGCTTGGTGGCCCCGGGGGGGCACAGCAATTTCACAGTCAAGGTAAAGCGTCCTTGCTTTCGCCCCTACTGCACGATGTGGGGCAGTTAATTTTAGAAAAAATGCCTGTGATTGGCGGCATTGCCATTATTGAAAATGCTTATGAAGAAACAGCGCTCATTAAAGGCATTCTACCTAAGGATTTTTTTGCGGAAGAAAAAGCCCTCTTATTGCACTCAAAAGCCCTCATGCCCGCCCTCCCCGTGCAAGAGCTCGATGCGCTTATTGTGGAGCGCATGGGCAAAAACTTTAGCGGTACCGGCATGGATACCAATATTATCGGCAGATTACGCATTCAGGGTGAGCAAGAACCTCCATCACCCATCATCCGCTATATTGCTGTATGGGACTTGACAGAGGACAGCCATGGCAATGCGTGTGGTATTGGCCTTGCGGACTTTACGACGCAAGCCCTTGTGGATAACATTGACAAAAAACCCACATATCTCAACTGCCTCACAACCACATTTCCTATACGTGCCAGTATTCCTTTACATTTGCCTACAGAAAAAGACGTGCTTGAAGCCATGCTCGCCTGCTTACAAGGGGCAGCTCCCGCAGATAAGGTGCGCCTTGTACTCATTCCAAACACGCTCTATCTTTCCGAATGCTATGTCTCGGAAGCGCTTATTCCAGAACTTCAAATGTGCCCGCATATAGAATTTTTAGGCGATTTTGAACATATTTCCTTTACGTCGGCGGGGCACATGCGCCCATCCTTGTCTGATACGCATTGATAAGGATGAATCCGCAATTACTGAGATAGGAGAAGTTCTTTTTCGCAATTATTTTATAGTAAATTTTATATATTTTTTTATTTAACCAGTGCTTCCTTAAGCATATAGCGCAGGTCATTCTCATTGCACTTTTTTGTGAGGGAAGAAAAAGCTGAAATGAGAACGCCGTGATGTATCGCGTGCGACACATGAAATGTATCTTGCTTTTTGTGCAACTTTGTCCTATTGTTACACACTATGACATATGCATCAACTATATCAGTACGAATATGCTTTGTACGTCCCCGTGCACAAGAGCTTTACACACAAGCGTGTGCGGATGGTGTGCCTGTACGTGCCACGCCATATGCCGCTGGCTATGATGTTCGCGCTTGCCTCGAATGCGAAAGCGTGCTTGTTGCTCCCGGCGCTCGGATCTGTGTGCCAACAGGTATTGCCATAGCACCCATGGCACAGAAAAAGCCGATTCAGGAGTGTTTTGCCACACACCAGGACGCGCAAGGTGTGGCAGCTTTTCTTTATTCGCGCAGTGGCCTTGGGGCAAAGCATGGACTCACCGTCGCACAAGGCACAGGGGTTATTGACAGTGATTATCGAGGGGAAATATGTGTATATCTGCTCAATACCGCTACGCAAGCGTACAGGTTGCATCAAGGGGAGAGAATAGCACAGCTTGTCTTTCAACCCGTTTTGCAGGTGGAATGGGAGGTGTGTGCCGATCTTGAGGGTAGTGATCGGGGGCATGGAGGTTTTGGGCACACGGGGCGTCATTAGCAGGCTGTTGAAAAACTCCATTTTTGACAGTCCGTTCAAAAAGTGTCCCCCTGCAAAGGGCGCAAGGAAGCAAAAAAAGTCAAGGCGCGCAGACCGACCCGAAGGGCGCCGAAGGCGTAGCCGTTACACGAGGAACGAGTGTTACGGCTATCGAGAGCAACGCGTATGAGACATACATAAGCGATTTGGCTTTTTTATGCTGACGCCGCAGATTGCACTTTTTCAACGGACTGTTAGGGGCTGTCGTCAAAGTGCGAATTTTTGTGTTATATCAAGGAAAGCAAGCTTGCTTTGAGGGACTATACGCTCATGGTATATGACGGAAAAAGCAAGCGGAGCCTGACGCAGGTAGTGGCCGCGAAGTGAGTGAGTATTTACGGATAAACTCTCAATGAAGTAAATATAATAAAGGTGTTATCATGAACAAGTTTGAAGCATTGCACGCGCGTGAACAGAAGCTCATGTGCCACACGTATGGGCGTTATCCCGTGTCTGTTTTGCGGGCAGAGGGGTCACTTTTGTGGGATGTGGACGGCAAGCAATATGTGGATTTATTGGCCGGCATTGCGGTGACAAGCCTTGGACATTGCCATCCCGAGCTTGCCCAATGTGTGGCGGAGCAGGCGCGTAAATTGTGGCATGTGAGTAATCTTTTTTATCAAGAAGAACAATTGGAGTTGGCAGAATTGCTGCTGTCCACCTGCCATATGGACAAAGCTTTTTTTTGTAATTCCGGAGCGGAGGCCAACGAGGCTGCCATAAAATTAGCGAGACGCTACATGCAACGCGTTAAAAAGCGCGACGCTTTTGAAATTATTACCCTCACAGGCTGCTTTCATGGACGCACCCTTGCCACTGTGGCTGCTACGGGGCAAGAACGCTTTCAAGACGGCTTTGCCCCCATGCCTCAAGGCTTTGTGCAGGTGCAGTGGGGCGATATGGATGCCCTGCGTGCTGCCGTCACAGGTAAAACGGCGGGCATACTTGTGGAAATGATTCAAGGTGAAGGGGGAATTCGCCCTATGGATCCTGCGTACATTGCTTCTATTGAAAAACTCTGCCGCGAAAAGGATATTCTTTTCATCTCCGATGAAGTGCAAGCTGGCTTGTGTCGCAGTGGACGCTTTTGGGCATTTGAGCATTTTTCTGTGAAACCAGACATCCTCACCAGCGCCAAAGCTCTTGCCAATGGCCTTCCCATGGGAGCCATGCTAGCCACACAAGAAGTCAGTCGAGGCTTTGTGCCCGGCACCCATGCCACTACCTTTGGCGGCAATGCCTTAACGGCGGCTGTTGCGTGCAAGACTGTAGCCATAATGCTTCGTGACCATTTGGCAGAACGAGCCGCTGCGGTGGGTGCAGACTTTATGGACAAAACACGAGCTTTGCAAAAAAGATTACAGCAAAAAGGTGGCCATGATGATATGCCACATGACGCCGTGCATGCCCCCATTAAGGAAGTGCGTGGCCTTGGGCTCATGCTGGGAATAGAACTTTCCTTTGACGGGCAGGCTGTATGGGAAGAGTTGCTGCGCCGCGGTTTTGTATGTAATTTGACACAAGGCTCCGTCCTGCGTCTTCTGCCGGCTTTGACCATCGAAGAAGAATATTTGGACGCTTTTTTGCGGACGCTTGAAGATATTTTATCAGCCTGTTGATGGGATACCCCCGCTCCCAAGGAGCACTTGGCGCACCGGCATCTTTGTACCATAGTGTTTATACATTATTAAGGAAACACTGATTAATTATTTTTCTTGAGGGGGGAAGGGGATCTTTTGCCAAAACCCAAAAGATTCAC
>CAYJPE010000252.1:0-4053 GCA_964371965.1 uncultured Desulfovibrionaceae bacterium
CAAAATTTTGCAAGCCAAACTCCGCGAAATTACACAAGCATTGCCACACAATCTGATGCAAGAGCAATAACCAGAGGACGCCCCATGAAATTTACCTTCAAAATACAGCAATACCAAACGGACGCGGTGGAAGCCGCCGTGGATGTTTTTGCAGGACAAAGCCTTGTGGCCTCCCGTTATCGGCGTGATTTAGGCAAAATCACAAAAACGCAACAAGTCGACCTCCTGCAATATATGGATGCCGACTTTGAAATCGGCTATAAAAATGCAGACATTGACCTGTCAGACACCGAACTGCTTGCCAACATACAGCGCATCCAGAAAAGCCAAAGTTTTGATACGGTATCGCAAGCACTCTATAAAAAAGACAAAGTCCTCAAGCTTGACATTGAAATGGAGACGGGCACGGGCAAGACCTATGTGTATATCAAAACGCTTTTTGAACTGCATCGGCGCTATGGTTGGTCAAAGTTTATTGTGGTGGTGCCAAGTATTGCCATTCGTGAAGGCGTCCAAAAAACCTTTGCCATAACTCAAGCGCACTTCATGGAGCACTATGGCATTAAGGCGCGGTGTTTTGTGTACAACAGCAAGCGATTGCAGGAGCTTGACGCCTTTTCCAAGGACAATGCCCTCAATGTCATGATTATCAACACTCAAGCTTTTGCCGCGTCCCTGAAGGAAGGGGGCAGAAATGCGGACAGCCGCATCATATATTCCAAGCGTGACAATTTCAGCTCGCGTCGCCCCATTGATGTCATACGCGCCAACCGCCCCATCCTCATTTTGGACGAACCGCAAAAAATGGGCGGAGAGGTGACACAAAAAGCCTTGCTTGGCTTCCATCCGCTCTTTATGCTCAATTATTCCGCGACTCACAAAGTGCAAAACCACATGATATATGTGCTTGACGCCCTCGAAGCCTACAATCAACGCCTTGTGAAGAAAATTGAAGTGAAGGGCTTTGAACTGAAAAATCTCAAAGGACTTGACAGCTACTTGTATCTGGCGGGCTTTGTGCGTTCTGCCAAGGAGCCGCCCAAGGCGCGTTTGGAATTTGAAATGGCTGCCAAAACAGGCGTGGTATCCCGCAAAATACGCTTGTGCGAAGAAGGTGACGACCTCTTTTCTTTGTCAAACGGCATGAAGCAATACCAAGGTTTTTCCATTGCATCTATGGATCTTCAACAAGGATTTATCACCTTTACCAATGGACAAAGCATCGCCGTGGGGGACATTGTCAATGACAGCGAACAGAAAAAAATGCGGCGCATCCAAATTCGTGAGACCATTCAATCCCATTTTGATAAGGAAGAAAGTCTCTTCAATCAAGGCATCAAAACCCTGTCCCTCTTTTTTATAGATGAAGTGGCGCGCTACAGGCAATATGGCGAAGGCGGCGAAGAGATGCTTGGGGAATATGGCAGAATATTTGAAGAAGAATATGCGGCCATATTGTATGAAAAGCGCTCCCTACTTGACACACCCTATCAACGATACTTGCAAGAAACATGTAGTGATATAGGCCGTGTCCATCAGGGCTATTTCAGCATAGACAAGGGCAAGGCCGTCAACAGCACCGTCAAGCGCGGCAGTGATATTTCCGACGATGTTTCAGCCTATGAACTTATCTTGAAGGATAAGGAACGACTTTTAAGCTTTGAGGAACCTACGCGCTTTATTTTTTCCCACTCTGCCTTGCGTGAAGGGTGGGATAATCCCAATGTGTTTCAGATATGTACCCTCAAACATTCGCAGAATGAAATAGCCAAGCGGCAAGAAGTGGGGCGGGGCTTGCGACTGTGCGTGAACCAAGAGGGTCATCGTATTGACAGCGAAACGTGCGGAAGCCTTGTGCATGACATCAATAAGCTCACCGTCATTGCCAGTGAGAGTTATGCCAGCTTTGTGACGACGCTGCAAAAAGAACTTCAGGACAGCTTGCATGAACGTGCCACCAAGGCCACAGTTTCGTATTTTGAGGGCAAGGTCATACGCACGGATGACGGGCAATGCGTCATCACGAAAAAGCAGGCTGACCTTATTCATAAATATCTTGTTCGCCATAATTATATTGACGATGACGATAATATCACTGAAACGTATAAGGACGCTGTTGCAGCGGGGACGCTTGCGCCTTTGCCCGTCACGTTACACGAGGCACTTGGCAGTATGGCAGACGGAGTGCATACACTCGTGCAAGGCATTTTTGACGCAAGCGTACTGAATGACATGGTTGAGAATGGGCACACACCTGAATATAATACGGGCTTGAATGAAAACTTCAGCAAGAAGGAATTTCAAGCTTTATGGGAAAAAATACAGCATAAGTACGCCTATAAAGTCGCCTTTGACAGTGAGGAGCTTGTTGTCAAAGCTATCAAAGCCATAAATGCAACGCTGTCAGTGGCGGTTTTGCGTTATACGCTCACACGCGGTGAACAAAAGGAAGTTTTAGACCAGCACGAACTGGAACGCAAGGCATCGTTCACCCTTGCGCACACGCGCACCAAGGATGTGGATAGCATGGCGGATACTCACATTGTTTATGACCTCATTGGTGAGATTGCCAAGGGGACGAAGCTCACGCGTAAGACTGTCGTGCGCATTTTAACGGGTATTGATGCGAGCAAATTCGCCCTCTTTAAGGGTAACCCCGAAGAGTTTATTTCCAAGGTGATACGGTGCATCATGGAGCAAAAGGCTACTATGATTGTGGAGCATATCAGTTATAACCGTACCCATCGGAGCTACGACAGCACCATTTTTACCATGGAAAAACCGCGCTTCACAGCGGACAACCTATTACCTGCACAAAAGCACATCAAAGATTTTGTTGCCACAGACAGTAAGACAGAAGCAGCCTTTGCCAAAGCACTTGAAGTGGCCGGTGAAGTCTGTGTGTACGCCAAGCTTCCCCGCGCATTTCATATTCCCACGCCTGTGGGAAATTATGCACCGGATTGGGCTATTTCCTTTAACGAAGGTGCTGTGAAGCATGTTTTCTTTGTTGCCGAAACAAAAGGTTCCATG
This sequence comes from uncultured Desulfovibrionaceae bacterium, assembly GCA_964371965.1. GTDB lineage: Bacteria > Desulfobacterota > Desulfovibrionia > Desulfovibrionales > Desulfovibrionaceae > CAYJAD01. The sequence continues at coordinate 3,034 of CAYJPE010000252.1, forward strand.
AACAGTATGGAACTGAACAGAATTGAGGCAACAAAAATATCCTGCGCCAAAAGACATTTTGAGGCATTAAGCAGGGATATGCTTGAAAATGACGGCAAGCATGTGACATATGATTTTATCAACAGCTATGATGAACTTATGAATAAAGTTATGGGATAATGGGGGATTTATTGTTATGTATTATAATTTGATCGTTGGTGGATATGAAGGCTGTTGGGATGAAGATGAAAAGGAGGTTTCATTTCCTAGGAGTAGGTTTTTAGAATATACAACAAATGAGACTATTGAAAAATTAAATTTAAAATCGCCGTTGGGCATAAAAGAACTGGTAATGTATCCTGCCGTCCTTGCATATGAAAATGGCAACGCATTTTTTGCATCTTTGGATAATATAGAAACAAAAAGAGGAAATGTAGTATTTAGATTCACTATAAATAAAAAAACTAAGTTAGTTAAATTAGAAACGCTGATTGAAGACAAAACGTTAGAAATTGCTGATTTTGAATGCTCAAGAACTCATTGGGCTGTAAAATACACAGAAAAAATTGATAATTTATGTTCTCTTTTTGGAGTAAACGCAGGAGAATTCAGCGTTAAAGATATTCAAGAGCAAACATTAGAAAACGATGGCACAAAGAAATTCAGAAAACTCACTGATATAATCGAAAAAATAATTCAAGGCACAGGAAAAACTTTGGACTGTATAAATAAAGAATTTTATTATCGAGGACATTCAGATTGTAATTATGAATTATTACCAAGTATTTTTCGTAAAAATACTGACGGAAGCCTCAGATACCCAGACTCAGAGAATATATTATACCAAGAGATTTTAGTCACAAATTCATCTGATTTCTTATCAGATACTTGCACATTCGATAGGCTTGTTCGTATGCAACATTACTCATTGCCAACACGTTTACTTGATATAACATCAAATCCATTAATTGCATTGTATTTTGCGTGTTGTGAAAATGAAAACACACATGGCTCTCTTACAGTGTTTACAATTAATAATAA
>CAYJPE010000253.1:0-4016 GCA_964371965.1 uncultured Desulfovibrionaceae bacterium
AAAGCTTTTTTTTCCTAAAAAAAGTTTCCCCCCACATGCTTTTAAAAAAATTTAGCCTTAACACGCTACTAGTTGCTATCATCAAGCCACGTGCGCAAAAGATTTTGCAATTCATTCACATCAAAAGGCTTGGCAATATGTTCTTGCATGCCGGCCTCTTTTGCCTTCACACGGTCTTCCTTCATGGCATTGGCGGTCATGGCAATGATGGGTTTATCATAACCATTGGTACGCAAAAGACGCGCAGCCGTGAGGCCATCCATAATGGGCATTTGAATATCCATAAGCACAAGGTCAAAGGTGCCGTGTAGGGCAATGTCCACACCCTGCTGCCCGTCAGTGGCAACACTTACCCTGATGCCCATATTTTCCAACACTTCCGTAGCGATAAGCTGATTTATTTCGTTGTCCTCCACAAGGAGAATATGCTTTCCTTGCAGCACATCAACGGTAGCATCAGCGCTCTTGTCATAGCTTTGGTCGCGAATGGCCGTGGGCAGTTGCATATTGAGTGTAAAGCGGAATGTGGTGCCCACATTTGCCTCACTCACCACGTCAAGCTCGCCACCCATGGCATCAATGAGCGAGCGCGTAATGGGCAGACCAAGGCCAGTGCCGCCATAACGCCGTGTTGTAGATGTATCCGCCTGCATAAATGGTTGAAATATTTTGCTGACCTGACTAGGCGTCATGCCTATGCCCGTATCGGTGACAGAAAATGTAATATCGCATTGATTTTCAAGTGTTTTTTTGCACAACAGACTGAGCGTCACACCGCCCTCATGGGTAAACTTCACGGCATTGTTAAGGAGATTAAGAAGAACCTGCCGCAAGCGTAAGGGGTCTCCCATAACAAATACCGGCAAATCGCCCTTGCAATCAAGCTTCAAATAGATATTCTTTTCGGCAACTTGCGGTTGCAACATATCAAGAGCAAATTGAATACTGCGCTCGATGCGAAAATCCGTGTATTCAAGCTGCATATGGCCCGCTTCAATTTTTGAAAAGTCCAAAATATCATTGACAATCTTCAAAAGAGTTTTGGCAGAAAAGTCAATTTTATCCAAATATGTTTTTATGGTATCAGACGGGCTATGTGTCAGCGCCAAGTGATTAAGGCCAATAATGCCGTTGAGCGGCGTGCGTATTTCATGGCTCATATTGGCCAAAAAGTCGCTCTTGGCCTTATTGGCGGCAAGAGCCTCATCCTTTGTTTGCAAAAGGGTGTGCTCAACTATTTTGTGTTCCGAAATATCGCGCCCTATACCCACAACACCAATGGCATTGCCATAATGATCTCGAATGGCAGATTTATAAATTTCCACAGGTTTTTGACTGCCATTGGTAAAGGTGAAGGTCACTTCACGATGGAGCACCTGATTGGTTTTGAGCGCAATGGCATCTTCACTTCTGAAAATATCGAAATCCTTTTCCGTAAGGATAATATGCGTTTTGATATTGGCAAGCACCTTCCCCCGCACATCCTGCAGATCCAGTTTGACAAAATCCAAAAAGGCTCTGTTAGCACCCAAAAAGCGGCCTTCCGTATCCTTAAAGTAGATGAGATCCGGGATGCAGTTGAGGACTTTGTATAAAAGCGATTTTTCGTAGAGTAACACGCTTTCGCCGTCATCACCGTGTGCCAGCGCCTTGGTTGCCCCTCGCTGCTGCAAGTGATTGCGCAACGCTTCATCCTGTGCCAAGACCACATATTCTTTGTGGACATCAATGGCAATCCCTTCCCAATGAGCAAAGAGCCCCTGTGTATTGCTTGAAAGTTGCCCCTTTACGCGCACATAATGCCATCGTCCTTCACCGTGCGAAAAACGCAAAACTTCACTGTATTCTTTAGAAATATTGTAAATGTGATGCTGTGCATGGGGCGAAAAGATGCACTTCTCATAATCGTCCGGATGCAGCAAATAAGACATTTCTTGCGAATCAAAAACGCCCGTCTCGTTTTGCCTTCCCAAAATTGTCAAAAACTCCTTATTCACGCTAATAATGCCCGGCGGCGCATACGTCCATGTGGCAAGCTCTGCAAGTGCCATGAACTGAGCAGTTTTTTCCTGTTCTTTAATGGCAGCGCTCATAAGATACTTCATTATAAGGTATGTCGCGCCACAAGCAAAAATACCGACCCCCATGCTTATGGAGAGCAGCGAATTTGTTAAGGATGAGATGTAAACATCATGAGAAACACCCGACATGATGCTCGAAAGCTGTTTAAAGAGAAGACACGCGCACATAAAAATGCTGACAAACAGAATGATAACAGGCACAAAAATGCACAGCAATGAGCCCTTCTTTTTCATAAAAAATCCAATTGTTATAAGGCTATGGTTGTTTTAGCATTTCGCGGAGCAAGGCACAAGAGAGCAGCGTGAAGCAACCAACTCAGTTCTTTTCAAGGCACCGTACATAATGTTTTAAGAAAATTCAACGCATTATTTTCAGTGTAAGGGTTTTTTCATGTATTGCCGTGCCCAAGGCTCGCCATTGTCCCCACGCCTGCAAGGCGGAAAAAATAGCCTAGTGCGCTTGGCACGAGCTTTGCTTAATTCTTTGCGAGACATTTGCAGAGATAAAAAAGTATTTTTATGAGTAAATTTTTCTGTGCACGAAAAAAACTGCTGGAAAAGAGCACTATGTGTCCGGAAGAGCGTCTCTTACCTTTATTACCCGTCAGGAGAAGAGTATGAACATTATGCCAAGTACGACAAATGCGATGAACACGGTTCCCTACATATGGGAACAAGGGCTTTTGTCCAATCAAAGTCCTCCCGCCTATGTGGAGTATGACAACGATACACCGCGTCCACAAGAGGACACGGTGCGTGTGAGTGGTGCTGTGAGTGCTAATTTACAGGAAGCGCGGCTGTTGAGCGACGAAGAGGCCGAAACGGTGTTGGAAGACACCATTGGTATACTTGGCAGCGATTCCGGTGCTGCGCTCAATGTTCACGAAGGCTTGGACGCCGCCCGTGTGGCTGCCCTTCTTGCCTTTTAGCTGGAATTGACATTACATACGGCACAACACGGAAGAAAAGGGGGAAGCTTTTGCCTTGCAAGAGTTTCCCCTTTCCCTTTATGAACGCACACACACTGCCACCACGTCAAAATCGCATATCTAGTCCGCAGAGACCTTCTGCGCCACATACATACCGTAGCCAAAAAAATCTTGATATTGTTCGTACAAGTCCGCCTCCGTCCTCTGTTCGGCAATAAAGGCTTGTACTTCGTCACTATGGTCATAGCGCGCCATAAATGCCTCATACATCTGCCTTTGCGGCGCATAATAGTTGTCAATCCAGCACGACGACGCAAGCGGAAAGTAGCCTTTTAACGTGTAGCCCAGTGTTTCAAGTTGGCGTATTTTCTCCGACACAGTTGCCATGCCGGCATAGGCACTGTCCCAATACTCTTGCAAAGCCTGCGGACGTTTTTGCGTCAGCCACGAGATTTCCGAAAGTACCAAGAAGCCTCCTTTTTTGAGGAAGGGAGACCATGCGCGAATTCCTGTTTCGAAGCCCATATTGTAGATGGCGCCTTCCGACCAGATCATGTCGAGTGAGTGTGGTGCAAAGCCGCATGCCGTCATATCTGCCATATCTCCATGTACGGTGCGCACTCTTTGGCCGAAGCCAGCTTCGTCGGCGTTTTTTTGTAATGTGTGTAAAAATGTTTCTAAAAAGTCTACGGCGACGATACGGCTTTGTGTCAGTGTTTCTGCCAGCACGCAGGTGGAGGAGCCTGTACCGCAGCCCATATCGGCTATATGTAGCTCCTTCGCCTGAGCTTTGCCGTCACAAAGTCCTGTCAACATGAGGGCGTGCAGTGTTGTTTCGCGGCTGCCGGGTCCTTGGCGTCGCAATGAGCCGTAGTATTCTGTGATGAGTTCCATATTCATACATGTTCTCCGTCAGAGCGCGTTAGCCATTGTTTCAATGGGTTTGACATAGGGTTCGGAAACACTGAGTAATTATTTTTTTTTTGAGGGGGGAAGGGGATCTTTT
>CAYJPE010000254.1:0-3996 GCA_964371965.1 uncultured Desulfovibrionaceae bacterium
CTGCATTAGCTTGTCATTGGAGAAAACACACAAAAACACAACTGTAGTACTAGGCGAAAAAATCCAAAATCGCAAGCCTTTGAAAAAGTGCCATCTGCGGCGTCAAGTGCATTTTGTAACGTTCTTATACATTCTGAGAGCTTATCGAGACTCCCCATTTTTCAAAGAGCAACAGTGCGATGAAAGCAGCGATTTTTGAGGCATACTCTTGTGGGCAAAAAAACTCGGGAAAGCAGCACATGTGCTTTCCCGAGGCATTAAAGGGGTCGGAGTTATTTCTTAGTAAGCGGCTTCATAAATGGCTTGCACGGCAGCGTCGGTCATGCCACGTGGATTCGTGAGACCGCAAGCGTCTTTTTGTGCATTTTGTACCATGGTGGGGATGTCAGCTCTGCTGACCTTCTTGCCATAGCGCGTGGCAAGTTCTTCAATGCCGGCAGGAATGCCAATGTCAGCAGAGAGTTGACGGATGGCGGCGATGCACTTCACGGCAGCTTCACGCTCGGTCAAGCCGCAGGTGCATTCGCCCAAGAGTTCTGCGATTTTGGCAAACTTGGCATAGTTAGAAATAAGGTTGTATTCTTCCACATGGGGCAACAAGATAGCGTTGCACTCGCCGTGAGGAAGGTCATAGAATCCACCCAACTGGTGAGCCATGGCATGAACGTGACCAAGGCTTGCATTGTTGAAGGCCATACCTGCAAGGTATTGAGCGAAGCACATACCTTCACGAGCCACAATGTCGCTTCCGTTGGCAACGGCTTTGCGCAAATGTTGAGCAATAAGAGCTATAGCTTTTTCTGCGGCGGCATCGGTCAAGGGGTTAGCAATGATGGACACATAGGCTTCTACAGCGTGTGTCAAAGCGTCCATACCCGTTGCAGCTGTGAGGGATGGGGGCATGCCGAGCATGAGCAAGGGGTCGTTGATGGCAACTTGTGCTGTGCAACGCCAGTCAACAATGGCCATTTTCACCTTGCGGCTGGTGTCGGTGATGATGCAAAAACGCGTGATTTCAGATGCGGTACCTGCGGTGGTGTTCACTGCAACATATGGAGGGAAGGCATTGCTTGACTTGTCTACGCCTTCAAAATCGTGGATAGCACCACCGTTGGCAACAACAAAGCCAACACCCTTGCCGCAGTCATGGGAAGAACCGCCGCCAAGGGTTACAAGGCTGTCACAGCCTTCTTTGTTGTATGCTTCAACGCCAGCAACAACATTTTCGTCGGTGGGGTTGGGAATGGTGCCGTCAAAAACAGCATAGGCCATACCTTCGGCATCAAAAATATCCGTCACTTGCTTTAAAATGCCAGTGGCAACGATACCCTTGTCAGTTACAATCAAGGGCTTTTTGGCTTTTAAAATAGCCAATCTTTGTGGAATTTGTTTGGCTGCGCCAGCGCCAATAAGTGTCACTGTGGGAATGAAGAAGCCGTCTACTCTTTCAACAATAGCCATGATAATAATCCTCCGAAAATGTAAAACTATTCATAGTCAAAAACTTGAGAATTCCGCAGCGCCCCATACGAAGCGGATTTCTATTCACGAAACACTGTACATTAGTTCACAATAAGCGTCAAGAGGAAGAGAGAATTTTTTGTAAAAAATTAATAAATAAATTTTTGTGAATTATTCTAAAGTATAAAACGCGTAAGGCTGTGTAGGTTTTATCGCCAAAGAGGAGATTTTGCTCTAACAAAGATAAAGACGCATGTGATTTGAGAAAGTGACTATTCCGCTCTTTGAGGAAAAAACATGCTCAGTCCATTGCTGAAAGAGGCACAAAGAGGGATTTGACGACAGTATCCACGGAACGGCATGGCATTATATTCATGTTTTCATTTCTTCTTCCCCCTTGACAGCACGCCCATACTCTCGCATGATATCAGACATGAAATTCATTCGCGTACTTTTTATTCATTGGCCTGTGCTCATTATTGGCATGCTCGGTATATGGTGGGTTATGAGCTTTGACCAAGGGATGTACCATTGGCAATGGCGTCGCGCCTTGCGTTATGTCATTGATACGCGCGGTGAAGATATGGTGTTGGGACCCTTAGTGTTGGGACTTGAGCTCACCATATACATTGTTGCGATGAGCTTTGTGTTGTCGCTCTTTCTTGGCCTTGGAGCGGCATTGCTACGCTATACACCGTCCTTTGTGTGCCGCGCTCTTTATGCAGGCTATGTGGGCTCAGTTCGCAACACCCCATTATTGATACAAATATTTATAATATACTTTGTGTTTGCGCCTGTGCTCGGCATGTCGCCTTTTTGGGCGGGCGTATGGTCTTTGGCACTTTTTGAAGGTGCTTATATGGCGGAAGTTTTCCGTGCGGGTCTTGCTTTTATACCTCGCGGACAGTGGGATGCGGCTTGGAGCCTCGGCTTTTCGCGATGTGACATTATGCGACATATTATTTTACCGCAGGCATTGAGGCGCATGTTGCCACCTCTCACAAACCAGACGATTTCGCTTATTAAAGATTCTGCCCTTGTCAGTGCCATTGCGCTGGCTGATTTAACCATGCAAGCACAAGTGCTTATTGCAGAGGTATTTTTACCCTTGGAGATATGGATCCTTGTGGCGGTATTATACCTGTTGCTCACGCTTGCGGTCACCGTCCCTTCGCGTCTTCTTGAGCGTTATTATGCGTGGCGGTGGCTCTAAAAGCGCACTGCGAAGATATCTTTCTTCTCAGACCATACTATTTTACAAAACACCCTAAAGTCATTTTGAAGCACACCGATAAGTGTTATTGAAGAGGGGATGTGATGGATGCATCGAACTTATATTACCGCTTAATGTTGCAGCACTATGAAACGCAGCTTCTTGTGGCGCGCCGCTTGTCACGGTATCGCCGTGCGCGTATCATGCAAGCAGGTTATACACCTCCTGATCCTGAACGCCAACGCAAAGCGGTTGTAAATCGAGTGGCACGAGAACTCTATGGGATGATACTCTCCACAGGATCGGATAATCCCATAGTGGAAACCATTACGGAAAAACTGAGTCTTGCCCTAGGGGGGCGGGTGATTATGACATACCTTGCACCCATGCCCTTTAGGGAGGAACATCTCCGAATTATGCGTCAAAACGAGGACGAGTCAAGACCTCCCGTACCGCTCTCGCAGGCAGAGCATATTAAAGCCCTGCATTTGCTGTGGAAGGTGACTCTGGAAGCTGTGGATGACAACATGGTATAAACATATTAAGTATTTCACTAAAGTGAGAAGAACTATCGCGCCATAACGGTGCCCCATAACGCCGCTGTCGGGATGATAATACGCGGCAAGGCGCCGGCAACACGGGTTCTCAAGGAATCGCTGATTACATAGATTTTTTGTTCTCTAACAAGGAAAGCGAGTTTTGGGAAGCACGCGGTATATATAGACATATATAAGTGTTTCACAAAGCGAGCTTGACGCAATTAGAGGGCAAAAAGGCATTTCATCAGTGTTTCCTCAAAAAAGCTCAGGTCGTTGAAGGCGAGGCAGTTTTCGCTCTTTGCGTGAAAAGAAAACGGTGTGGGGAGAAAAAGAATGAATATTACTAACGAAGCAGCACAGAGCATGGTGCATGCTTATCAGCAGCATAACGAGCAGGCCACGCGTTCGCAGCAAAGGCATGTTCCAGCGACATCCTCTCGTTCCGCAACGCCCGTTCCTGCGCAAAATGCCCCAAAAGAAGACAGCGTGCAGCTCTCTGACAATGCAAAACTCTTGGCTGTGGCGGATCGCGCGGCGCGTGAGGGATCCAGCGAACGAACCGAAAGAGTCGCACGATTGCGTGAACAAGTACAAAGTAGCACGTACACTGTCGATGCTGTGCGAGTGGCAGAAGGCCTTGTCCGCGAGGAGCAGAGCCTGTTCGCCGTGTAACAGTTTGTTGAAAAACTCCATGTTAGGCGCTGTCGTCAAATGCGCCTTTTCGCCCTTATCGGAGCGGGCTCTGTGTCAGACTTCGCTTGCTTTTTCAGTCAAATACCATAA
>CAYJPE010000255.1:0-3918 GCA_964371965.1 uncultured Desulfovibrionaceae bacterium
ACATCATTATAATAGAGGGACAATTCGAGCTGTGGAAGTGTGTGCAAACCTTGAGAAGTGAAGGCGTGACCGATGCCGTATTCAAGCCAATGGCCTCTTTGCAAGGTCAAAAGCTTCTGTAAGCTTGGATGCGGACGTTGAAAGACCTTGTTGCAAAGGGCAGCTCTTGGACATTCAAGGGCACGGCCTATGTCTGACAGGCCGATGTACTGACTGCGGTCGCCAAGATGTGCGGCGGTACTTTGCTGGTCGTGGAGGTGGAGACCGTGCTGAATGCAGGCCAAAAGGTTTTGCGCTTTCTGCGCCATCTGTTCGTGAGTCATATATTTTTTCCTTTAAAAGTGAAGTAGGCCACCCCCTTGTGAGGGACGGCCTGTACTGTGTTTTGTGTGGGTGATTGTGAATTTGTGGATGCGAAAGTTACGAAGCGTCGGCGTACTTCCACCACATCTTGCGCTGAGCATTCCATTGAAAGCCAGCACCCTTGAGGAGTTCCCGCTTGGCTTGGGTATTGCCGGAGGCCACAACACAGGGACGGCCGTCTTGTGCAGTAACGTGTTGGTAGGTCACGCCGTCAATGTGAGGGAGACTTGAAAAATTATTGTGTTGATACGGCGGATTTGAAGGCTGTGTTTGATCCCTTTCGATGTGCGACATGTCTTGATTGACATTTTGCGTTACAGGGGCATTTCTGGCCTGTTTTTGAGGTGTAGCCCTTTTTGAGGGAATTTTTGCTGCTTCGCCATCGTCATCTTCAGTAACTATTCCTAACATTGCAGTCAAAGCATAGCGACGGCAATAAGTGAGAGCGGAACCCATGCCTTGCGGGTCGTTCTTTGGTAATGGAGCGATAATAAAGGACGATTGCCATTGCCCTGATGGCGTGTGGGTGAGTTTCGTCATAAGCCCCAAATGCCCACTGCCTATGTGTGGTGGCGTTGGCATGGGGAGCTGTGTCAGCCATATGGAATTGCTGTGCAGACACTCACGACACGCTTCCATGACGGAATTGAGCGTGGCATAAGTGCTCTTTGTGAAAGGATTATTGCCATCCTTGGTGGCGGGCTGTAATTGTCTTTGTACTGCCAGTAAAGCCTTTGACAATTCGCCGATGTCTTGGGATTGGTATTCCTGCATATTTCTTCTCCTTGAAAAGGTGTTTTTGTTTTTCAAGGAGGTGATATATATGTGAGATTTTTTGAAGAACAGTGTGACTATCCCACTCACATTTTACTCGTCTGTGTAGTCATTAAAGAAATCTTTTAATGCGACATCAAATGCTTTTGTAAATTTGACAAGCTTGAGCATACTGAAATTCCCTTTACCACGCTCAATGTCACTCAAAAATGTGACATTCATATCCGTCATTTCAGCAAGCTGTTCTTGTGTCAATTTACAGCGTTTTCGATGATTTCTGACAATAATACCAATATTACGAAGGATTAGACGTTCTTCTGTAGAATGATTCGTGGGCATAAAATACTCCTTAAATCATTCTAGAACAGTTGACAGGCCTAAAAACATCGGATATATCCGTTTTTTAAAAGAGACAGAGCCTTATTGGAACTGTGTCTAAAAAATCAAAAAATCTTTGCTCTTTTCCGTCTTTTGGAAAATTCTTGTGTTATGGTATTGTTGTATCATAAGTACGTTGACGGCATGTTTGTCTCGCAGAGAATTTCCTCAATCTCTATCAATAAGGAAACTTTATGAAATTACTACAAATGACTTTGGGGCTATGTATCATCCTACTCATGATTAGCAACGCATACGCAAATACAGCGGATGTTATCAACACAGGAAACTATATTTATGAAAACTATGGATATACTGGAGGTTTGTCCATACGCACAAATAACAACACAAAAGCGCCATTTCTTCTATCCGTGCAAACTGTGCATGAAGAATCGTTGCATACTTGTGATTTTGAAGGAATATGCACATGGTCACAAGGCATTTTACTTTGCCAAGATCCCAATGACGTTGAAAACATCGTTCAAGTACGCTCTCTTGCATCAACCCTTGAACTCAGCACCGCTGCAGGAAACCCCTTGCTCTATTGCGGCAATGCTGGACATTTCTTGGGTAAGTATACACTCTGCGCTGATACAACACTTTCTTCGGGCGTAGTTACAGGTGTTGTGGATGAAATCCTCATGGAAGGCTGGCATGGCATTGGCCTACTTTTAGACGATGGCAGGCACTTTACTGCGGCTGTTCCTTCTGCAGAACTTGAGAGTTATTTCGACTACCACGAGAAAAGGGTCAGACTAGAATATACAACAAAGCAGTACTTCGATACATATAGCCACATGTGTGTCCGTGATAATTTTGTAGATGTCATAGTAGTGCAAGAAAAATAATAGCTCACGCATATATGACAAGCGCATAATATTTAAGCGCTATTTCTTTTGCCATGTGAAACAGGTATGGACTACTCTCAAAAAAAAGAAGATATTTGGCAAAGTTTCCGTATTTTGGAAAGTAGGTAATGTATGAAAGACGTATGCCACAAGAGACATGCGCATGATTATATGGGGAGATTGTAGCTTTTAAAATACTTCTAGACAATTTTGCTTTCATATCGTATATTCGTCAAAATACTGCACGTATACGACTTTTTGTGTCATTGTATCATGTTTTTCTTCTCTTTATTACACAGGAAACACTATCGTGCCCACAAAAAAAGATGTCGACACCACCGCTGGCGTAAAACTTCTCAAGCTCTTCCGTAAGCTTATGATTGACGGGCGCAAGCACTTTCAAGCCGACCTAGCGAAAGAATTGCAATGCTCAGCTCAAACCATTATCCGTTTGACGAGTGAAATTGAATCTGTCATCGGCATTGGACTTGAGTCAGGTATCAGCGACAGGAAAAAGTGGTATCGCATACGGAGCGTTTCTCGTGCGCACTTAGGGCTGGAGCGTGAGGAATTGCGCTATCTTGCCATATGTCGCGACCTTGCCAGTGCGGTGCTTCCTGCGCAACATCTTGAACACATTGACAACACTCTCAAGAGCCTTTCCGTGCTCATGGCAGATTGTGATTTTGCCCACAGGGATTCGGTGCAGTGGGAGCAATGTGCTTTTTTCAGCAAAGGAAAAATTGATTACACGCCCCATCGCGAACACTTGGATATATTGACACAAGCTGTGGAGCATCAAAAAATTGTGCTTGTGAGATATAAAGCGTCCGGTGGTGCAACAATAAAAGAGCATCGCTTCGTGCCTGCAAAGCTTGTGGCCATGAACAATGCACTTTATGTCCTTGGTGCAACGCTTCTGGAAGACTTCTCAAAAGTCAAATATTTTAACAATTTTGCAATACATCGCATTCAAGACGCCATCTTGCTTGAACGGTCATTCAGTATAGATTTTCCTGTCATCAATCCACAAACATTTGGCCTGCCGTGGCACGAGCCAAAGTCGTTCAGCATCCGCTTTCAAGAGGGGAAGGCGGCGGATTATGTGCGGGAGCGCATCTGGGCGGATGAACAAAGGCTTGAGGAAATAGACGATGCTGAAGGCGGTGGCCTTGTGTTGCATGTGACAACCCGCAGCGAACCGGAGCTTATGGCGTGGGTGCGGAGTTTTGGGGATGGGGTGGAAATCTTGCCTCAGTGTGGGGCTTCTAATTAATTTTTTGTGGAGGTTATGTGCAATGATGATTATTCTGTCTGCTGTGGTTTTTCTCATTGCGTTAGGAGTGTACTGCATTCTTCCTGTAGCTGTACAAGCGATTGTTCTACTTGTTAACTTTTTTTTACCAGATCCAATACCTATCTTAGATGAGGCTATCATGTGCCTTGTTCTTGCGAACAAAGTAATGCGAGGGTAGTATGCTTTGCGATGCGTGTGAAGTACCCTAGTGTCTATTTGCAAAAATTATGTAAAGAATTGCTAAGTTGTGCTCCCTTA
>CAYJPE010000256.1:0-3917 GCA_964371965.1 uncultured Desulfovibrionaceae bacterium
CGGGCAAAGAGCTTGTGGATGATTTTTGTATTGGTATTTTTGAGCACTTCCGGTGCCAATTTATTGGGAATCTGGTCAACAATAATGAGAGACTCGCCGTATTTGCGTACCTCTGCCAACATATCCGTAAACATTTCCACGCCGAGCATACGCCCGGGGCTGCTGTTTGCGTGAGGTCGACTCAAAAGACGGTGTGCTTCTTCCACAAGGGTGATATGTTTGAAGGAAGGGTCTTTTTTATGCCTCGCCTTTAAGGCTTCCACAAGTCGTCCAAGCACAAGCCCCATGACAAAGGATTTGTCCTCACCCGATTTCAATTCTTCCAGTTCCAGAATGACTTTCTTGTCCAGTAGGCTTTCAAAGTCCACAGAAAGTCGCGTGTCGAGCATAAGACCCTTGACGCCCGTGCGCAGGCTGTCGAGTCGCGCCCGAATGGAGCCGAGGTAGTCATCTTTTAATCGCTGGTCAAAGCCCTTTGTGTCCACCACGGTCTTTATAACGCGTAAATAGTCGCTGATGGTGGGAAAGAAGATACCGCCACACGACCACGCTTGACTGCGGTCGTCCAAATATTCATTGTCATTGTCCGCAATGGACCAGCCAAAGGCCTCGTATGTTTTGTACAGTGCCTCTTCAAGCAAATTGGGTATGGCGGCTTCCATGTCAAAGCTCGCCATAAAGCAGGCCTTGAGCACGTCCACATGGGCAGACAGGCTTTCATTGGGTAAAAACTCAAAGGGGTTAAAGCGAAAGGGTACGCCATTTTCATTGCCCAGCGTAAAGAGTACAGTGTCTTGGAAGGCCGTGCTGTTCAGCAAAATACGATACTCTGTCTTTGCCGGTTCAATGACCATAAAGGGCATATTCGCTTCGGCAAGCAGTCGCAAGCATGTGGTGGTTTTGCCCGATCCCGTTGTGCCTGCCACAAAAATATGCTTGTCCAAGTCTTCACGCAAAAGGGAGACTGGGCGCTTTTTGAGCTCATTGCCCTCTTGCAACATATGCCCGAGGTAGACAGTGGCCTTGTCAGCATCCACAGACGGAATATTGAGGCCAAAGCCCACTTGCTCGCGCAATTCAAGGCCGGGCACTTCCTTTTGCGGCAAGCCTGCCACAATGCTGATTTCCGCGGGCGTGAGCCATGTACCAAGAGAAACCTTGTAATCCTGCACGGGGCGTGAGTACAAGGGCAACAAATGGGTGCTGGCGTCAAGATTATTATAAATTCTAAAATTGCCCACCATGTGCCGCACGTTGTCATTGTGTGACAGGGGACGAATGTGCAGGGGAAAAAAGGTGGAGCTGTCCCCTTGATAAATGGACGTGACGGCATTTTCCAGCAAGGCCAAGTCGGCGCTTTTGTCTGCCGCAAGATACATGGCTGTGCGGTACATGCCCTTGGCTTTGCCTTGGCGCAAGCGTGGCAGAAGCTCATCGTCAATGTATTTGACAATCTCTCCGGCATGTTTGTTGTGTATTTCGTGGGTGGTGCTGTGAGATTCGCCCGTTGTGTCACTGCGCGATGTGCCATTGCTTTCGTTTGAACTTGTGCTCTCTGTTATACTTTTGTTGGTGCCCTTGGCCTGTGATTCATTGGAACCGGAATTTTTACTGTCATAAGAATCGCCGGAACTCTTCCCCGAAGACGTACCCTTCGTATCGGTGACGGACGTGCCCTCAGTCTTTGAGTCACTCCTCCCCTTCGATTCTTGCCAGCTTCTGCCCTCCTGCCTACTTGTATTACGTCCTACTTGTTCGGAATACTTGGCAATGCGTTGCATCTCGCTATAAATTTCCTTCACGGCGTAGTCAAAGCGGTCAAGCTGTCGCCTTTGCACGGGCTCCCAAATGACCATGAGGTGAAAGTTTATGCCGTCCATGATGTTGACGAGTCTGTCCACACCTTGGAAAGAAATGTCGTCCTTTTCTTTGTTGCGGGAGGGTATGCCGAGGACGGTACTGCACTTTATATGGGCATTGTTCAAAATGTCTTGTGCGGGATTTTCCTTATCTGTCTTGCGACATGCCTTAAGCTTTGTGCCTAAAAAATTACCCTTGAGGGCATTTTCCAGCATTTTCTCATAGTCACCCGGGTTGAGTTTGTTCTGCTTATTGGGATTGATGACGGCGCCTATGTAAAATTCCACGCCCGTGCGCGTACCTCGTACATAATAGACCAAGCGGCATTCGGGATGTTTGATGGATGCCACCACATTTTCAAAGGCCTCAAGACGGGGGAAGTCTTCTTCGTAGGTGAGGCTTTCAATGCGGAAAAAGACACAATGTCCCGTCATCTGAGAAAAATTTTCTTGTATGTCAACGGCTTGTTCCATATCTTGCAAAAGAATGCTTCTGTCTTTGACAAAGTCCTGCATTTTTTGCTGTAGCTCCATCATGGTGTGCTGTGTATTTTCAGACATCTTTTTCGTCTCCTATGTGAGGGAATAGCAACACAGCGTACTTTCGTCTATGCTACCGTCATCCTTTAGGCTGCCGTCATCCTGTGCCAGTGCCAAGGCAATGGTGTCCGGTGCGTGGGCCTGTATGAGGATTGTTCTGCCGGCATGACGCGCGTCCCATTTATGTCGCTTGTTGGCGCATGTATCCTTATGTACTTTGCCTTCAAGAGCTTCCGGCAAAAGGCTGTAGCCGATGACGTCCATACCACCACTACGTACCTTACCAAGTTCACGCCATTCACCATAAGGGCTGCTGCGCTCAAGGGTGGGTTTGAGCATACCTGCAACAAAACGTCCCACAGAAAAGCGGAAAGGGCTTTCTTCTGTGGATTGCAAACGCTCCACAACGCCGAGGCTTTCCCCGGGCGCAATGTGAAGCAGACCAAGAGCCACACCTGTTTTCATGGTGGCTTTGTTAAAATCCGTCTCGTCTGGTAAGAGCGGTGGATGCCGCTTAATACCTTCGGCAAGACTGCTGAGGGATTCTTTTTGCTGACTTATGTTGTCAATGACCATATCAAAAGCTTTTTCCATCAAGGGCGAGCGACACGAATTGCCCGCCAAGAGCACATGGAATTCCCCCACATGCTTAATACCTTCTCGCTTAAACGCTTGTGCAAAGGCCGTGAGAAATGCCCGAACGCCTCTGCCAATGCGTGTCACGAGATAGTCTTCAAGCATTTCCGTGTCCACGGTGAGGGACATGTTTTCGGCGGAGGTGTTGGACTTGGTGAAAAAGGTACACGAGAGCGTGCCGCTGCCTTCATCGGCAAGACTGCCTTCTTCCCAAAAGGGGCGCAAAAGTTCACAAAGTTTCGTCGTATTACACGCGGCAATACTGCTAAAATCCATGAGGGATTCTTGCCCGTGAAAGTGCGTGTGGGGTGGGAAGGTGAAGGGAATCTGCTTTTCCACAAGGGTCTGCATATTTCGCTCAATGACAAGAGCCGCCATATGGTGCAAGAGGTGCTCGCCACCAAGGTCTTCGTCTCCGGCTGTGTCTAATATATCAAGCACTTCCTCAAAACCGTCTTCGTCATTTTCCTGCGCCGTGGCGAGGCGATAGAGGCCAAAGGCAAAGTCCGTGGTACCGCCGCCAAAGTCAAACACACCAAAGGCCACGCCGTCATGAGTGGGCTGTATGTCTGGCATTTGCGCAAGAGCCGCCGCCGCATAGGCTGTGGGTTCGCTGGCGTGTTCCTGTACGCTGAAGTTTTGCTCAATCCATTGGGGCGTATAGGCCAGCGCAGGAGGGAGCGAGCGCAGAAGGCCGCGGTGGAAGCTTCGCAAAATGCCGTCCCGCGTGGCGCGGTCGAACTTGATGGGAAAGGTGAGGTAATATTCCTTGAAAATACGTCCGCCA
This sequence comes from uncultured Desulfovibrionaceae bacterium, assembly GCA_964371965.1. GTDB lineage: Bacteria > Desulfobacterota > Desulfovibrionia > Desulfovibrionales > Desulfovibrionaceae > CAYJAD01. The sequence continues at coordinate 3,823 of CAYJPE010000256.1, forward strand.
TAGCGCGCTTGATTATTGAGATTGAGGCCGATAAAGTAGGCGTACAGCTCAATGGGATTGAGTGTCGTGTTGGCAAAATCTTGATGCACATGCGC
>CAYJPE010000257.1:0-3893 GCA_964371965.1 uncultured Desulfovibrionaceae bacterium
TGCCTCTTTTTTGAGATGAGCGCGAGGGGCTTTTTTTGTGTCTTTTTTTCTGTCTTTTCTTTTCTTTTCTTTTCTTTTCTTTTCTTTTCTTTTCTCTTCTCTTCTCTTCTCTTCTGTGCTGTGCTGTGCTGTGCTGTGCTGTGTGTGTTTGCCTCAGCCCTTTCCCATTCACAAAAAATATATGAAACGAGATTTTGGTGCCATAAGTCTTATTATGTCTATAATTTCACTTGTCTTGTTATCCTCTCTGTGCTACTGTCCGCTTGAAAGGATGAAGTTGTGCTTAAATTGTTAAGATAAAAAGGATTTTTGCTTTGCGGTTCTCTCTTGTGCTACCTCGTAGCCGTTCTAACAAAGAGGAAAATGTGTATGCGTCTGTCCACCAAACTTGTTCTTATGACAGCACTTTTACTGCTTGCTTTTGCAGAGCTTGGATATTTTAGCGTTCTTCAACTGGAGGAAGTAAATGAAAAATCTATTGAAATTTCGACAAATTGGCTTCCTTCCACGATTAATGTGCAACGCATAAACACGCTCACGTCAGACTATAGAATTTATGAAATAAGCTATGTATATACTCAAGACAAGAGCATTCGCTTAGAGTTTTTGAAAAGTATTTCAAAAATCATGATGGAGTTGGATGTTTCGCGAAAAAATTATGAATTTTTGATTAGTTCGGAGCATGAGCAGGGTATATATGACAAATTTGCTATCCTTTGGCAGGAATATATTGACTTGAGTCATGAAATTTTTGCCCTTGCTCACCACAATAAGATTGATGCTGCCAGTGCGCTTTTGCAGGGCAAGTCAAGAAGCGTGTTTGACGCAGCGTCTAATGAGCTTCTTAAGGCTGTTAATCTCAATCGCCGCGAAGGGGTGATGGCCTCTAAAGAGGGTGATGTGGTGTATGAGCATTCTCTTGCGCTTATTTATGTGAGTATGGTGTGCGTTGTTATTTTTGCGGCATCATTATGTTTTTGGATTAGTTTGACAATCAGAAATCAGTTAGGCAAAGATCCTTCAGAGCTTATAAAAATTACTGGTCGTGTTATTAGTGGCGACTATGACATTGACGATAATTTGCCTAAGCGCGGTGTGTACAAGCATTTGCTCATGATGGTGACATCTTTGAAGCACCATATTGTAAGGGCGGAAAAAAGTGCGCAGATTAAAAGTGAATTTTTAGCCAATATGAGCCATGAAATCCGCACCCCGATGAATGGTATTCTTGGATTATTGCACTTGCTTTCGCAAACACAACTTGACGCAAAGCAAAATGATTATGTGCAAAAAACTTTGTTTTCTGCCAACAATCTTTTGCGCATTATCAATGATATTTTGGATTTTTCTAAAATGGAAGCAGGAAAATTGGAGCTTGAAAAGAGTGCCTTTTCCGTTGAAAATATTTGCAATGAGGTCTCCGCCCTGTATGGGCCAAAAGCTGTTGAAAAGGGTTTGTTTCTGCGTATCAAAATCTGTAGTGAGGCGAAAACGCATCTTTCCGGTGATCCTTTGCGAATTAAGCAAATTCTTTTTAATTTTGTAAGTAATGCTTTAAAATTTACCGAAAAAGGCGGAGTAACCGTTCAGGTGGACTGTGAAAAACCGGCTGATGAGATGTTGCGTTGTATTTTTTCTGTACAAGATTCGGGCATCGGTTTGACTCGTGAACAACAAGAACGTCTTTTTTCACCTTTTACGCAGGCAGACTCTTCTACCACGAGAAAATACGGAGGCACGGGGCTTGGCCTTGTGATTTGCAAAAACATTGTGGAAACTATGAATGGCACATTGTGGTTGGAAAGCAAAGCGGGGTATGGCTCTACATTCTTTTTTTCTCTTGCCTTACCAGTATGTACTGAAGAGGATACGGGATTTGTTTCTCCTGAGTTACATGAGATTGCTCACAAGCAAGACAGCACATACTCTGGACATCTCTTGCTTGTGGAAGATAATGAAATCAATCAATTGATAGCACAAGAGCTTCTGCAAGATGTGGGATATACAGTTGATATTGCAGAAAATGGGCAAGAAGCTTTGGATATGTTGGAACAGCGTACTTATTCGGCGGTACTCATGGATATACAGATGCCTGTCATGGACGGTCTGACAGCCGTGCGAAACATACGCCAACATGCTGTTCACAAAAATCTTATAGTCATTGCCATGTCGGCGCATGCCATGTCGGGCGACTATGAAATGAGTATTCAAAGCGGCATGAATGATCATATCACAAAACCGATTGATCCGGAGAGGCTGTACCAAACGCTGCACAAGTGGATTTTAAAATTGCCAAAAATCTCTGATGAGCGGTCTGATAATGCATTGCTTTAATTCTTTTTCGCTTATGACGCTCTGTGTGCTGCCATGAATGTCGATATACAATTTCACGAAGATGCTTTTGCCGCATATGCACATGAATTTGTGTGTGCTGAGCATGAGCAAAAGGCCATGCTCCAATTAAAAGTCCTGCATACACAGCGCGTTGTGCAACACATGCGCACTCTTGTTGCGTGTGAGGACGCGCTTTTTCCTCACAAACGCGTATGCCTCTTGGCTGCTCTTTACCATGACGTAGCGCGATTTGAACAATTTTCATTATGGCGCACATTTAAGGACAGTCAGTCTGTGAACCACGGTCTTTTGGGCGTCAAAATTCTTAAGCAACAAGCATGGTTGAGGCATGAAGAAACACATGTTCGTCACGCTGTGATGGCGGCTGTTGCCATACACAATCGTTTTCGGGTGCCGTATGGCCTTGCACCTGAGCTCCATTCTGTTTGCCATGCCCTGAGAGATGCGGACAAGTTGGATATTTTACGCATTATGGCTGAACATTTTACAAGCCCGGAACCGCGCGATTCTGCCGTTGTCTTCTATGCCAAGGACGAAGCGCACGCGTGGTCACCTGCCGTTGTGGAGGCTGTGCTTGAAAAGCGCTTGGCCTCTTATAATGATGTCGTCTATGTGAATGATTTTAAAATTCTTCTTTGCGCATGGTTTCATGAGCTGTATTTTTGCACGACACGCCAAAGTCTTGTGGCGGCGGGGCATATGCATCGTATTTTGGAAAGCATTGCGCTTACACTATCGCACGATGTGCAGATTGTGCGGCTTTTGGAGTATATGTATGGCGTGCTTGAATCACATACGAACTGTGCCAAAAATGCAAAGGCTCCTGTGCAATGAAGCAGCGTCTTGGTGCGTTACTGTATGAGCCTGTGCTTGGTTCCTTACTTGGTTCCCTACGCCGCTGTGTGGTGTCGCTTGCGTTATCATTGCGCCCCCCCCTACATGAAGGCGTACTTGATTGCTGTTGCGGTGCTGGTGGTTTACTGCTTATGCTGAACAACAGCATGTCATCTGTAAGCAAAAAGCGTGCTTTGTGCATAGGCATTGACCTGAGTCCGGCCATGCTGCGCCAAGCAAAAAAGCGCACGGCATCGACGCCCACATCTTTGGTTCGCTGCGATGGCAGTAAACTTCCTTTTGCGGATAAAAGTTTTGGTCTTGTCACCTTGTGCATGGCCTTGCACACAGTGCCATACGATGTGGCATTGCGCATGACGCAAGAATCTCGGCGCGTAGCACAACACGTCATTATAGCTGACTATTGCCTCGTAGAACGCAATATATATGCCCCTGCAGCCGTGCTTGCTACGTCTCTAGAAATGCTTGCCGGTGGAAGCCACTATAGAAATTATAAAGTTTTTATGCAGCGAGGGGGGCTTGAAGGTTTCCTCTATAAAGCCGGCTGGAGCGTTCGCCAAAGACATACGGTACTCGGCGGCGTTGGGCGTGTTGTGCTGTTATAAAATAACGCGGATGGAGTTTTTTGTTGGGGGGCGAAGGGGGCGCTTCTCCTTAGGCGCTGCCTCTAAGGAAACACTGAT
>CAYJPE010000258.1:0-3890 GCA_964371965.1 uncultured Desulfovibrionaceae bacterium
CTCAAGAAAAAAATAAAAATAAAAATAAACAATAAAAATAAACAATAAAAAATAATTCATCAGTGTTTCCTTAAAAAACCTTGCTTCTCGCCACAAGACAGTTTATTACTTGCTTCCTGAGCTTCCTGAGTTCGGATTTTTTCAACGGGCTGCCAAGAGTTCTTTCTTACATTCACAAGATTCATAGCAGGTTTACATAGGGGTGTACTTTATGGAAAGGGCACTTTGCGGCGGCCTGTCATTTTTTATGGGTTGAAGCATATGACACACGACCGGAATCGGGCTTCTCTTTGGAGCATGGAGTTTTCTCTCCTCTTCCTTATTTCCATGTTTGCCAATACGTATCTTGCCATTTTTTACGGTTTTGAGTACTTTCTTGCCGAAAATGCCGTACTGCCGGAATGGCGTGGCGTTTTGTTGGCGGCCATGGGCATGGCTGTTTTATGTATGCGCCCTGTGGTGAGTATTTGGCTTTTGCATCATAAGGGTGTTGTGCTTATGGCCTGCGCTTTGTTGTGCAACAGTATCCTTATGGTTTTGTATGGCTTTGTGACAACGCCCCTTTCCATTTTTTTGTTGCGCATAGGGCAGGGTGTGTGTTTTGCGGCCATGCATAGTTCCGCGGTGAATATGCTCGTGCAGTGCATTCCCAAGGGGCAAAGTGCCCGTGCTTTTGGGCTCTTTTCCCTTACTATGCTCTTGCCCTTTGCCATTGTCCCTGCCATTGCAGAGCTTATATTGCCGTATTTGCCACATGCTGCCTATTTGTACAGTTATACAGCGCTCCTTGGCGTGCCTGCTTTATTTTGTTTGGGGCTTTTGACATGGCGTCTTAAAGATCATCCCATTGAGCACATTACGAACACATTTTCTTTGAAACACGCGTGGCACAGCATGCGGCATACGGGTATCGGCCTGCTTTTTCTTGCCTCCTTTCTTTTTGGATATGGCATTGTTATTGTGAATTACTTTACCAAAAGTTTGTGCGTGCAAAAGGGCACTCCCTTGGGGATTTTCTTTGTCATAACATGTGCCATGATCATGTTGACGCGCCTTGTCATGAGTAAACGCATTGATACCTTGCCGCGTTTTTTCAGTACGTCTTGTTGTGCCTTTGTTATGGCATCGTGTATATTGGGCTTTGCTCTTGCTCCCACATGGGCGCTGTATCCTTTGGCGACCATCTATGGTCTTGCCGTGGGCTTTTTATATCCCTTGATTGCGGCCTCCATTTATGAAACGTCCACAGACGAGACACGCTCCCTCAATGCGAATACCATGATGCTTACCTACGATGCCAGCACGGTGAGTGCAACGCTTATGGGGGGATTTATTTTGAATTGGGGTTTGAGTTATGTCAGTGTCTTTGTTCAGGCCGCTCTTTTTGTCAGTTGTGTTGTAGCCTGTGTGGCCTTGTTTGTGCGAGTACAACAAAAAAAATATGTGGAAAATAAAGGATAAAATCTATGAAGCGTTGCAAAGATCTGTATTTTTTTGCCTCATGTGCGTTGTTTTTCTTGCTCGGTGGGTGTGCATTGAGTCAAGACGGGCGCGATGAGGTAGATTCGGCGCAAGTGGGTTCGGAGTTTCGTGAGCTGAAAGTACATACTGCAACATTCACTTTGTATTCTTTGCTGCGCCCTGCCCGCGGTGGCAGCACAAATTTACGCGTGTATATTGAAGGCGACGGCCTTGCATGGTTGACGCGCACACGCCCTTCAGATGACCCCACCCCCACAAAGGCTATAAGTTTGCGTATGGCGCAACAAGATCCTTCTGCAGATGCTGTTATGTACCTTGCACGCCCGTGCCAATATGTGACAGATGCCGACACACGCATGTGTAGTCGTCAATATTGGACATCACACCGCTTTGCACCCGAAGTCATAAGCGCCACCAATGAGGCCATCAGTATCGCAAAGCGTCGTGCAGGCGCGCAGACTGTAAGTATTATTGGTTTTTCCGGCGGTGGCGGCCTTGCAGTGCTTGCAGCGGCGCAACGCTCGGACGTGCATTTTATTGGCAGTGTTGCCGGCAATTTGGATCATGCTTTGTGGACGAATGTGCATAATGTCACGCCGCTTAAAGGCTCGCAAAATCCCATAGATGTGGCAAGCAAAGTGCAACATATTCCTCAAAGACATATGAGCAGCATCGATGATGACATTGTCCCGCCGCGCATAAGTCAGGCTTTTTGTCGCGCCATACAAAGGCCAGAGAGCTGTATTGTGATATCGGATGTGACCCATGAGGGGGCGTGGAAGAATGTGTGGGATTATAGGTACCCCTAACAGCCCGTTGAAAAAAGGCCTTGTGAACAGCTTGCGAAGTGTGAGTTTTGCAACAGCCTGAGAAGAGGAGACATATGTATACGGAAATTGAGCGAAAGTTTTTGATTACAAATGAGGACTGGCGGCATGAGGCAGAGTCCTACCTTTTGCATCAAGGATATGTGTATTCCACCACACAATGTCTTGTGCGTGTGCGCACCGAGAATGATGCCGCCTTTTTGACCATTAAGGGGCCTAAGGATGGCATTCGTCGGGTGGAATTTGAATATGCCATTCCTTTTGAGGACGCCACAGAGCTTTTAGCTGATATGGTACATAAGCCTACCATACACAAGATGCGCCATAAAGTGCGTGTTGGCGAACATATATGGGAGATTGACGAATTTTTACAAGAAAATTCCGGACTTGTCGTGGCTGAAATAGAGCTTTCACGTGAGGAAGAAAGCTTTCAAAAACCTTCGTGGCTTGGCTTAGAAGTGACCCATGACCCACGATATCGCAACAATTTCTTGGCGCGTCAACCCTACAGCCAATGGACAGAGGAAGAAAAGCATAGATAAACAGGCTCTTGTGTCATGCCTTGCGCTGTCATAATGCAGAACGCACTTGCGCTCGGTTCAAAAAATCCTTATCTGCATACACAATAAAGTCTTGGATTTCGCCAATCATATCTTCTCTATCTTTTGGAAGTATGCCATGCACACTGCTCGTATTTGTGGGATGTATACCATAAAAGGGGACATTTTCAAGCGCAATACATTCAAGGACTTTCATTTCTTCTTGGAGAATTTCAAGTTCCGTGGCGGGCGTAAAATGCCCGCGTAGCATGTCTGTGTGCATTTTGCTGCCCTCAAAAATGCCAAGTGTGCCAAACCAAAGAATGCGTGCTTGTGTCTCATTGATGAATGCGGCGGTTGCCACTGCATTTTCTATACCCTTACCTGCCCCGGCAACACCAAGCATAAAGCTGTCGTTGTGTCGGATACCAAAGCTGTTGAGGCGCAAAAGTTGCCTTCGTGCTTCGTCCAGCGTATGACCTTTGTTAATATATTGAAGACTTTGTGCGTGACCTGTTTCTACTCCCATCCATAAGTCATTGATACGCATATGTTTGATGGCAATAAGATCTTCATCACTTTTTGCTTTCACATTATTGATGGATGCATACATGGTGATGACGGACACTTCCGGAATGTGGTGTATAATGATGTCTGTAATGGCCTGCAAGCGTTTTTTGCTCAAAACAAAAGCGTCTCCATTGACAAGAAATATCCGATCGATACGCGCATGTGTTTTGCGCAGCTCTTTGACATCACTTTCTATCTGCGCCAAGGGTTCCACACAAAAGGTGACGGCATCATACATGGTGCAAAAGTGACACTTATTGTGGGCACAGCCAACAGTGACCTGCAAAAGCTGTGTGCCAAGCATGGCTTCCACCGGTGGTCGAAATGTTGTTCCCGTGTAATGCATGATGATTCCCTCAATTATTATAAAGTTTTTGAAAACACAAAAGATTCCCCGGTGATTTTTTTTGAGAGGTGATTTTTTTTCTTGAGGGGGGAAGGGGATCTTTTGCCAAAACCCAAAAGATTCCCC
>CAYJPE010000259.1:0-3881 GCA_964371965.1 uncultured Desulfovibrionaceae bacterium
CAATTTTTATGTCTGCATCAAGTAAAGGGCATACATTGTCTAAAAACCATTCTAAACCATCTGTATTATAAAAATTATTTGCTGCTAAAAATAGCACATCAATGTCTTTTGAATCCTCATGGATATTTAACGTAATTTCTTTGGAAAAATGTGGATGAAATGTAAACTTTTTATCGGGAAAAAATTTTTTAAAAAAGAGCATTTCGTCATATGAGACACAACTGATTTCATCTGCATGCTGCAACAGAGCCAATTCTTCCGAAAAAGACTCCGGTGCATTACTATCATGATAGTGGGCTTGAATAAAATTCAAATCTTGCATTCCGTATATAACTTTAGTAGTGTCAGAAATTTTAGAAAACTTTATTAAGTCAAACCATTGAATATAATGAATATTTATAAAGTCATAATGATTTTCTAAAATCACTTCTTGAAATTTATTTAAAATCGCATCATTTACCCATGATATCTGCGTGTAATCACGTGTGCTATCCTTTTTAATAATATTATAGTCTATTATATAGAAATTGTTAATAATGTTTTCAACGTTCGTATCATGTATGTTAGTAAAATCATAGCTTCTGTTGCATGAAAAAAAATCAATTAAATATCCTTGAGATTTTAGATATTTCATCATTTGATATACATACAAGTTTGCACCATTTGATTTATCTAAAAAATTCATATGAAAGATAAGAAGAATTTTCTTGCTCTTTTCAGTGCTACTCAAATAAGTTTTTGAAAAATTATCATTTTTATCAATACTGATATGGTTTTTTTGAGGTGCAAACTCAAGAATGAGGTTGGCAATTTTCGAATCGATTTCATCTAAAAGATTTTTCATCATTATCCCCCTAGGGCTTATAAGCAATGATGGCATATTCATAACTTTCATGCATGCGCTTTACGTAATATGCACTTTCATTAGTGTTAGCACATACAGAGGTGCGTTTTCCATCTTTGTCGTCAAAAAAAACTGTTTCAATCCGACCAAAACCAGCAGAGGATACAAAAAAATCTAATGTTTCAGGAACTATAGGTCGCTCATGTGAAGGGTCTGCGTAAAAACCACAGGCTCCAATAGCTACATTCTTAGGGTTTGGAGTTTCCAAGACAAGCATACCGCCATGAACGAGAACTTTTTTGGCAAGTTTTAAAAAGTCAATCAAGACATGTACTGAAATATGTTCTACAAAATGAAATGCAGTGATGATATGTACAGTATTTTCTTCTGCGCTCTTTAAATACTCAAGAGCATCCATTACAACTACATCTAGCCCAAGATTTGTGCACCATTTGCCCATTCCTACATTACTGTCAACGCCTCGTCCTTGAATGCCTTTTTGCTGCATAAGTTGCAACCATTCTCCACGTCCACAGGCAACATCCAAGACTTCGATTGAATTATTAAACGAAGCACATACGTGGTCTACATAGGACGTATATGACCCTGAAAAGCGACGTAAGACCTCTTCCGTAGTCCCCCGAAAACGGTCTTCAAAGGCAGGGTATATATCCAGTTCCGTAAAGGGGACAGGACGTTCGGCCTCTTGTTTGGCAATGAATGCGTCAATGCGCTGCGTCGTGCCTTCGCTGTGTTCCTGCAATGCATCGCGCATGAGGGCAATATTTTCTTCGAGGGTATTTTCGTGAGCCTGCAACGACTGCGTCAAAACCGCCTCTACATGTGCGCGCATCGTTTCCACATTTTCTTGCGCTTTTGCAGCATGGTCTTCGGTGTGTTTCTTCAATGCGCTCATGATATCTAGGGAGTCATTTAAAGCATGCGCCAGTCGTCTGTTTTCGTCCTCAAGGCGCACAAGTTTCGCTTGGATGTTTCCAGCAGTGCGTGACTGTATATCAAAAATAATTCTTTGCAATTGGGCGCTTTGTTGTGACAAATGCGCTATATGAATGGGGGCAAGCAAGAAATCGAACGGGAAAAATACAATTTTTCCAAAAACAGGGACTTGGCGTATCAAGGAGAAGCATGCCTTGAGCCAGAAGTCCTCTATTTCGACATTCTGGCGGCGGCCTTCCGGAGAAAGGCGCAGGCGCACGATAATGTCTATTTTACGCAACTTGCCGTGATGTAACAACGCGCCATAGTGGGCGATACCCTCACTATCTGCATTTCTGCGAAGAATTGCCGTATAGGCGCGACTGATAAATTCGTTGCCTTCATAGCATTCAATATCTTTTAAATACAGCACCGGCATTCCTTTTGCGCTCTACGCACATTGACATACGTTCCTTTACCCATTTTTCTTCACCCGCTCCACATCCGCATCCACCATCTCACAAATCATGTCTTCCAGTGTCGTCGTGGATTGCCATTTAAGTTTATCCCGCGCTTTCGCCGGATTGCAAATCAAAAAATCCACTTCTGCGGGGCGGAAAAATTCCTTGTCGATGACCACATAATCCTCATAATTCAGACCCACATGGGCAAAGGCGATTTTGCACATATGTCGCACGGACGTGGTCGTGCCCGTCCCGATGACAAAGTCATCCGGTGCGCCTTGTTGGAGCATGAGCCACATGGCTTTCACAAAGTCCCGTGCATGCCCCCAATCGCGTTTTGCGTCGATATTTCCTAAGCGTAGCTCGTTTTGCAGTCCCGCCTTAATGCGCGCCACGGCCTTCGTCACTTTGCGAGTGACAAATTCTTCACCGCGTAAGGGTGATTCGTGGTTAAACAAAATCCCTGAACAAGCGTACATGCCATGGTTTTCTCTATAATTTATAGTTGCCAAGTGCCCAAAAAGTTTGGCGACACCATAGGGAGATCGCGGATGACGCGGGGATGTCTCACTCTGGATGGGCTCATATATGCGTCCAAAAATCTCCGAAGACGAGGCTTGAAAATAACGCACACGCGGCGCATGTACTCGCAGGGCTTCCAGCAAGTTCAGCACCGCCATCCCTGTGACTGCGGCCGTGGCTTGCGGTTGCTGCCATGAAAGCTGTACAAACGACTGGGCTGCAAGATTATACACCTCATCCGGCTGCACCTGCTGTACAAGCGCGTCACAACTCGCCGCGTCCAATAAATCACCGTGCAGCAGCGCCACAGCATCTGCCACACCCAACCATTGCAAGCGGAAAAGAGGATTTTGCGAAGCACTCGATGGGCGATGCACGCCGTATACTTCGTAGCCGTGCTGCAAGAGTAACTGCGCCAAATAGGCGCCGTCTTGCCCTGTGATGCCTGTTATGAGTGCTTTTTTCATAAAATGCGCTGTCCTTGTCACTTTTAACTATGCAAGTTTTAGCTCGGCAGCCTTTTTATGTCGGCGTCCACCATCTCGCAAATCATCTCTTCCAAGCTCGTGGTAGCCTGCCAGCCCAATTTTTCTTTTGCTTTTCCGGGATTGCTTATCAACAGTTCCACTTCTGCGGGGCGGAAGAACTGTCTGTCAATGACCACGTAATCTTCATAATTTAAGCCCACATGTTCAAAGGCAATTTTACACATATCCCGTACAGACGTGGTTCGCCCCGTACCTATGACAAAATCATCTGCCTTGTCTTGTTGCAACATAAGCCACATGGCCTGCACATAATCCTTCGCATGTCCCCAATCGCGCTTTGCGTCAATATTTCCGAGTCTTAACTCTTTCTGCAACCCGGCTTTAATACGCGCCACTGCCATAGTTACCTTACGCGTAACAAATTCGACGCCGCGCAAGGTGGACTCATGGTTGAACAAAATACCCGAACATGCATAGAGGTCATAGCTTTCCCTATAGTTGATGGTCATCCAGTGGGCAAATACTTTCGCCACGCCATAGGGTGAGCGCGGATAGAAGGGCGTTTTTTCGCTCTGAATGGATTCTTGCACAAGGCCAAACATTTCTGATGTGGATGCCTGATAAAAT
>CAYJPE010000260.1:0-3879 GCA_964371965.1 uncultured Desulfovibrionaceae bacterium
CGCGTATGAGACATACATAAGCGGTTTGACTTTTTATCCCCCTATCCGAAGGGGATGCCGCAGATTGCACTTTTTCAACGGGCTGTCAAATGTATCGTTGCGCGTCGGATTCATGATACATTCATGACAGTTTAGTATGAAAAATGGATAAGTTCCCAGCAATTTGTCTATAATATAACTTTTATACTTTGTCAATAGTTGTAGTTATTGTTTTTACGATGGGATGCTTTTTGTGCGTGTGGGTCATGTGAAAGAGTATGAAACACAAGTTTTAGGCGCTGTCGTCAAATGCGCTCTTTCGCCCTTATCGAAGCGGGCTCTGTGTCAGGCTTGAGTTGCTTTTTCGGTCAAATACCATGACAGTCCGTTGAAAAAACCCCATCTGCTGCGTCCCCTTCGGATAGGGGGATAAAAATCCAAACATCTTATCAGGCCGTTGAAAAAAGGCAATCTGCGGCGTCAACGAAAAAATCCAGACATCTTATGTATGTCTAATACACCGCGAAGCCTGGATTTTTTCGTTTCCTTGCATCTCACCTTTTTTGAACGGCCTGTGAATTTGGAGTTTTTCAACAGGCTGTTATGTATGCCCAATACAATGTGATGCTTAAATTTTTTCGCTTCCTTGCGATCTTTGCAGAGGGGCACTTTTTGAACGTACTGCTGGAAATTGAGTTTTTCAACAGGCCGATAAGAGTCTATTCCCTCAAAGCAAGCGCGTCTTCCTTGTATCTCACACTTTTTGAACAGCCTGAAAATTTGAGTTTTTCAACGGGCTGCTAGGGAAAACAAGCAAAGCATGCGGAGGGGGAAAATACACTGAGAATGATGTGGAATGCCAGCGTATTCTCTTGCAAAAATCCTTGCCAGCGAAAAAAAAATAGAGTATAGAGTACAACTTCTGGGGCATAATAAAAAATGTGTACATGTTGCCACGTGGTATGTGTTCGGCAACACCTTATTATAATAAAGATTTTGGGAGATATCATGACAAAACAGGAGCAGTTGAACGCCGCAACGACAGCAGTACCGCCACAAAAGCATGACGAAGAAATGGACGATCACGACTCTTCGTTGGGCTTCAATCGTATGCGCAATAAGCTTTCCTTTGAACGACTTGTTGCCATGGGTGCTACTCTTGGCATGCGTAACCCACTCTTCCTGTGCCATGAGAGGGCAGCAAAGGCCACGACCACCATTGAAGGGAAGGAATATTTAAACTTTTCTACCTATGACTACCTCGACCTCAACAGTCACCCCGAAATTACCGACGCCGTCACACAGGCCGCACGTATCTTTGGCACGTCCGCGGGGGCCAGTCGGCTTGTGGGTGGTGAGCGCCCGCCGCACCGAGAGCTTGAAGAGGCTCTTGCCAAGTTGTATGATGTGGAAGATTGTATCGTCTACGTAAGCGGACACGCCACAAATGTGTCGACGCTAGGTTTTCTTTTTGGTTCGCGCGATCTCATTTTGCACGACAATCTTGCCCACAATTCCCTCTTGCAAGGGGCAAGGCTGTCCGGTGCCACGCGTATTTCCTATCCGCACAATGACAACGATGCCCTTGAAAAGATTTTGCGCGAAAAGCGCACGGAGTACCGCCGTGCCGTCATTGTGACGGAAGGGCTTTTTAGTATGGACGGCAATTTGCCTGACTTGCCGCGTATTGTGGAGTTGAAAAAGAAATATAACTGTATGCTCCTTGTGGATGAGGCTCACTCCCTTGGTACCCTTGGTGCCACGGGGCGCGGTGCCAGAGAGCACTTTGGTGTGGCCGCCACAGATGTGGATATGTGGATGAGCACCTTGAGCAAGTCTTTTTGCGGCTGTGGTGGTTTTATTGCGGGCAGTCATGAGCTTATAGAATACCTCAAATACGGCTCGCCGGGCTTTGTCTTTAGCGTTGGCATGTCGCCCGTTGTGGCTGTGGCTTGCAAAACTGCCCTTGATATCATGCTGCGCGAACCGGAGCGCGTGCTGAAATTGCAAGCCATCAGCAAATATTTCTTAGACTATGCCAAGAGCTTGGGATTGGATACAGGCGTGGCACAGGGGTATGCCAATGTTCCCGTCATTGTGGGTGATTCCATGACAGCAGGTTTTATGGCCAATGCTCTTTTCAACAAAGGCATTTATGCTATGCCCATCACTTTTCCCGCCGTCAAGGAAGGCACGGCTCGCTTGCGTTTCTTCTTGTCTGCGGCTCATTCCGAAGAGGATGTCCGCAGGGCTCTTGATGTGACAGCCGATGAGTTGCCGCGTGTGTCAGAAATGACCGCGCGCCTTGCAGCTGAGCATGCACAAAAAGCCGAGTAAGATTTTATTGAGATGTTGATTAAATAAAAAAACATAATAATTCCGGAAAGGCACTTTTCTTTTCTCACTGGTTGAAGAATAATTAAAGCGTTTTGAGGGGATGGGGGGAGTTTGGGGGGGGAAGGGGCGTGTGCCCTTTAGGGTGAAACTTTTGGGTTTTGGCAAAAGATCCCCTTATCCCCTCAAGAAAAAAATAATTCCTTACTTATGCGTTTCTTCCATGCTTTGATGCGCGCGCAGCAGGTCGGCAATTTTGTGGGCATTATGTTCCATAGCAATGGTCAAGGCTGTTTGACCCTTATCATTTTTTATATGCATATCTGCATTATGGTCTAAAAGTAAGCGGACAATGTCGTCGTTGCGGATAGAGTCAGCGGCAAGCATCAAAGCCGTCGTACCGTCTACAGTTTGCAGATTTGTGTCCGCATTATGCTTCAAAAAAAGTGCGACAAGCTCTGTATAAGTCATATAGCTCGCGTTCATCAAAATCGTAGCGCCATCAAGGTCTTGACTATTTACATCCGCATTATTGTTAAGCAAAAGCTCTATGACTTCTTTGGCCTTTTCGGGATATCTGGGGTAAGACAATAGCGCAAGTCGGAGCGCTGTCCAGCCTAATTCGTGTTCCCGTACGTCGAGATTTACCTTATGGCTCAAGAAAAGTTGCACGAGTTCTACGTCCAAAACTACGGCGGCAATCATGATGGGCGTATAGCCTTTTGTACATTCTGCATGGATATCTACCCCATGATCCAAGAATGCTTGGATGATGCTCTTATTTTGTTCTTCGATGGCAAGCAAAAACGGCGTTCTCCCATGTATGTCTTCTGTATTCATATCGGCCTTACGCGCCAAGAGGAAGGCAACCGCGTCCTCCATCTCATATGTGATTGCTATCATGAGGGGCGTCTCTCCCTCCTCATTGCGTGTATTGATGTCCACTCCCTCGTCAAGAAAGCGCTGCATCTGTTTTAAATCCTCCTTGAATATCGCCTCCTGCCAAGCCTCCGCTGCCTTCGTGTCGACGTTTTGACTCAAAGATAGGTGAGGAAATGCTGATATGAGGTAAAAAACTGTGCAAAAAACTGCACAAAAGTACGTGGAACGCATATGAGTCTCCTGTGTTTGATGATGTGTGTTTATCATGGAGCGCAAAAATCTTGCATATGCAGTGCAAGGAAGGTCATTTGAATACCATGCCGGTTTGGCAAACTGTTGACGCTCCATATGAAAGACTGAAATATAAGCGATATTTCAGCTAACAGCCTGTTGAAAAACTCCAAATTCACAGGCCGTTCAAAAAAGGTGAGATGCAAGGAAACGAAAAAATCCTGGCATCGCGGTGTATTAGACATACATAAGATGTCAGGATTTTTTCGTTGACGCCGCAGATTGCCTTTTTTCAACGGCCTGCTAAGCCATGGCGTATTTACCCAGTGTAGGCATTATTCCGTCCATGAGCAAGAAAAATTATCACGTGTACACATAATGCACGGCATTCTCATGTCATTTTTTTGTGGGGGGGGGGGGGGGGGGGGGGGGGGGGGGGGGGGGGGGGGGGGG
>CAYJPE010000261.1:0-3873 GCA_964371965.1 uncultured Desulfovibrionaceae bacterium
CACCTGTCCCTTCCTAAGGGGAAAGATCCCCTTCCCCCCTCAAGAAAAATAATTACTCATTGAAAGAGTTCAAAGAAGCCTGTGACAAATGAGCCGAAAATGCCAAAAACGCCTAAAATAGCCTGCATAATGACGGCGCCTGTCCCAATTTCTCGTTGCGGATTATTCATATCTCCATGAAAGCGCACGGGTATGTCTGAAAATCCGGATGAGCTGACAAGCCACCTGATATCCAGGGTTTTATTCACAAAATTCACCGTACCATTGCCGGAAACGGTCATATCCGGCCCTTTGACTTGAAAGTTGTTGCTTTTTAAAATGCCGTTAGAAAGCGTCCCTGCATCTTCCACACTGTCGAAGCGCGTCATGGAGTCTTTGAGGGAGCCATCTTCATGGCGTTCTTGCAAAAAACCGTCCAGAAGCTTGATGCGCCATGTGCCTTCAAGAACATGGAGTGCGTCGGCGGCGTTTTGGAGCTTTCCTTGCACAGAAAACCACGCATTGCCTGTGCCGCCTATGAGCGTGGGCAATTGTTGCGAGGCGCTCATGAGGGGGAGTTGCATCTGTGTTATGGTCAGCCCTCCTTGAGCATTAAGGGCATTTTCTGCCAATAATCCGGCAAAGGTGGCTTCTCCCGTGCCGCCATAGAGGGCAAATGTGGATGTGCAGCTTAAGCGGCCTTGCTGAATGCGTATGGGAATGTGTACCTTGGTGAAAGCAATGCGACTTATGCGAAGCATGTCCAAGTCCACCGTGCCTTGCGCATCAAAGTCGTTGAGCCACTTCCACGACCACGGCTTCGTCGGCGGGCGTTTTTCTGTTGTGTCAGAAGGAAAAAGAGCATCCCAATCCAACATGGTGCCCTTGAGCGCAATGTTCCACAGCGGTTTTTTTTCAAAAGAGCCTTGAATTTTTCCCTGTACTGCCAAGTCATCTCCCCATGCGGCAACAATCTCATCCAAGACAAGCTCGCTTTTGGCAAATTCTACCTGTGCTTTGAGATGGGCATCTTGCGGCGCATTGGGCAAGTACGCCTCTTTTTTTCCTTGAAATAGGCTGTGCAAAACAGAAGAGAGGGTCTTGGTGCGGCATTCCAGCGCGCCGATAAAGCGAAGCTCTTTTGCGAAATGCAGTGCCCCCGAACCTGTAATGACGAGATTGCTCAATTCGGGAAGGCGCATGTCTGCAGAGTGTACCTGAAAGACTTTATTCTTTGTGTTGAGGGAAAAAGAGCCATCGATACTTGGCGAAAAAGCTCTTTTTATAGGGCTCATGGGCGCGGCGAGAGCGGTATCTATAGTGCCGGAAAGGCGATCAAACTTGATGGTGGCGTAATCTTCTCCCGAAAAGCTGATATTTCCTTTGAGGCGGGTTTTTACGTCCAGATCTTGAGCTTTTAAATCCATGTGCCACTGGCCGTTATAGCGCAAAATGTCCGGCAATGTGCCGGGCACAGCCGCCGTGACGGCATTGGACTGGAGTGTAGCATCAAGCTGAAGTGTTTCAAAGTTTTGAAATTTTTTGTTTTCTCTAGCCAAAAAACCTTTTTCGACGCGTGCGGCCATATGTCCTTTGTGCGAGAGCAAAAATTCGTTTAAATGTTGGCCTTTTGCCGTAAAAAATGTATCAATATACAGCCGTCCCCCTATGGGCTGCAAGCCGGGATCATTTCGAAAGCGTGACAGAATTTCTTCAATGCGAACATGGCGTACGGCAGCACGTATGCTGTATCCCGTGTCATTTTTTTCCGCATTTTTCGTTTGGAGAGGGTAGAGCCATAAGTCCCCGTCAGCACGACCGCCGTAGAGGTCTGCCACACGAAAAGCCATAAGCACGGAGTTTTTCGGCGTGTTTTTGGGGAGCTTTGTCAGTGTTTTATCCTTGGCATTGTCGCCCTTCGTCACATCGGCAGCCGGTAAACAGCGAAAACGTACCCCACCCACCCGCAGTGACCATACATCTACTTTGTCGGCGTTCACGTTAATGTCATAATTAATGGTGGGGCCCGGCAAGTTTATGGCCTCCGGCGTGCCGGGGATGGGGGTGAGAGGTTCGTGATGAAAGGTGATAACAGGCGCATCCACACCTTCTGCCTCGGAAAAAGCGTGAAGAAGCGCCACTTGCGGCGTGGTGACATCTAAAAAAATCACCACATCATCCCATGAGGCCACACCACCACGTCCTAAAAAGTGCGCCTCGGCGGCTCTTGCGTCAATATGCGGGACATCGAGGGAATGTTCGTCGAGGGTAAAGGCAAGGCTTCCACGAATGTCATTGAGAGAATACCGCAGACCCGGTGGGAGAATGCGTGCAAAGCCAAACCATTGTGTTAAGCTCACACGCTCTATGTCCAAGACACCTTGGAGGCTTGGTGCGCTTGTGACATCTTTGAGCAGTCCGTTGAGTATGAGACGATCATTTTCAAGGCCAATATCCACGCTCTCCAAGCGCAGGTCGTCTTCGCCGGACATTGCGGCCTTCCCCGATATGGCAAAGGTGATGGGTGCCTTATGCCATAAAAAATCGCCACGTGTTGCCCATTGGATTGTGGCAAGGGCTGTGTCGTCCTGATCTTGCACGCGTGAACTGTGAAAATCAAGGTCGATTGTGGCGGCGAAGTGCGTTTTTTGCACTATATCAGTGACATGAATGTCTGTTTCCACATCTGCATGTGCTGTGTGCAGTTGCCATGCTTGGGCTTCGTGCGGGCTGTTGTTTGTGACAAATTGAAGCTGGGTTGCCACGTGTATGTTGTCGAAGGATGTTCTCGTGTCTTTTTCCAGAGTGAGCGGATGTTCCGGGCTTTTGAGGTCGTCTACAGATTCTGTACGCACATGGGAAGCAGAGGATTCTATTGCTATGGTGAGTGTGTTGACATTGTCGGTCATGGCGCTTTTGCCAAATGTCACTTCAACAGACAAGTCGTCTGCCATTATGCGTTCTTGACCGTGCACAAGGCGCACAGTGCCTTCGCGTATTGCTATGGAACTGCCCTGCAATGAGAGGGGGAGGTTCACGGTATGGCGCTTTATGGTGGCATGAAGATATTCTTTCAGTGAGAATTCTAAGTCCACACGCTGTTCCGGCGTGTGTTCGGGCGCACGTGTTTCCTGCTTTAGTGCGGGCATACTGCCCTCTATGTGAGGTTTCACAAGCACCATACTGTCAATAATAATGTCGCCTTGCACAACATCGAGCAGGGAAGGGCTGACGCTGATTTCGGCCATGGAAAAAGAGATATCTGCATGTTGTGCGTGTACCTTGTGCAGTATCAATGAGGGTACGGGAAGCAAGGCAATGTCCAGTTGCGAAAATTGCATCTGCATTCCTGTCCGTGCATATATTTCTTCCGAAACTTTTTTACTCAGAGCGACGGGGTCTTGATAGAGTAAATAAGCGATACCGCCCATGGCGAGTAGGGCAAGAAATACCGAAAGTATAAGTATATAGATAAAATAACGCCCACATGCAGCCCAGAAGCTTCTTTTTTGATGCTGTTTTTTTGTCTCGGCATGTTGTGGATGTTGTTCACCTTGATATGTGTCCATGAAAAAAAATGTTCTCCTCGTATCTCAGTTTTTTTGAACGAGCAAGGCATGTGGCCTTGTGGGCAGGTGCTCAAAGTGTCCCTAAGAAACGCTGATGTAATTGAATGTGAATTTTTTTGCCAGTGCTACAATAAAGGCAGATTGCGTGAAGCGCACGCTGCATTATGATGTCTTGCCTCATGACGTCACCTTGGATATCACAAGCTTGCATAGAATAGCAAGCAAGGTCTTGTGAGGCATGTGTTATGGACGCGCACGGTATTCTCACGGCATTTTTTTGTGGGGGAGGAAGGGGAAAACTTTTGCTAGCGCCAAAAAGTTTTCC
>CAYJPE010000262.1:0-3860 GCA_964371965.1 uncultured Desulfovibrionaceae bacterium
AGGCGTACGGGCATCGAGAGCAGCGATGGTGTGGGGGAAAAGCTTTTCTTCCTAAAAAAGTTTCCCCCTAAAGGACACACGCCCCCTCAAAAAAATACTCAAAAAAACTCAAAAAGTGCTCCTTAAGCAATCATTCCTGAACAGTCTGTTGCGTAAAATATGTCCTTGCCAGTGGTAGGATGCGTGCGCAATACAGCTCGTAAAATTCTTCCGTGACGAATGTATGAACATCTCTTTCCCAAAATCTACGCCCCACATTGTTGTAGGCATTGTGCATTTTGATGTCTGTCGTGGCTTTTGTGTTTATTTGTTCATAGACACTGTTCCAAGAAAAGCAGCGTGCCTTGCGTAGCGGAATAATGTCGCTGTGTGGATACTGTATTTTGCGTTTTAGGCTGCCAAAGTGTACCCAGATGAGGCCAAGGGCAACGCTATGGGTATGCGTGTGTGGAAAAACTTCGAAATAATCCTCTTGCATATGAAATCTTTGTGCAGAGGTGGGGCATGTGAGGAAGGTATCTCCGAATATTCCATTGAAGAGTGGCATTTCGTCAAGGTTTTCCCGTGTATGTATGTAGAAATCGTTGTTTTTATAGCACGTTTCCAAGCCTGAAAGGGTAAATGTGACCGCGTTGTGCTCTGTTAAGGCTTTTGTGAGAATTTTTTCATAGAATGCGTAAGGTTCTTGTGTACTTTTGAGAGGAGGGGCTGTGTCGGTGCCACGATGTACTTTTTCCACAATATGCAAAAGTGCCTCTCTGATAAAAAGCATTTTTTCAGTAAAGTACACTTGATCGGCATCAAGCTTTATGTAAAATGCATAATGCAATTTTGTATAGCCAAAATTTGTGAAGTGCGCCAAATGCCCTAGAGGTCGTGCCTGTAATTGTCCGCGGCATGAACCCCATTCCAAAGGATACCAAAAAAGACGGATTTTTTGTGAATACAAGGCTGCATATTCCAGTAAGATTTCTTCCGTGGCGTCGTTTGAGTCATTGTAGGTAATAATCAGCTCGTCCAAGAATGGGAGGCACGAATCAAGGCTGGCTCGCAAGGTCAATGCTTCGTTGCGTACGCGCATATGACCTGTCAGACCCAGTGGTCGCGGTTCATCAAGGCGTAAAAAATCTTCTTCAGTGAGTGCAAAATCTTGTGGATCAAAGACGCGGGAATTTACATAGGACATGTTGCTCTCTCATAGTAAAGATGAACAGCCTGTTGACTGCCTTGTGTCAACGGGCTGTTACAGATTGGCAGCTCTATCCTGTGCCTCAAGCGCGGCGCTCTCTTGCCCTTGTGCGCGCAAGCAACGGGCAAAAAGTTGCCACGTTTCTGCTTGTTCAGGGCGTAGGCCAAGGCTTTTTCTGAGAAGCATTTCGGACATTTGTGGGTCTTCCCCGGCTTCCATATATATTTTTGCCAGCATGGAAAGAGCCTCGGCATCGTCCGGATTGCGTAGCAGAGCTTCGTGAAGTAGTTCGCGTGCGCTTGCTTCTTTGTCTTGCAGCAGTGCCACACGAGCCAGATGTCGGTGAGCCACGCCGCTGTGTTTTGTGTAGAAGGTATCGCCATCGGGGGATGCAAGCTGGGCGGCCTTTGTGTAATATTGTCGCGCCTGGCTATACCGCTCGGCTTTTTCAGCCAGTTGACCTAGGCGCAAATAGGCGTAAAAATGCGTCTCGTCTTCCTTTATACATTGGCGGAAATACGTGGCTGCGGCACGTGTGTCATCAAGTTTTTGACATACGGTTCCCAAATTGTAGAGAGTTGCGGTAAATTCTTCATATTGTTCAGGGCTTAAGGACATTTTTTTCCAGAGTGACAGGGCTTTTTTAAAGTGCTGCCGTGCTTCTGTAGGGCGCGCAAGGGAAGCCATGCATACGCCAAGAGAATTCCATGCCATGGCGTTTTTATCGTCCGCAAGGATGGCGCGTTTATATTCTTCCACAGCACCAAAAATGTCGCCTCGGCTGTAGTATTGGTCTGCACTGATATTGAGTGCCAAAGAATCCATCATGCCTACGTGCGGCAAGGGTAAGAGCATGGCAAGATCCAAAGCCTTGTGGCAACACTCAAGCATATCTGCCTTGGCATATGCCAAAAAAGGATAGCTTGCAATGCCAATGGCAATGGGGCACGCGGCACGCGAGGCTTCGTGGGCAAGGTCTTGGTAGAGGTTTTGGACGACTTTGACATCGCTTGCTGTGTGAAAAAATATGAGGCTGGTTTCTCCGTAACGACCGCCAAAGAGGGGGCTGTGCGCGTTGTTATCGTCTTTTGCCGATGGGGTGTGTGGCAAGAGATTTTTTTGTTGACATAGGGTGATAAGGGGAGACATGTTGCTGTGAACGTCCGTGTCATCGTGGGGTTGAAGCCGCACCAGCGCCAGTGTAAATGCGTTGAGTGTGTCGATTTCCTTGGTTACGCGTTGCAAAAAGGCACTGTGAGGCAGCAGGCCGGGCGTATGCTCTGTGGCGATAAGAGGTGTTTTTTGAGCGGTATCTGCCTGTGTTTCGGTGCTCTTGGCGGTGTGTGGTAAATTTTTTGCAAAATATTTTTCAGAACTGTGAGCAATATATAAAGAATCGCCCACTTCCCAAAGCCATGCCGCATCGGCAAAGTGCAAAACCTCTGCCACAGAATGGTTCTTGCGCACGTCAATAAGCACAACCTCCCCTTTGTATTCTGCTTTGTCGGTGCGTATGCCCCACACGAGGAAGCGCTGGCCTTCTTGTGCGCCCACATGTTTGCCAAGATTTGTCATCACATGGTCGCGTGACAAGACGTGGCGCACAAGGCCACCTTGTGTCAAGGCTTTGCCAAAGGCAAGCACACGGTTAGCCGGCAGTGCTTTTTCTTCGCGGGATAAGAATGTGCTGCGCTCATAGGCAATATCTGTGGCAAGGCGCGCTTTATGAAGCATGTGTTGTGATTGTTCTGCCATGGAGAGGGAAAGACGCCTGCTGTCCATATCTTGAGGGTAGAGGGCAAAACCTGCCACACCATGCAGGCGTATGGTGCGTTTGCTGTGTTCGTGGACGAGCGTCAGCTGCTCCATATGCGTGAGAATGTCTTGTGCAAGGCCTTGGCATTGGGTACGTGTGGCAAGGGGCAAGAGAATGGTACACTCGTTGTGGCCACTGCGCGCGGCAAGAGCCTCAGAAGGAACCTTTTCTTGAAGAGCGCCAGCCCATGAGGCAAGAGCCATGTTGGCAAAGTTGTGTCCAAATTCTCCTGCCAAGGAATCTAAAGCAGGGCAACGTACCACCACAAGCCCCATGCAGACTTTGTAAGCCGCGCGCACGTCTGTCTCAAACTCTTGTGAGGGATCCGTAAAGCTCTCACGCACAAGGTTTGCTTGTTGTTCCATGCGCTTCAAGAGTCGACTCATGCGCGCAAGGCCAGTTTCTTCATCCATGCGACTGTGTTTTATGCAAGCCAAATGGGCAAGGCATACATGCAGAATTGCCGGGAAAGAGTGCGTCAGCCGCTGCACAAGCTTGGCCGATACCCCCCGCGCCATAAAAACGCCAAGGTCGCGTTCTTCATAACGCAAAGGCAATAAGAGCGTGCGTTCTTGCGAAATCCACTGTACGTCCTTTGGCATGTTATGTGCGGTTGGAAAATACAGGCTGTGGCTCGTAAAGGCGAGCAGTTGACGCAAATGAGCTGCCAAGTGCCTCTCCAATTCCATAAGATCCTTGCGGCTAAATTGGGAGGCATTGTGCAGGGGAGACAGCGGATGTGTTATGTGTTGTTGTGTACTCATGGGATGAAGGATGACATACTTTCATGAAAAAGTCTAGTGCCGTGTTTTCTCTAAATGTGTGTTATTGAAAAGCATGTGGGGGGAAACTTTT
>CAYJPE010000263.1:0-3809 GCA_964371965.1 uncultured Desulfovibrionaceae bacterium
AGGTCTTGTGGAGATGAGCCTTGTGGGGAAAATTTATAAAGAATATCGTATGCCAGGCAATTACCACCATGAACAATGGGAAATGCCCGACGGGAATATCCTCGCCCTCACGCAAGATTTCCACAAAGACACTGTGGAAGACATGATTGCCTTGCTCGACCGTGAAACAGGCGCAGTCCTGCGTACATGGGATTTCAAGGATTTCTTGCCGCAAGATGTGGGCGGTTCCGGTTCCCAAGACGCCCACGACTGGTTCCACAATAATGCCCTCTGGTACGATGAAAAAACGCACAGCATCACGCTGTCAGGCCGCCATCAAGACGCCGTCGTGAACTTTGATTACGAAACAAGCACACTCAACTGGATTATCGGCGACCCCGAAGGCTGGCCTCAAGATATGGTGGACAAGTATTTCTTCAAACCCATAGGCGATGTGGAAAATTTTGACTGGCAATATGAGCAGCACGCCTGCCTCGTCTGCCCCGATGGCGACATCATGTGCTTTGACAATGGGCAATATCGCGCCAAGGTTAAGGAAAAATACATCAAAAATCGTCACAATTTCTCTCGCGGTGTGCGCTATCGCATTGACACGGACAAGATGGAAATTGAACAAGTGTGGCAATACGGCAAAGAGCGCGGGCAAGACTTCTTCTCCCCCTATATTTGCAATGTGGAGTATTACGACGAAGGGCACTACCTCATCCATTCCGGCGGCATCGGCTGGGATAAAGGGTACGCCTCCGACGGCCTCGGCGCCTTCCTCGACCCCGAAAACAATCCCGACCACGACATCTGCTCCAAAACCGTGGAACAGAAAAACGGCGTCGTGCTCTATGAATTGGAAGTGGACGGCAATTTCTATCGCGCCGAAAAACTTTCCCCTTATCATGACGGCGACAATGCTCCCTTGGGCGAAGGCACGCTTCTTGGCGGTCTTGATGTGACACCCACCTTTGACACCATTCCCGATGTGGATGAGGTCATGGAGCTTGTTCCTGTGGAACGTCAATTGAGCATCGCCGAAGAAGAAGACAAAATGATTGTGCAAGGTCTTTATGAGCGAGGTTCGCTGGTCATGATTGTGCTTGAAGGGGCAGAACAGCACGGCTACTTTATCAACACCGCCGCCACCTATCACCTTGCCATGTGCTCAGGCGCTTTCCTCGAACAAGATGACCGCGTTGTGAAGCTCAGTATCAGCAAGGCCGGATTAGCTGGGAAATACGACATAAAAATCATTATCGACGACAAAAAATACCAGACAGGCGTGAGCATTTTTTGTTAAAGAATATTTATACGAGGATATTATGAAAAAAAGCATCGCAATTCTTGCCATAGCCGCCATGACCATGACTGGTGATATAAGCGCCGCGTCTACTCTGACAACGCCCGAAAAGGCTTCTGCCATGCTGGCAAAGCAAAACGAGCATTTTGTACAGCGCATCGTACAAGTGGCGCCCAATGTCTTCACCGCCGTGGGATTTCATGGCGCTAATACGACCATGATTGTGGGCGACGACGGAGTCATCATTGTTGACACGCTCATGGGGCCTGAAAGCGCCGCCAACGCCATGGCTGCCTTTCGCAAATATTCCGACAAACCTGTAAAAGCCATTATCTACACCCACAGCCACGGCGACCACACAGGCGGGGCTGTGTCCTTTATGCCTCCAAATGCCGCCGTTGGGCAGGATATAAACATCATAGGCCATGTGGGCATGGGCGGCGGTCATGGCAGCGATAAGAGCATCGACGAAATTGCAGGCAAACGCGACATCCGTCAGTTCGGTCGTAAGCTTCCAAAAGAAGAACAGACAAACCGCGGTCTCGCTCCTGCGGCTACCATTGACCACGACCGCGGCACAGGCCATATTAAGCCGAATATCCGTCTTGATAAAGATTATAAGACAAGCATTGCCGGTGTGGATTTAGAGCTTATCCTTGCGCCCGGTGAAACAAATGACGCTATTTTCATTTGGTTGCCCAAGGAAAAGGTGCTCATCACCGGGGATAATTTCTATCAGACCTTCCCCAACCTCTATGCCATCCGCGGCACGCCGTATCGTGATGTGCGCGTATGGTCGCAGTCCGTGGCGAAAATGGCTACCTATAATCCTGTCGCCATTATCCCCGGACATACAAGCCCTATTATCGGACAGAAGGAAAGCACACAGGCGCTGAAAGATTACAGTGAAGCCATCCAATTTGTCTTTGACGAAACTGTCAAAGGCATGAATAAGGGACTTGACCCTATCACCATCGCGCAGAATATCGCCCTGCCTGAACATTTGGCAAACAAGCCCTACCTTACGGAGTTCTATGGAACCATCGCAGGGGCATCCCGCGCCATTTATTCCGGTTTGATGGGCTGGTTTGACGGCAATCCTGTGAACTTAAACCCTCTGAGCCACAAAGCAACAGCGCAGAACATGGCAGCCCTTGCCGGCGGCTCTGACAAACTCTTGGCACAGTTTGAAAAGGCCATGACAGACGGAGAATATCAGTGGGCACTCGTGCTTGCAGACAGCCTGTTACGTCTTGATACTGTGGACTCGAAGGCCGTGCGATTGGCACAAATCAAGGCATTGCGTGCTCTTGCCGCGATGGAGTATAATGCCCCGCATCGCAATTATTATTTAACCTATGCTAATGAGCTGGAAGCAGCTTTACAATAGCAGGCCGTTGAAAAAGGGCAAACTACTGCGTCAAAATACAAACGCAGACAACTTATGTATGTCTGTATACACGGCGTTGCCTGCGTTTGTATTTTTCCTTGTATTTCACCCTTTTTGAACGGCCTGTAAATCGGACTTTTCGACCAGGCTGACAAAGAAGGAGACTTATGCTTGGACAAAGACATGAAATAAAAAGGATGAACAATGTCTTTACTCTGCACAATGTCAATGCCCCATGGCGCGAAGTCCTCCATCTGGCGCATAAACAAGAGCTTCCCAAGGGTCATGTGTGGCACAATAGCGGCGACCCTGCATCATTTTCATTTTTAGACAAGGGTACAGTGCGTCTTTATTGCCATACATTCAGCTCACGCGAGCGTATTGTTTTACAAATGGGCGCAGGCTGTCTTTTTCGTGAAGTGGCCTTACTCTATACGGGACAGCGCTACAGTATGCGCCAAGAAACCCTTGAACAAAGTACTGTATATAATTTTCCCGCAAAGCTCTTACAAGATATGACATTTCTCACGCAACACCCCATCTTGCAAAGCAATATCATAAGTACCCTTGGCGCAAAGCTTGGGGCTGTACTCAGCCTCTTGGCAGAGTCGTTAAAGCCCAGCCCCGAAGTTATGGTGTGCCATTACCTCCTCAACTTTGCCCAAACACCCCCACATGAACGACACCAGCAGGGCATCTCACAAGGGGAACTCGCTCTCTCCCTTGGCTTACACAGGAGCACTGTGTGCAAAGTCCTGCGCGAATTGCGCGAAGAAGGTGTGATTGGTAAGGTAAACCGACAGGGCATTGAAGTCTTTAACAAACAGTATTTACATAACTTGGTAAATAATTAGAGGCAGTTTCTCCATAAAAATTTTCTGAAATGCACACCAAAAGTATTTTTTGACACTCACTGTCTTTGAAAAGACAGACATGATGCGTTGAGCGATGTAGGCTACAAGGTATAAGATTTTTCTTAAAAACGGTTTTGGTCGTATTTCAAGCAACATAGGCGCTGTCGTCAAAGAGCGATTTTTCGTATTATATCAAGGAAGATGAATGTGTTTTTCGGGCGTGTATACAGACATACATAACTGAAAAATAAATGAAATCTGACACGGAGATAACCGA
>CAYJPE010000264.1:0-3755 GCA_964371965.1 uncultured Desulfovibrionaceae bacterium
TATGATGCTACTTATGGGAAAACCAGTCAAGGAAATTTAGATGCGTTTGCCCTGCCACATGCACCTGTCGCACTTGACAGATACCCGTGGGGCACATACACTTTCTGACGCAATGAGGCATTTATAATGACATATATTGATTTACATACGCACACGTCTTTTTCTGACGGAACGGATTCGCCTGCGCACCTTGTGTCCAAGGCTGCGGACATTGGTCTTTCTGCCGTAGCCATTACCGATCACGACACCGTGGCTGGTCTGTCAGAGGCGGAAGAGCAGGGGCGTCTTTGTGGTATTGAAGTGGTGCGCGGCTGTGAATTATCTGTTTCTGCGGATGTGAGCACAAGCCCTGCCACGGAAGTACATTTGCTTGGCCTTTTTTTGCCTCAAAACGAAGCTATTCAAGAGTTTGAGGCGAGCTTACGTCGCCTGCGTGAGTTCAGAACAGTGCGCAACAAGGCCATTGTTGACAAACTGCGTCAAGCCGGGTGCAACATTACGTATGATGAAGTATGTGCGCTGGCTTGTGGCGAGAGCATTGGGCGTCCTCATATGGCGCGCCTTCTTATGCAAAAGGGGCATGTGTCGTCTGTACGAGAAGCCTTTGCTAAGTATCTTGGGCAGAAGGGGAAGTCGTTTGTGCCAAAGCAGGTGCTTAGCCTTGCGGAGGGAATGGCTTTGCTTAAGCGAACGGGAGCTGTTGTTGCTTTGGCGCATCCCGGCCTTATTCCTTGCTCCGCGTCATGGCTCGACGCCTTTGTCGGGCATTTGAGCACACTGGGATTGCACGCCATTGAGGCATATCACAGTGAGCATTCGCCTGCGGCTGTGCAGCTGTGTGTGCACTTGGCGCACAAGTATATGCTTGGCATCACCGGCGGCAGTGACTATCATGGCAAAGCCAAGCCCCAAATTCATTTGGGCTGTGGCAAGGGCAATCTTCGTATTCCAGACACATTGCTCCATCCACTTAAAATATAGAGCATCGCATAGATGTGATACAGTAAAAAGAGGTTATGCTATGTCTTTTTCTGATACTAAGCGGTTATTGCCGGAGCTTTTGGCGCCGGTGGGCAATGCCGACCAACTTGATGCCGCCATACTCTACGGGGCCGATGCCATTTATGTGGGCGGTGCCATGTCTTTACGAGCTGCAAGAAACTTTACCGATGAAAATCTTGACATTATTCGACAACGCACCCGCCATGCGAATATGTCGCTCTATTATTGTTGCAACGCCTTTCCACGACCTCACACGTGGCGCACGGCTGTTGCAAGCCTTGAGGCGGCTGCCCTTGCTGAAGTAGATGCTTTCATCATTGCAGATACCGGCCTCATTACTTTTGCACTCAAACATTTTCCTCATATTCCTGTGCATGTGTCTACGCAGGCGAACACTTGCAATGCCCACACCGTGCGCTTTTGGCACGATCAAGGTGTCAAAAGAATCAATCTTGCGAGGGAATTACGCCTTGCGGAAATATATTCTATTCGGAAAGAGTGCCCTGAAACGGAAATTGAATGTTTTGTTCACGGTGCCCAGTGCCTTGCCATTTCCGGCCACTGTCTTCTCTCCGCTTGGCTTAACAACAGGCCGGCAAATTCGGGCAAGTGTACCCAGCCGTGCAGGTTTGAGTACCGCGCCATGCCAAAGAGCACCCTTGTTCTTGAAGAGGCTCTGCGCCATCAAAAAAATAAAGGGCAAGAACTATGGCATGTTACTCAAGGTAACGAAGGTTTTTCTGCCATTTGGTCGCCCAATGATCTCTGCCTTTTACCCTTTGTGCCGTGGTTTATTCGGCAAGGTATCCACTCGCTCAAAATAGAAGGCAGGATGCGCAACGGCGTTTATGTGGCGCAAGTACTTGAGGCATACAAGGCCGCCTACAAACTCGCAGGTGAGCGCGAACACTCAGGCGATGACAGCACTGCCTTTGCCCATACGCTACGTTGGCGCACTCACTGGAAGACTGCCATTGAAGAGCTCATGCACACCTTGTCAGACTGTTCTTCGCGTCCTCTTGACAGTGGGTTCTTTTTACCACAAAACACGATGTATGGCGCGCGTATTCACAGTACACAGCAGAACAGACCGCACAGAACAGACCGCACTCTTGCTCGTGTGGAAGAGCGCCTTGGGGCAAATTCGTGGCGCATTTGCGTGCGCGGCCTTTGGGATTCCGGCAGAAGTGTCCAAATACTCTTGCCGGGTGGCGAAAGGCCTGCTCTCATATCCGGGCACTATACGTTGGAAGACCATAAGCAATCATGGTCTGACACGTTGCACTCTGGCACCGAAGGCATTTTGCACTGCGAACTGGCGGATATTCCACAGGGGGTGTATGTTGTTTGCTCATAAAAGACTCTTAAAAAAACAGATGTAGACAGCAGCAGGCTTTTAGTGTCGTAAAATAGCCTTGCGATTTGCGTGTTCTTGCGATACTGTGCGACGGCGGGTATGACATTTTTGGATAAAAACTTGCCACAAGTCATGCGTCTAAGCAGACGAGCATACTTCATAAATATATAAAATCAAATTGTTATTCTTATAATTTAGTATCTTACAAAGATTTTATTTATCGAATATTTATGAAGATATGCTTATCACAGAAAAATTTTTTTTTTGTAGCACAGAATAACGCTGTGTAGCGTCAACAAAAGTACACTATTCAAGATGAGGGATGTTTATGTTTTCTACCACAGACTTTCGTAAAGGATTGAAAATTGAAATTGATGGAATACCTTACGAAATCGTTGATTTTCAACACTTTAAACCAGGTAAAGGCGGCGCCATGGTGCGCACAAAATTGCGCAACATTCTCAACGGTCGTGTGGTGGACAATACCTTTCGTTCCGGCGAGAAAGTGGCACGCCCGGACTTAGAAACACGCGACATGCAATTTCTCTATCGTGAGGGCGACGAGCTTGTGTTCATGGACATGACTACCTACGAGCAATTACAGATTAAAAGCGAGTCCACAGGCGATAAGGCCGGTTTTCTCAAGGATGGGCAAGAGTGTCGTGTGCTGCTTTTCCGTGGCAATCCCCTCGACATTGACATTCCTGTTTCCCTCGTCCTGCAGGTCGTTGCCACCGAGCCTGGCGCCAAGGGCGATACCGTGAGTAATGTGACAAAGCCTGCCACGCTCGAAACGGGGATCGTTGTTCAAGTGCCTATTTTTGTCAACGAAGGTGACAAGGTCAAAGTAGATACGCGCAGCAAGGAGTACCTTGGTCGCGAGTCTTAGCAATGTCGCAGTGAGTGGATTTTCGTGTCATATCAAGACCTTCTGATTTCATTTTTTTTAGGGGGGGAAGGGGAACTTTCCCCTTAGAGGGGGACAGGTGCCAAAGCCCAAAAGTTTCCCTTTCCCCCTCAAACTCCCCCCATCCCCTCAAAACGCTTTAATTATTCCTCAATTACTCAGTAGAAAAAGTTCCTTACTGAAGATTGTTTTGTAATGAGTTGTATATATGTTTGTATTTAATCAGAATTTCCTTAGGCGCTGTCGTCAAATGCGCCTTTTCGGCTTATCGAAAAGGGCTCTGCGTCAGACGAAGTGCGCTCGACCTTGTTTCAATGGGCTTGATATAAGACAAAATTTCGCAATTTAGGACAGTGGCTACGTTATCATACGGGTTCCGATAGCGCGTTTTGAAGGGTGGGGGGGGGTGCGGGGGGGAGGGAAACTTTTTGGTGCTAGGGGCTGTCTCTAAATAAATTCTTTTGCGTTTTGCCTGCGTCAAACGGTGTT
>CAYJPE010000265.1:0-3744 GCA_964371965.1 uncultured Desulfovibrionaceae bacterium
GTCATGCCCCGTCATGCCCCGTCATGCTCAGTCATGCCCAATGCGCCCCTTGCTGCCAGCGCACGTCCAGACATCGTGGGCATTTTCTACACGGTACACTTGCACATGATAAAATCTGCCACTGCAGCATCGTGGGCAGCCGTCGGTGACGAGCAGGCAATGCGCATCAAGTTCGAGGGGATCTATGCCAGCACCGAGGAGAATTTCCGTGGAGCGACCGTTTTCCCACAGGATGGGGTGTCCGCAATTTGCACATTCTACAAAGAGCATTTCCGGGTCAAAGCCCGGGTCTGACATGTGCGCAACGGGTTTTTTTACGCTTGTGGATGGAGCATGGGTATTTTTTTTGTCCATATGTATCTCTTTATTTTCCGTATAAAACATGATGTATTCATTATGCGTCTTTACGTTATGTTTTTTAAGGCAGCACGTATGTATCCGTTATACATCACGTTGCATCTGTTATGCATCATATGTATATCGCAGGAATTCTCAAAATTCGGCTCATTGTAGAAGCAGAGTCAAGGAGCACGCATTGGGCTGAGTCAGCTTTTCCCCATGACCGTATCATGCATGGATTCCGTGAAAAACGTGTGCTTGTCGCACAGTATGCAACATTCTGGTGTTAATTGTAAGCATGTTGCAAAGATTTAGCAAGAGAAATGTGAAAAAAAATTGCAAAAAAATGTATCTTCCAAGACGCGAAGTGTGTATATACGGCTGAGCGCACTTGATGTGTGCGACAAAGGACGCTTGCCAGTGCGTTGACAAAGTGTAGCCGGCGGCGTCCCCTTCGGATAGGGGGATACAAAGTCAATCCGCTCATGTATACATAGCAGGCCGTTGAAAAAAGGCAATCTGCGGCGTCAACGAAAAAATCCAGACATCTTATGTATGTCTAATACACCGCGATGCCTGGATTTTTTCGTTTCCTTGCATCTCACCTTTTTTGAACGGCCTGTGAATTTGGAGTTTTTCAACAGGCTGATAATGCAGTGCGAATATTGACTTTTTCGCGTTCTTGCACCGCACACGTTGTGAACGGACTGTCAGGAATGGAGTTTTTCAACAGGCTGCTAGAGGGCAACACGTATTTCACACGCAAAGGATAAGTCATGGTAAGCAAAGTAAAAGAATTATTACAAGAAACACGCGATAGATTTCTAGGTGTCAATGTTCCATGGGCAGAGTTGACGGGAAATGCACGTTCCACATACGGCGTATTCATGCTCATGTATTTCATTCTTTTGTTCGGTCTTTTGTTCTATACCCTTGATCCGGACAGTCTGGAGATGCTGATGGCGACGATGTTGACCTTCGATGGATTGAGTTATCTCGTGATCCTTGTGGTATCAACATGGACAACCTTTTTTGTTGTCGAACTTATTTTTCGCATGTTTGGCGTGTATTTTACCCTTGTTCAGAGGCTCGTGGCACAAAGTGTCACGTCGCTGGGCGTTATTGTGTGCTTGTTGTTTGTGTTCGACCTGAACTTTATTAGCTTTCATGTTGAATCAAAGGCCATAGATTTTATTGAAGAAGAATTTGGACAGGTGTCTTCCGTGAGCTTTAAAAAAGTGAAGCAAAACACATTTGAAGGCGTGGTACGTCTTAAAGAGCCCAAGGAAGAGAATGGCATATACTATATATTGCGTGTAGAGCCATATAAAGTTTCATCCAGAAGCTATAAGTATACTATGGATCTTAAATACGACCTTGTGAATATACCATAGCAGACTTTTGGCAGTCTGTTGACAGGGTCTATGTTCAGGCTGTTGAAAATTGGTTTGGGGGCAAGCCCAGAGTTCACAAATATGTAGGAGGCTGAGATGAAGAAATGGCAGAGTCTTTTTTTGTGCATGTTTTTTGCGCTTGGCGCGTATGAGCATGTTCACGCCATTGATTTTAAAATGTTGAATCAAACCATTATGCTCTTTGAATATGGAGAGGGTGCCCTTGGTCACAGTGCCACGCGTGGCAACGGCAATGTGTACGGATACAATGGTGTGGAGGATAACTTTAGCGCAAGGCAACGTGTGCGAGCACAGCTTGATGCCATTGCTTCCGAATCGTTGTCCGGCACCGTCTACTTTGAATTAGGCACGCAAATGTGGGGAGCAACTGCCACAGGCGCCTCGCTTGGTGCTGATGGCAATATTGTGAAATTGCGTCGCGCCCATATTGACTGGATGGTGCCCGAAACGTCTTTTTCGGTACGCATGGGCATATGGGGCTTATACTTGCCAAACTTTGTTTCCAGCGGTTCCAATGTGTTTGCCGATGACGTTGCGGGCATTGTGCTCTCGCAGCGATTTACTGACAACATAGGCCTGACGGCATTGTGGGCTCGCCCTTACAATGACAATTACCTTGGGGGGATTGAGGGCTATGACAGTGTACATCTTTTTGACAATATGGACGTTTTTGGTCTTTTGCTGCCCATAGAGTTAGAAGGTGTGAAGATGACACCGTGGTTTATGTATAGTAGTGTTGGCAGAAATTTTTTGCGCACCCAAGGTGTTGTAGGCAATATATTTTCGTACAGCGACATGGTTGACGGCATCTTGCCTGTGAATGCGCATACACATATGACGCAAAGAACGCATCCTCTTATAAATAACGATATGCGCCCCTATGCGGACATGTGGCATGTGGGTTTTACGGGTGAGATACGCGTTTTGGAGCCATGGAACTTTGCGTGGGATGTGAACTATGGTTCCATAGATTATGGCGATGCGGCCTTGCGCCGGCAGGGCTACATTGCCACCGTGCTTGCCGAATACAAGAGTGATTGGGGCACGCCCGGGCTGTATGCATGGTACAGCTCCGGCGATGATGGCAGCACGAATAACGGTTCTGAGCGAATGCCCACCATGACCACGGCGGACTCCACTTCAAATCTTTCGTTTTTTGCCAATGTTGCGCCAACGTTGGCACGTAAGGGGGTTATAAGCAGCAACTATGTGGGAACGTGGGGCATTGGTGCGCGCATTGCTCAAGTGAGTTTGGTGGAAGATCTCAATCAGACATTGCGAGTCAATTATATTGCGGGAACAAATCATACGGATATGGGGCGATTTTTGGCACAGCCCGACGGTGCGGGCTTTTCTTTGGATAGCATAGGGTATAGTATGTATATGACGACGCAAGACAGTGCCGTTGAGGTGGCTTTGGCGTCGCGATATAAAATTTACGAAAATTTGTCAATGCATGTGGAGGCGAGTTATCTTCATTTGAATTTTGACCATGCGGTGTGGGGTGATGGGTATACGGCGACGGATGCGTGGAATATTGTGACTGGTTTTATTTATGCGTTTTAGGCGCTGTCGTCAAATGCGCTTTTTCGCCCTTACCGGAGCGGGCTCTGTGTCGGACTTTGCTTGCTTTTTCAGTCAAATACCATAAGAGTATATTCCTTCCGTAAAAAGACGTGTTTTTCTTGGCAGAAATACAAAATCTTTTTATTTAGGGAAACGCTGATTAAATAAATATATACAACCTATTATAAAATAACTCCAGAAAGCAACTTCTCTTCTCAGTCCGTTGAAAAAGTGCAATCTGCGGCGTCAGCATAAAAAAGCCAAATCGCTTATGTATGCCTAATACACTGCGCGCCTTGACTTTTTTTGCTTCCTTGCATCTCACACTTTTTGAACGGACTGTCAAAAATGGAGTTTTCCAACAGTCTGTTATCTCAGAAATTGAGGATTCCTCTTTTCAATTTATTGAAAAGAGGAATAATTA
>CAYJPE010000266.1:0-3733 GCA_964371965.1 uncultured Desulfovibrionaceae bacterium
CTGCCGTGGGGGGGGGGGGCGCGGCCCCCCGCCGGAAGGGGGGAAGGGGACTCTTTTGGGTTTTGGCAAAAGCTCCCCTTCCCCCCTCAAAAAAAATACTTCATCAGTGTTTCCTTAATAATTGTAGGACACCCTTATGCGTGTTTTTATAGGCTAAAGACAGTGCGCTTATGCCGTTGCGGGTTTGTACCTTGGGATCAGCGCCGTGCTTTAAGAGGAGCTCCACAACATCCACCGGTTGATTCATAGCCGCATACATGAGGGCAGTCCAGCCTTCGTCATTGACAGCATGGATATTGGCTCCATGTTTTAAGAGTACAAGTACGTCTTCCGCATCGCCATTGGTGGCTGCAAGCATGAGAGGTGTTTCGCCGAAGTCGTTTTGTGCATGAATATCCGCATTATTTTTGAGGAGAATTTCTATATCTTCCACATTGCCATTGGACGCATACATGAGCGCCGTCCAGTGATATTGATTTTGAGCATGAATATTCGCCCCTTTATCGAGGAGGAATTGTATGGCCTCAGCGCGCCCATATTCGGCGGCATACATAAGAGCTGTGGAACCATCATTCTCAGTGTCGTCAATGTTGACACCATGACTCAGAAGGATATGTAAAGCTTCAACATCGCCACTTTCTGCAGCAAACATGAGGGGCGTTCTGCCGAGATCGTCCTTGGTATGCGCCAATGTGGCATCGTTTTTGAGAAGTTTTTTCATGAGGGGCACATCTGCATACTTTGCCGCTTGTAAGATATCGCTGGCATAAGAAAAAGACGGTATCAAGAGACAGGCCACGAGCAAGAGAGTGGTGAAGACGTTTGGCATTCTATATATCCTTTTATGTTTACTGGTTGCCATGAAAGATGTCAAAAAAACCCTTAATATCTTCCTTGTTTATGGGTGCAGTTAATGTGTTTTCCCGCTCCGGCGTAAACATTTCGTCAAGGTGCGCGAGGGCTTGTTCCGCAGTGCAATACTGTGTAAAATATTTTGGAAGCGCATATTCTTCTAAAAAATGTACGGCTTTTTCATAATGTCCCAATGCCATGGGATGCCACGCAGAGTGTGCCGTCACATGGGCGGCAATGGGAGCTAAAAGTAAGGAGCACGCAAAACCGTGGGGCATGCCAAAGTGCAACGTTAATGGATAAGAAATGGCGTGGGCTATGGCGGTACGACTTTGACAGATGGCAAGTCCGGCGATGCAAGCGGCTTCTTGCAGGCCTTGGCGTGCACGGGCATTGCGTACATCTTGTGCCATTGTGGGAAAATGTTTGCAAATAAGATCAATGGCCGTCAGTGCGTAAGAGATGCTGCATGGCGTTGCCTTCACGTTCCAGAGTGTTTCCATAGCATGGGAAAGTGCATCCAAAGTGCCTATGAGCGTTTCATTCATGGGGAGAGAGTAGGTGAGTTCCGGGTCTAGTAAGGCCGTATGTGCAAAAGCGCTCTCTGCTACGAAAGAGCGCTTTTTTTGTTGCGCCGTATCCCAAATGGTTCCAAAAGGTGTGACTTCGGCGCCTGTGCCCGCAGTTGTCGGGAGGCAAAACAAAGGCAAAGGTTGGACGGCAATGTCGTGATTTTTGCGCAGCCATGCGTCCAAGGGCTTTTGGGGTGCGTGCGGTGCAAGGCCATGGGAAAAGGCTTTGGCTGCATCCATAACAGAACCGCCCCCAAGTGCTATAATGGCGCCGAAAGGGTATAGGGGATGTTGGCGTAAGTGCGCGTGGTCGGCATCCATAATATCCAAATCCGGATTGGGAGCGACGGTGTGTATATGTGCGTGCGTAGGGAGAATAGCCACAAGTTCTTGCGCAGTGCCCCTTGTGAGCATTCCTTGGCTTGTGATAAGGAGGCATGCGTCTTGTGTTTTTGGTAGAAGATTGGCAATGTTTTTGCGGCATCCTTGCTGCATGTGTATGCGGACGGGATTATAATGTTTCCATGGTTTCATAGAGTCGCCTCCAATGTTGTTGATATGAGCGGCCTGTTATCAGTCCGTTGAAAAAGCACCATTTGCGGCGTCCCCTTCGAAGTGGGGAAAAAAGTCAAACAGCGGTGTTATCTGTATCCCTAAGCTTCGAAGACGCGGCAAAGGGCTATGCCTTCGGCACCCTTCGGACCGGTCTTCGGATCAGTCTTCGGGCCAGTCTTCGGATCATTTTGTGCACCTTGATTTTTTTGTTTCCTTGCATCTGGCATTTTTTGAATGGACTGCTCAACATCGATTTTTTCAATTTGAATGTACAGCCTGCTATGACAGATTTGCAAAGCGTCGCATATTAAGGTGGCATAAGGCCACTGCCAAGGCGTCTGTGGTGTCTTGGGGCCAGTGTGCTTTGACATTCAAGATACATTGCACCATGAAGCTTACTTGGGATTTATGCGCTCTGCCAGTGCCCACAATGGCGTTTTTTATGAGAGTAGGCGCATAGTCCGTGACAGGTAAATGATAGTTTGCACATGCCGCAACAGCCACACCACGCGCTTGACCAAGTTTGAGAGCCGCCGCCACATTTTGTGCTGTAAAGACCTGTTCAATGGCCGCTTCTTGGGGCGAATAGTGGGAAAGCACGTCAATAAGTGAGGTGTAGATAATGGCAAGGCGCTCCGAAAAAGGGTTTTGTGCCTTGTGGATGGTACGGATGATCCCGCAATCCACAAGGCGTACACTCCCCGAAACTTCTTTGACAATGCCCCAACCTGTGGCGCGGGAGCCGGGGTCGATGCCGATAACAGTTAATGACATGGTTTATGTTTTTTTTGTAATGAGATATTACTCCATTTCTGCCAAAAGCTCTTCCGGCAAATCAAAGTTTGCATAGACGTTTTGAACGTCATCATTGTCCTCAAGGGCATCCATAAGACGAAGTACCTTACGGCCTGCGTCCGCGTCAAGGGTAATGGTATTTTGTGGAATCATAGCAAGTTCTGCCGACTCCATGACAATCTCTGCACTCTCAAGGGCGTCACGCACTGTGGTAAAGTCTGCCAGTGCGGTATGAATAACCCAGCTTTCGTCCTCATCAATAACGTCATCCGCACCGGCCTCAAGCGCCACTTCCATAATGGCTTCTTCGTCATAGTTTGCCTTGGCAATGCTGATAACGCCTTTTCTGTCAAACATCCATGCCACACAGCCTGTTTCGCCCATGGAGCCCCCGTGCTTTGTGAGGAGATGACGCACTTCTGCCACGGTGCGGTTTTTATTGTCTGTGGCCGTTTCAACGATAACGGCAATGCCACCCGGTGCATAGCCTTCATAGGCAATTTCAAAAAGATCACCGCCAGCGTCCTCGCCGGTGCCTTTACGAATAGCGGCCTCAATTCTGTCCTTGGGCAAGTTCACGGCCTTGGCAGCGGCAATGGCTGCGCGTAAGCGTGAATTGCCTGCCGGATCGCCCCCGCCCTTGGCGGCAATAATGATTTCCTTGGCGGCCTTTGTGAAAAGTTTGCCACGTTTTGCGTCTTGGCGCCCCTTACGGTGTTGAATATTAGCCCATTTACTGTGTCCAGCCATACATGCTCCTAGAGTAAAAAGTTGTCATGTTGAAAAATACAATGTCATCTGCAGCGCAATTGTGTGTCCGAGCAATCAAAGAAATCATTGATGTAATGCCTTTTTGCCCGCTCAGTGCGTCAGAGTTATTTCGTGAAACCCTTATATATACCAAATATACCGCGTGCTTCCCAAAACTCGCTTTCCTTGTTAGAGAACAAAAATTCTAT
>CAYJPE010000267.1:0-3732 GCA_964371965.1 uncultured Desulfovibrionaceae bacterium
ACACATTTTCACCCATGCAGCTATGCCGGTCTATTGACACATGTGCATGGGGAGGTACTTTCAAGAAAAAATATGCAAAAACTTTGCCACGCGCTCTATACGGTGCTTACTGGCTTTTCCATGTACCGTCGCGCAAGCTTTCAATGAGCTTGGCTTCCTCTTCGTCCAATGTGGCATTTTGCTGTACCGGTGTGGCCTGATAGAGGAGAATGGTGTCATCATCAGCGCTGCTTGCACCGTCTTGCACCACAATGGTGACCCTTTGTAGCTCAACGGGCTTTGCCATGTGCAAGGTGCCTTGATAGAGAATATCGCATGTAAGGATGTGTACATTCCCATGCGTCATGACGATGGGATCGGCGATGGTCATATGCTTTATGTGGACTATTCTTTGCTTAAAAAGGTTT
Organism: uncultured Desulfovibrionaceae bacterium; assembly: GCA_964371965.1. Lineage (GTDB taxonomy): Bacteria > Desulfobacterota > Desulfovibrionia > Desulfovibrionales > Desulfovibrionaceae > CAYJAD01. The sequence goes on from CAYJPE010000267.1 coordinate 408, forward strand.
ACAAAGGCTTTTTTGTCAAGCATATAGCCATTTGGCGCCACATAAATGTAGCTGTCGGCCAAAATTTTGTCCAAGCCCGCCACATTGCTTGTGAGGAGATATTCCACATAAAGCCGGGCAATGTCGGGCACGTTCTTTTCCTGCTCTTGTGCCAAAGACGCAACGCTCGAAAAGCTCAACATCATAACCATCATGAAACATACAAAGGCAACGTTTTTTTTCATACATACCTCAAAAAGAAATATGGGTGATGTCAACACGTGCAGTGTAAAAATCACCCAAAAGAATAAAATTGTCCATCAACCTGATAAAAAAGTGCCTATTCGCAGGGCGGTCAAAAAGATGAATGCAAGGAAACGACACATGTCATGGCGCAAGAACCGACCCAAGAACCGACCCGAAGGGCGCCGCAGAGTGTTTTTTCAGCAGTCTGCCGAGCCTCATGCAGCGAAAGAGCAATGGAGCGCGCAAGTCCATGTTTTTTACCGCGGCTTTTTTGCACACCAGCCTAGCCTCGCCGCCAGTCTTGCCGCCAGTCTCGCCACCACCTGAGCCGTCAGCACCACCAGCCGAATCACCAGCCGAATCACCAGGCTTGCCATCAGCCTCGCCATCAGCCTCGCCACCACCTGAACCACCAGGCTTGCCGTCAGCCTCGCCAGCAGCCTAGCCGTCATCCTCATCCTCAATCCATGTATTCAAAGCGGCAACAATTTTCTTTGCCTGCTCCTTATTGGAAATATTAAATTTTGACTGCATCCTAAACTCACCGCCGGTCTTTTTGTAGCGCCGAATAACATACTTGTCGGGGCCATAGCTGTCCGTATCATTCTTCCACTCCTGAAAGCGAAAAATAATGGTCGTCCACGCCCCGCGTGTGAGTATGGCCTTATCTATTTCTTTTATCACCTGTTGACCATTTTCTTCATAGTTGACTGTGAGCTCATCAATGGTCGTATTGGGTGTATTGCTCATATATATCCTTAAAATTTTTCCGCAAAAGAGGCGTTGCGGGTATTTGCTTGAAGTCAGAGCACAAGAGCTTCCCAAAGCTTTTATACGGCGCGTGCAACCACGGTGCCCCGTATATCTTCCGGAAGTTCAGCCTGAACAGACATGCCCGCTTTTACAGAAGGGGCAAATGTTTCTGATCTGAGTTGATGTACAGCCATGGCGCCCATGGTCGTATCGGCAATGCTGAGGCGCAAGTTTTTAATAATGCGCGTCAAAACTCTTTGTGCCACAATCTCCACACCGCGTATAGGTTCGTGAACGACATGCTCAACCATAACAATCCCTCCTTTCTTTAAGATAGACTCAAGTATAATCTATCTTACGGTTCATGGCAAGCGCCTTTCGGCTATTTTTCTGCCCTAAAGGGAAAAAGGAGCCGGGGTGAGCGTGTCATGAAGCAAAAAAGGAGAAATTGTCAAACATGGTTTTTACGCTTGAAAATCACTGATTACAGAGTTTTTTTACTGTATTTTCACAAAAAAACCTTAAAAAAACGTATTTGCTTCAAAGGGATTTTGACAGGCTTTTCAAAGGATTTTCTTCTCAAAAAAGTGTAAAAAATCTATAAAATAGTGTTTTTCAAGTTGTTTTCCGATAAATAAGGGTAAAAATGTTTTTTTAGCGAACAAAATTTGTCATGAATCGCTCTTCTTGTTCCGGCAGGGGCACAGTGCCCTTGCCTGCTTCGATACACTTCATGAGCCATGCCATATTCCGTCCAAGAACGCGCATTGTTTGCAAGCCTTCTGCATCTTGGGCGACTTCTTCCGGACTGTTACCATGCACCATAGGCCAATACTGTGACGAAACAATGGGCATTTGGGCGATGGTAAAGAACTTTTGCAAGCAGTCAAGGGCGGCTGTGGAGCCGGCGCGCCGGCAGCTCACGATGGCTGCGCCGGGCTTCAACGCATACGGACCCGACTTATAATAGAACATGCGGTCAAGCAAGGCACACAAGGAAGGATTGGGTGCCGCATAGTACACAGGCGAACCCACCACAAGCGCGTCGCTTTCCTTCATCATAGCAACGCATTCGTCCACAATCGTGTCGCTCTTCAGCACGCATTGCCCTGTTTTGACACATTGCTGACAGGCAATACAACCGCTGATAGGCTTTGCGCCAATGCGCACAATGTTTGTTTCAATCCCTTGAGATTCCAATGTTTTTGCCACTTCTGTAAGGGCAGTAAACGTACAGCTTTTTTTACGTGGACTTCCACAAATAAGTAATGCTTTCATATTTTTAACTCCTTCATGAATGTTTTTGCACGATAGCCAATATAATGCCCATAAGCATAAGACAACCCCCGATAATATGCACAAGGCTCACACTCTCACCCAAAAACCATATGCCTTCAAGGGCAGTGAAAAGGGGAATCGAGTAATATATCATGCCCGCCGCCACAGGTCCCACTCGGTCTATGGCAACCGTCCACAATACATATGACATAAATGAGCAACCAACGCCAGCATAAAAAATGCCAAAAATCACAGACCCATTCCACGTAGGCCGCGGCAAGCTCACCACATCATGCAAAAAAAAGGGAAATAATATCACAAGACCAAAGAAAAAAACTGCCGTGTGAAAACCAAACGTGCTGATCCCCTGAGGCCGAAAACGCGCCAAGAATGAATACAAACCAAAGCACGACACCCCCGCAAGGCTCCACAAGTCACCCACATGAAACTTCACGCTCAGCAATGTCTCCCACGATCCGCGCGACAAAAGTACCCCAAGACCCACAAGAATCGTCACAAGCCCAAGAGCCCGCCGCACCGTAATGACCTCTCCGCAAAAAATACGCGACAAAAACATGATGATAATAGGAGCAGAAGGCACAAAAAGCACCATATTTATACTGCCCGTACTCTGACCCGCCAAATAAAAAAAAGCATTCAAGCACGTAACGCCAACCAAACCCATAACCGACATATAAAAAAAATTCTTGCGGATAACACGCACATCTGATCGCCAAAGCTCTCTCTTACGCAATGCCAATGGCAAAACACACAAAAATGCCAAAAGCCAACGCCAAAAGTTCATCTCAAAGGGACCAATATGCGCCGCCACAGCGCGTGCCACCACAAAATTACCCGCCCATATAAACACCGCGATAAAAGCAGCCATGTATCCTGCCAACTTCACACTCACATACATCCTACCACTCCTCGTACTCTATAAAACTCTATAAATTTTTATTATTATTTGTATTTTTATTTTTTTTCTTTTTTTTTATTTTTTTTCTTTTTTTATTTATTTTTTTTTCTTGAGGGGGGAAGGGGATCTTTTGCCAAAACCCAAAAGATT
>CAYJPE010000268.1:0-3701 GCA_964371965.1 uncultured Desulfovibrionaceae bacterium
GGCAAAAGTTCCCCTTCCCCCCTCAAGAAAAAAATAATCAGTGCAACGCTGGAGGTGCCGTGAGCGTGATGAAGTGTGCGCTCAAAAAGTTCCCTGAAAAAATGTCATCGCGAGTTTATATATACTTTTCGGCACGTTGTGCCATGGCTTTTTGAAAAAAATCAAAGCGGGAATTTCTGTTTTGTGCTCTTTTTTCGCATGCGCAGGATTTGCATGCGCCGGCACATTTGCACTCGTGGTTTTTCATAAAAAGTAGCCTGTTGCCATGGTGTCCAAATTTCTCACCTTCCTTCCCTTTAAGGTAGATATTCTGCGCCGGTACATGGGCGTAGCATGCTTTGAACTGCCGGCAAAATTCGTCGTTCAAACATTGTAATTGGCGCACATCCAAAAAAATGCGCACGCCCTCTTTGTGCGCTTCATCAATGGCACGGGCAAAGGACGCGAGGTTTTGCCGCGAAAAAGCGCTTTCAAAAGTAATATGTGTACCGGTAATGCTTTTTCTCAACGACATTTGATGTTCTTTTTCCATGGAACACTCCTTCTGTATGGCACAGCGAATACGCCTGCCCTGTGTAATGCGCAATTTATGGGGAAAAACAGGCGTATTGCGGTTGTTTTTTTAGATTTTTGCTAAAACGGATTTCACAAATTCGTCAATGGCATCTTTTTCGGACTGAGGTTCGCCGTCGATTTTGAGCGTGTCCAACACCTCAGCGCCAAGAGCGCCCAACTTCTCTTCGATGGAATCTACAGCACCGCAAAAATACTGATAACTGCTGTCTCCGCAACCAAAAACCCCCGTCTTCTTGCCGCTGGCATTTATGCTGTCAAATTCGTCAAAAAGAGGTATAAAATCATCTTGAAGTTCAATTTCTTCATCGCCCCACGTTGAGCAGCCAAAGAGGATAAGGTCGTAAGGATCGCACAGGCCGGCAGCAGTGACGTTTTCTGCGCTGTTATTTGTGACTTCGTAACCTGTATCGGCAAGTTTTTTTTCTATGTGTGATGCCACAAATTCCGTATTTCCTGTGGTGGAACCATAAACAATCAAAGCCTTTTTCATGAAATTCTCCTTTAAATGATGATTGGTAAATCAATGCGACAAAGATAGTGATAATCAAATTCAAAAAAAATGCAAGCATTTTTTTGAGTTCAAAAAATTTTATTTTTTTTATTTATGGAGAATATTTCATTGACATCGAATTTCATTTTCTATACATTTCATCACGTCTGTATTCCTCAGTGCCTTTTTTTCTTGTTTGGAAAAATTGTGCCTTTGAGTGCGCTTGAGTTTTATGGAAAAGCTGATTTCATCGAATATCTGCCTTTGACAAGCAAGACAATTTTCGAGACACCCGATATGCGTTAAAACGCATAGGTGTTTTGTGAAATGCATGTCATGCCGTCAAAGGGAAAGCGGTAAGAAGTCGGTGTGAGCTCGTGTTGAGACTCTGCGCATGAGGAGTATGTGTGGGTATGCCCCCTTTTCGTCTATACGGAAAGGGCATGCCAGGCCGTTGAAAAAAGGCAATGTACCGGGTAACGAAAAAGCAATATCTCTTGTATGGCTTATGCACTTGCGATGTTGGGATTTTTTCGTTTTCTTGTGTCATACCTTTCTTTGAACGCCCTGCGCATTTGGAGTTTTTCAAGAGGCTGATAGAGAGTATAAAGTGAGGAGAAAGGTATGAAAAGAAAATTAATGACCCTCTTCTTGGCAGGAGCCATGGTGTGGGGCAGTGTTACGGGTGCGCAAGCTGTGGATTTCAAAGCCAGCGGTGAGTGGTTCATGGGTTTTGGCGCGAGTGACGGTGGCTTTGCAAAACAAGAGCGCGGTGGTTCTGGAAGAGATGTCTTTAAGGCACAACAGCGTTTGCGTTTGCAGTTGGAAGCCATAGTGTCCGAAAGCTTGTCCGGCACGTTGCAGGTTCAAATTGGAGATACCAAGTGGGGTAATGGCGAAAGCGGCGGTGCCTTGGGTGCGGATGGAAAAATTATTACCATGCGTTCCGCTTATATTGACTGGTTTGTGCCGAATACAGAGTTGCAGTTCCGCATGGGTATGCAAGGTTTGGCATTGCCAAATGTTGCCGGTGGCGCCGCCATTTTGGATGATCAAGTGGCTGCCATTGTGGCCTCGTATCAAATTAACGACAATGCCGCTGTGACAGCATTGTGGGCGCGCCCATTTAATGACAATTGGGTGAACAATGATACAACGAGCGGTTACAGTTCGAACTATTTGGACAATGTGGATATTTTCGCCTTGACAGTGCCCTTAAGCTTTGACGGCTTTGATATAACGCCTTGGGCATCTGTTGCCATGGTTGGGAAGAATGCCTTATCCGATGGGGAAGGTGGTTATGCTGACCCCATGGACATAGCCCCTGCGGGTTTTGGTGTTAATAGCATTAAAAGTAATCCGGCCTATGGTACCGTCTTCTTTGTGGGCTTACCCATTGCCATAACTGCCGCGGATCCTTTCAATTTTGAGCTTGACATCAACTATGGTTCTGCCACCGGCTTGGGAGATTCTACGGCCGGCGACGGCAATGTCAGCTCAAACCGCAGTGGTTTTGTCATAAAGGCTTTGGCAGAGTACAGCATGGATTGGGGGCGTCCCGGCTTGTTTGCATGGTATGCTTCCGGCGATGACGGCAACATGGAAAACGGTTCTGAGCGCATGCCCACTCTTTCCCCTTCGTCAAACTTCACCACCTTCATGCAGGACGGCGTCAATGGTTGGTCAACTGAAGACTCCTTTGACCTCCAGCTTTCCTACTCCGGCTCTTGGGGTATCGGTGCTCAAATTGCAGATATGTCCTTTATAGAAGACTTGAGCCACACCCTGCGTATTGCCTACTGGGGCGGTACCAATAGCACCGGTATGATAAGACATCTTGGTTCCGCCGGATGGGTTGATAGTAATGCCGGTGGTATTTATTTGACCACTGATGACCACTTGATTGAAGTGAATCTTGACACCACATGGCAAATTTATGAGAATTTGCAAGCTGTGATGGAGCTAGGATATATTTATAATGGTGTGAACCATGGACGCTGGGAAGATAAAGCCGGCGTCGGTTCTTCCATAGAAAAGCAGGATGCGTGGAAAGCGAACCTCCTCTTCTTGTATAGCTTCTAGCTTTCAGCCTCATGAACACTTTTGTTCACGCGGAGAGGAAAAGGGGTATTGCGAGTTTTCCTTTTCCCCTCCACTGGTAACAAGTCTTTTCTATCTCTACCCTTCCTGAGGAGAAAAGACATCCCTCAAGGCACTGCGTTCCGTCTAAAACGCAGTGCCTCTTTGGAACATTGTCTTAAACGTTGCAATTCCTTTCCCTTATTTTCCTTCATATCCACTCTCTTTGTCAAGTGCTTTATTATGATTGTGATGACACTTCCTCGATATTCTCATTTCATTTTTTACACCCCCTCCTTCCCCTTTCAAAACGCGCTTACTGCTTACTCCCTCCACTAGTACCGTGTTTTGTCTAAGGAAACACTGATTAAATGCCTTTTTGCCCTCTAACTGCGTCAAGCTCGCTTTGTGAAACACTTATATATGTCTATATATACCGCGTGCTTCCCAAAACTCGCTTTCCTTGTTAGAGAACAAAAATTCTATTTAATCAGCGTTTCCCTAAATGTGTGTTTTTGAAAAGCATGTGGGGGGCGTGTGCTCTTTAGGGTGAAAC
>CAYJPE010000269.1:0-3675 GCA_964371965.1 uncultured Desulfovibrionaceae bacterium
AAAACTTTTTGGCGCTAGCAAAAGTTTTCCCCTTCCTCCCCCACAAAAAAATGAACTTAAAATGCCATGCTTCTCCATTTCGGTGAGACAACACCTATACAGTCGCATCAATGAAGTTCTCCCACAATTCTGTCCACCATAATGGCAGCCGCCGCGCGTACTGACAAATGATTGTAATCACTCAAAAAACGTACCGGCGGCAGTATATTATGGCACATATGCAGCGCCTCTTTGGCAAGTCCGTGCGCTGTTCCCAAGAGCAAAAGGGCGGGCTCTGTGTGCAATACGTCACGCGCATCCTGAAAGTGCAGCGTTGCTATGGCGTCACTTTTTTCAGCCCATTGCGCAGAGCTTGCCCACACTTGCGGCGCTTTTCCGCTCCGCTTTTCCACGTGGGTGACGGCATCTTCAATGCGACACACGGGGTGTACACAGGCGAGCGCTTGCGCCCTGTCGTGCGTGCGTTTGTGGTGTTCGTTTTGCAGGGTGTGCCCTCCGTGCCCCTTACTCCAATGCCGCAAAATACCGCGCAAAATCTCTTGTTGATCACGCATGGGCATAACCACGTAAAAGGCCGCAAGACCATAGGTACGACACGTTCGTGCAATGTCATGTATATCAAGGTTTGTGAGTGACGATGTGCCCGCATGATTATTTTCTATGATGACAGGGTGATGCACAAGGGCAATGGACAAATTACGTCCCACATGAGTGCGGTTTTTCTGACGCAAATACACGGCATCGCTCTGCGTGAGCGCTGCTGTTTCCAAAAGATCCGGTCGACGTTGCAAGGTGACATCAAGAGCAGCTTCACGCCGCCATTGAGCAATGGCCTGATGATTGCCTCCGCTCAACACAGCCGGCACCGCATGCCCTTCAAAGCTTTCCGGTCGCGTATAATGGGGATATTCCAACAAACCTGCGGAAAAACTTTCTTCCGTACCGGAAGCCTCCTTTCCCATAAAACCGGGCACAAGCCTCGCCACAGCTTCCATAATGGCGAGGGCGGGCACCTCGCCGCCGTTCAAAACAGCATCCCCCATACTCACATATTCCACGGGCAATATCTGTTCCAAACGCGCATCAAAACCCTCGTAACGTCCGCACACAAGTGTACAGCTTTTTTGTTGCGCCAATGCCTGTGCCATTGCTTGCGTAAAAGGTTTTCCTGCCGGCGACATAACAAGGATACGCCCGGCATCTTTTATAGCACGCAGTGTCTTGAGCACTGGTTCCAGCATAAGGACCATGCCCGGGCCTCCGCCATAGGGACGGTCGTCAACGGCAAGATGGGCGCCCTGTCCATGTTCGCGAGGATTGTGCAGACTCACACGCACAATGCCACGTTGTCGCGCCCTTTGTATAAGAGCAGTGTCTAAAGGAGAAGAAAAAAACTCCGGAAAAAGGCTGACTAGATGAAAGTGCATGTGAAACCCTCATTCTACGCAAGACAGTGATGGCACAAATCCCGCAGCATTATGGTTTTTCATAGGTGCACTGAAAACTGCGCACGCGAGGCATGTCTCCCTTCGTCAGACGCGCTTGAAATGTCCCTACTTTTTGAGGGTTTTCAAAGCCTGTGACAATATCCCCATACACAAGAACATACTCGCCTTCATCTTTAACGCCTTCAACAGACGGCACATACACGCCATCTTTGCGCACGGACGGTTCGTCAAAGTAATAGTTCACGCCGTCAAACGCATAGGCAGGCATTCCTTGTACAGGCGAAGGGGCAAGGTTCGCCAAAGAAGCAAGTCGCACATCCAAAACATCCTGCACACGCTCTTGCACGAGCTTGCCGGACACCATAAAGGTGCCATCGCCCTTCTTGCTGGGTACTATGTCCGGCGTTTCCGCATCATAGAGGTGCTGCATATACCACATCCATGTTATGGCAAAGTGTACAAGCAAATAGCCGTCTTGTGACTGCTTGTAACGCTCAAGGTCAAAGCTGACATTGCCTGATTGAAGGAAGGCGTCAAGATGTTGTGCGAATTCAGTGTATATGGCCAGCTCGCTTGCTGTCGCCTTGTGTACATTATGGGCACAGAGAAGAACCATGCAAGAAATGATGAATGTTGTTATAATACGCATACCATCTCCTTTTACGTCGTATATGGACGTATTGCTGCCATGAACGGCAGGCATTCACAACAAAAAACATGTGTTGATTGAAGCACGTTGGCAAAAATGCACTCTCTGGCAGTCTATTCGGCATGTGTCATAGGACTCGGCGCAAAAAAAGTCAAGCTCTGTCGATGCGTGACAAGGTATCTGAAGCGAAGCCCTTTGTGGACTGCGAAAGGCGATCAATCCCCTCTCAAACCATTGATATATAAAAGCCTGTTAAAAAAATCCAGTCATCCGCATACAAGACAAAAAAATAGACATTCTCCCTTGTGACATATTGCAATGTACACACAATGCTGATAGAAGAACCTCACATCGCGGCCTGACGATTTGGGTTTTTTCAACAGGCTGTTGTATGCTGTCAGCCTGTTACCTGCGAGGAACATCTATGGCCGTTACTTTCACCTTGACAGAAGAAGAAAAAAATATTTTAGGCACCATCGCCTGCAGCACCATCACAAGTGTTGTCGCCGGAGAGCAGACCATATCTCTCCCTCCCCCCTCTCTCGCTGAGGGCTCTCAAGGGCATGTGCACGAAGCACTTGGCTGTTTTGTCACCCTCACAAAAGGGGGACACTTACGTGGATGTATTGGCAATATGGTGGGGCAAGAAGCCTTGTACCTCACTGTTGCACGGATGGCTCATGCGGCGGCTATGCAAGACCACCGCTTTCCCCCCGTAACACAAGAAGAATGGCAAGCCACAGGCAACAAGCGCATTGATATTGAAATATCCGTACTTGGCCCATTAAGCCCCTGCCCGGGCAAAGAACATATTGAAGTGGGCACCCATGGCCTTTTATTGCAACTACACGGCAAAAGCGGTGTCTTCTTACCCAAGGTACCTGTGGAACAAGGCTGGGATCTCGACACATATTTAACACAACTCTGCCGCAAAGCCGCCCTACCTGACGGGAGCTGGCAACACCCTCAGGCACAACTGTTCTGGTATGAGGCGCTTGTGTTTGCCGTGCAACGCTCGTAACGTAGCGTGGTGAATGTTTATTTTTTTTAAAGCATGTGGGGGAAACTTTTTTTGGGAAAAAAAAGTTTCCCCCCACACCCCCCTTCAAAAAAACCAATAAGCTCTCGTGTATGCCGATGTTTTTGCTTAGGGGCTGTCGTCAAATTGCATATTTTTATGTTCATCAAGGGAAACACTGGGGAAATATATATTGTTTGCTATAAAATAATTCCGGAAAGCAACTTCTCCTCGCTCAGTGTTTGAGGATTCCTCTTTGCAGTGTATTGAAAAGAGGCATAATTAAAGCGTTTTGAGGGGATGGAGGGGGAAGGGGAAAGATCCCCTTCCCCGCTCAAGAAAAATAATTCATCAGTATTTCCTTAAAACACTGTTTCCCCAAAACGCTCCTCTCAGCGATCTCACGTTTCAAGCGTTTCAAGCGTTTCATAAAACATTACATCCTTCAGGAAACACTGATTAAGTATATACAACTTGCTATACAATAATCCCAAAAAGGAAATTCTCCTCTCTTAGTGATTGAGGATGCCTCTTTTCAATGTATTGAAAAGAGGCATAAT
>CAYJPE010000270.1:0-3658 GCA_964371965.1 uncultured Desulfovibrionaceae bacterium
GGCACCTGTCCCTTCCTAAGGGGAAAGATCCCCTTCCCCCCTCAAGAAAAAAAATAATAATTAACAGTACGTGCTTCCGGAACACTGCTCACCACGAGGTATTCATGGGAATTTCCCAACTGCTTATGTTTTTTGTCCGCACAGTTTATGTTGCCCTATGTCAGAAACCATGCTCCCTTGTGGGGGGGCAGGCTATTATGGAAGGCATTATGATGCGCCACGCAGACATGTATGCCATCGCTGTGCGTCATGCAGACGGCTCCATTGTTGCAGAAAAGCAGGTGTGGTTTTCCTTGACGCGCATTCCCCTTCTCAAAAAACACTTTTTGCGCGGATTTCCCATACTTTTAGAAACGCTTGTCAATGGTATCAAGGCCTTAAATCGCTCTGCCGAACAAGCGGTCGAATCGGAAAATGAGAAGCTCGAAACATGGCAGCTTGTGCTCACCATGCTTGTGGCCATAGGTTTTGCCATCGTGCTCTTTGTGGTGGCGCCGCACATGCTTTCCATTGTCATGCAGTGGCTGGGACTTGGCGGCGATGTGGACGGCCTCACCTTTCACTTGTGGGACGGCCTGTTTAAGTTTTGTATATTTGTCGGATATATTTTGCTTATTTCTTTGTTACCGGACATTCGACGAGTGTTTCAATACCACGGTGCCGAGCACAAGGTCATCCATGCCTTTGAAGGCGGGGGTGAGGTCACAGCCACAGAGGCTGCCAGAATGAGCCGATTGCACCCACGGTGCGGCACCACCTTTTTGCTCTTTGTCATCAGTATCTCCATTATTTTGCACGCTGTGCTTGTGCCGCTCATGTTTCTTGTGTGGGTGCCGGAGGGGGATGTCGTCAAGCATGTGGTCACGGTGCTTTTTAAATTGCTCCTCATGATTCCCATAAGTTCCTTGGCCTATGAGCTTATTCATGCTGCCTCGCGCATGGACGATGGCCTTTTGGGGCGCACTTTACGCGCTCCCGGCTTGCTTTTACAAATGCTCACCACATATGAACCGGACAAGGAGCAGATAGAAGTGGCTGTTGTGGCTTTGTACGAAGCCCTTGGGGCAGATGCGCCGGATACCGTGCGGCCTCCCGCTTATCGCGCCATGACATAGCAAATTCTTGATATATCATAATAAATGCACGCGGTAAGCTCATCGAGTTCCCATGAAAAAGCCCACTCTTTCTCGCAAACGCATGATGATGACAGGCCAAGTGCAGGGCGTGGGTTTTCGTCCCTTTGTCTACAGGCTTGCCCACGAGTACGCACTCACAGGCTCCGTTGCCAATACGCCGCAAGGGGTGCTCTTGGAGATACAGGGTTCTCCCGCCGCGGTGGCGCAATTTATGGAAGCGCTCCACCTACAGCTCCCGCCCCTTGCCGTCATCACCTCGTGCACAACAGAGTCGTGCCCTCCTTCCGACCATGAAAGCACCTTTTCTATTATTCAAAGTCGCAGCGCGTCGGAAGACAGCCCTCACAGTGTCCTCATAAGCCCCGACACCGCCATCTGCGAGGCATGCCTTGCAGATATGGCAGATACAAAAAACCGCAGATACGCGTATCCATTTACAAATTGTACAAATTGCGGCCCGCGCTACACCATCACGCACAGTATCCCCTATGACCGCAGCACAACAGCCATGGCCTGTTTTCCCTTGTGCCCGCAGTGTGCGGCAGAGTATGCGGACCCATTGGATCGGCGTTTTCATGCCCAGCCCAATGCCTGCCCCGTGTGTGGCCCTCGTCTTTCCTTTGTGCATGCTTCGCAAGTGGCACAAGACACACAATATCCTCATCAAAATAACAGCGAACAAGAGACGTATGACGACACAGCTCTCACACAGGCGGCACAAGCGCTGCGCCAAGGCTGCATCGTCGCCATAAAGGGGCTTGGCGGTTTTCATTTGTGCTGTGATGCCACGCATGCCGACAGTATCGCCCGTTTGCGAAAAAGCAAGCAGCGTCCGCACAAGGCTCTTGCCATCATGGTGCCCTGTATGCGCACCGCCCATGCCCTTGCCTACATAAACGATGCCGAGGCGGCTCTTTTATGTTCTGCCGAAAAGCCCATCGTCCTCTGTACGGCTCGCGCAGGGCAGTTGCCACAAGCCCTCTCTCCCGACACCCACACGCTCGGCATCATGCTTCCATACACTCCCCTACACGTGGCGCTGTTTCGTGAATATGTGTCCTTATTGCCGCAAGGTGCCATTGCGGCTCTCGTCATGACCTCGGGCAATGCCGGTGGGGAGCCCATTTGTTTGGGCAATCGTGAAGCCATGCATCGTTTGCGTGCATTGGCCGACGCCTTTGTCTTGCACAATCGAGATATTCTCGTGCGCACTGACGATTCTGTCTGTGCCATACGCGCACAGCCCCTCGCACAAACTCCCACCGACACCATATTTTACCGCCGTGCCCGGGGATACGTGCCGCGCCCCATCATGTTGCATACAAAGGCTTCAGTGCAGAAAGTCCCCTCTGTTCTTGGCATGGGTGCGCAGCTCAAAAGCACCCTCTGTCTCACGCGGGCAAACACGGCCTTTGTGAGTCAGCACATTGGTACCTTAGAGACCATGGAGACGGGGGCTTTTTACGAGGAAGTGTTGGCACATTTTGAAATGTTGCTTCAAGTGCGTGCAGAAGTGCTCGTACACGATGCGCACCCGGACTTTTTTTCCACACATCTTGCCAAGCGCCTAGCGGCACAGCGGCACATTCCGTGTTATGCCTTGCAGCATCACTTTGCCCATGCGCACAGCGTGCTGGCGGAGCACCGTCATATGGACAAAGCGCTCGTGCTCGCCCTTGACGGCACCGGCCTTGGCGACGACGGCACCGTGTGGGGTGGAGAGCTTCTCTTCATACATGGGCAAGAGAATATGCAGCGTCGCGTAGGGCGGCTCAGTCCATTTGTGATGATTGGGGGCGACAAAGCCACGCAGGAGCCATGGCGCTTGGCTTTGGCATTGGCACACAGTGCGCAATTGCCTCTCAATGCGGCGCATTGGCACAAGCTTGGCGTCAATGAGCAAGCGCTATATGCCGTGCAAGAAATGCTAACACGTCATATTCAGTGCCTGCATACATCCAGTGCCGGGCGTTTGTTTGATGCTGTTGCGGCAGGTCTTGGTCTTTGTGGGTACACAACATACGAAGGCCAAGCGGCCATTCGTCTTGAGCAGGTGCAAAGCCTCCTTCCCCTCCCGCAGCCACTCCCCCCGCAAACAATCTTTGCCTCAAAAAACGGTGACCTGTGGGAACTTTCTTCGCAAGCACTCTTTGCCGAATGCCTCGCTCGTCATGAAAGCACGCACATGCCAAACACGCCCTTTGCCGCACAGCATTTCCACATATCGCTGGCACAAGGCTTGGCAGACATGACACTCCATGCCGCGCATGCCCTCGATGTACACACCGTCGCCCTCACCGGCGGCGTGCTACAAAATGCAACACTCCACCACCTGCTACGGCACATCTTTCTCGAACACAATATGCACGTCCTCACACACGCACAACTCCCCGCAGGCGACGGCGGTATTTCTCTCGGGCAAGCCGCGTGGGGTCTGTGGCAAAGTTCTTGATATAAAGAATATTTGTTTTATTTTTTTCTTGAGGGGGGAAGGGGATCTTTTGCCAAAACCCAAAAGATTC
>CAYJPE010000271.1:0-3657 GCA_964371965.1 uncultured Desulfovibrionaceae bacterium
AGTTTCCAATAAAGAATGGGAATCAGGTAGTGATAAAGATGCCCGCATAGCTCGCATGAAAGACAAAACCACGAAAATGGCCTACAAGCCCGAACATGCTGTGGATTTGGATACAGGAGAAATTGTCGAGCGCAGCTTTCAGCACGTTCTCGACAGGGGTGGGCAACGACGAAGTCACTTGCGAGGTCGAGAAAATGTCGAAAAAGCATATCTTTTAGCGGTATGTGCTCATAATTTTGGCCTTATCATGCAGAAAATCACCACGAAAGGCACTCCCAAAGGCCTCGGGGGTGGAGGCATGCATATGGCCTGCCTATGGCTGCAAGAGATGGCCTATATCGTATGTTACTTCGACATGTGCAAAACATCAGACTGTTCGCCGAACTGGGTAATTTCGCTGATCGTTGTAATAAAATTTTAGAAAATGCGTTTTTCTGATGCACGACCCTAAATACCTTTCTGGGGCGCGTGAGGTGAGTTCCTTGCGATGAAATACGTTTTTTTGAAGTTTGAGTCGCGTCTTGTTTGTATGGATTTTTGTTGTTTTCATCGGGCTGATAGCAGCCTGTTGACGGGCTGCTGAAAAATTCCACACTCCCGTACCATGCCAAGGGTGAGATACAAAGAAAGAAAAAAACCAGACATCACGGTGTATTAAATTTACATAGGATGTCTGGATTTTTTTCGTTGACGCAGTAGGTTGCCTTTTTTCAGCGGTCTGATAAAGACAGGCATGCTTACATTCGGGCTGCTAATCTTCGTCTCGAAACAAGTCAAAATTGATATGAGGGTGCAACCAACGCGCCAGCATTTCAGCCGAATCGATGGCGCGTGGACCCGGGCGTGCAAAGGCCACTTCATCAACAATAAGTACACGATTATTTTTTACGGCTCGCATGCCCGCATAATGAGGACGTTCGTGGACAGGCTGCGGATCAATATTCATGGGGCCTTTTTGGATAATATACGCTTCGGGGTCAAGTTTGGCGAGGTGTTCTTCATCAAGGCGAATAAATTTTGTGGGCGAGGTAATGATATTACGCCCGCCGGCAACGTGAATGATACTGTCCGCCATGGATTCTTTTGCTACCGCAAGCAGATGAGGGTAGCGCACTTCATACACAAGAGGTACTCTTTTTTGGTCAAGAAGGGCATTGTTTAAATCGCCCAATCGATCCCTGTATTCTGCCACAAGCGTTCGTGCCGTATGCTCCGCATTTGTCAGCTTGCCAAGGGTGATGAGGG
Source organism: uncultured Desulfovibrionaceae bacterium (assembly GCA_964371965.1). Lineage (GTDB taxonomy): Bacteria > Desulfobacterota > Desulfovibrionia > Desulfovibrionales > Desulfovibrionaceae > CAYJAD01. Next base: position 1,246 of record CAYJPE010000271.1, read on the forward strand.
CTCGGAACATGTCGTCAAAGGTTTCTAGGCGAAAAAAAATGACAGGGATACCCATTTGGCGCAATCCAAGCCCCAGCGTTTCCGTGTCTTGACGACCCAAGAATTGCACAATAACATCAGGTTGCAATGAAAGAATTTTTTCAATATTGGGGCGCATGTGCGTACCCACAATAGGAAGATCTTCTATGGCGGTGAGATGCTTGTCCGCGGCGGTACGCCCGACAATGCTATTTTGAAGACCAAGGGCAAGCAGCATTTCAGTAAACGCACCATACAAGGCCACTACGCGAGTCGCTGGTACATCAAAAGTGAGTGTATGCCCCGTATCATCCACAATATGGATTTTTCCGTCAGGCGAAGGCGTGACGACAAGCTCTTCTTCGGCATCACCTTCCAATTCCACACCGAGACGCTTTGTAATGTCGTTTTGGGCCGCATCGGCAGGACTGTGCACAATGACAAAAGAAAACACGCACAAAACAAACATGCTGAAGCAAAGTATTTTTTGCATATATTGAACCTTTAAGTAAACGTTTATACGGTTTTTTTATATTGAATGCTTACGTGAAAACGAATAATACATCACTCTATGAAGAAAAAAGTCGTAAAAACGCGAATACAGATCGTCATGGAGTGCGGGATAAGCGAGAACCGTAAGAAAGAACTCATTGTCGCCTTGCTTGTACGCAGGATGCAAATGTTCGTATGCGGCAACAACAAAGCCGTGTCGCTCATAAAAATTCTTTCGTCTGACAGAGATGGCATCAATAGGCGGCTCAATTTCTAAAATAATGGGGCACGTATGCAGAGTCTTCATCTTTTCAAGTATTTGCCCACCTATATTTAAACCTCGCAAATGTTCTGCAATGGCAAAATGCTCCACGTAAACAAAATCTTCTGTCTCCCACGTAAACAAGAGTCCCGCCGTTTCTAAGCTGTCATTTTGGATAATTTGACAATGAAAAGCTTCGTCGCCCAAGGCTTCAATGTGGTCATGCAAAGCCCTTTTTTCAAAGACAGGAAAGCTTTTTTCATATATATTCATGACTTCTGAAAATGCCTGTGAATCATGTTCAGTAAGCCTCTTAAATTGCATACAATCGCTCCGTTTCTTCAATGATATGCACATAAGATGACTGTGCATTGCAAAATATTCCTGTAGGGGCTGTTGAAAAACTCCATTGTTGACAGTCCGTTCAAAAAGTGTGAGATGCAAGGAAGCGAAAAAAGTCAAGGCGCGCAGTGTATTAGGCATACATAAGCGGTTTGAGTTTTTCTCGCTGACGCCGCAGATTGCACTTTTTCAACGGGCTGTTAGGCACGCCCGTCAGAACGTGCTTATTGCTTCGTCACCACCAAGGTTCCACCTGCATCTGGCAAGGGGAACTTACACAAGGTGCATGCATGCTGTTTTTCGTATTGTGAGACAGCTCGTTTGACACCCTTGATAAGTGAATGGTTGTAGTCGTGCATAAAAATATAACCACCGCTACTCATGCGTGGATAAAAATATTCTAATGCCGCAAGCATGGGTTCGTATAAATCCATGTCCAGAGAAACAAAAGCGAACATGTCATCAATACCTCTCGATGTTTCTTCAAACATGCCCTTCACAGGAATAATCACTTCTTTATGAGGCATGTTCTGCAGGACTAATGTCACGCTGGTATTGGCAAAGATGCCGTCTTGTGTAAAGTATTTGTCTATAAGCCCTTCTTCATACTCCTTCATTACCTGGTCCTTGGAAAAGCCTTCAAAAGTATCAAAAAGGTATAATTTTCTTTGCGGAAAAATATGGTTAATAAGCTGTGCAAACCCCCCTGACCATACGCCCGCTTCTGCCACATTGCCCGGCACATTGTTTGTATGAATTTCTTGCGCCACCAACTCAAGAGATCTGGTGCGTACATAGTCTTGAGGCTTTCCGCTATCACAGTGAACAATGCTTGGCTTTATTGTGTCATAGGCCATTTTATGTGCAAGCACCACAGGTGCACGAGATATCACATCCGCCACTATTCCCCACAAGTCATAGAAATTTTTCTTCTCAAAAACAAACATATTCAAATCCTCTCATAACTTTAATTTCACCTGTGACACAGTAGAACTCGCGGCATCGTTCTTTTTTCCCACCATAACCTGTTGAAAAACTCCACTTTAGGCAGTCCATTCAAAAGGTGACACTCTGCAAAGGTCGCAAGGAAGCGAAAAGTCAAGGCGCACAGACCGACCCAAAGGGCGCCGAAGGCGTAGCCGTTACGCGAGGAGCAAGTATTACTGATATCAAGAGCACCGCGCCTTAAACATACATAAATGATTTGGCTTTTTTACGCTGACACCGCAGATTGCACTTTTTCAACGAGCTGACAAGGGGCGTACGCCAATCACTGAAAAAAATAGAACTTTACTAGG
>CAYJPE010000272.1:0-3622 GCA_964371965.1 uncultured Desulfovibrionaceae bacterium
GATGCTACTTATGGGAAAACCAGTCAAGGAAATTTAGATGCGTTTGCCCTGAATGGTGTCACAGGGCTAACGCATCTTATTTTTTCAGAAAAATGCAAATTTTGCTTCAATTTTCTGCATTTTTCGCAAAAAGCGAAATGCCTCTGTTGAGCAAGAGAAGAGTTGCCTGCATGTATATGAAAATTTTTGAAAACTATTATCATAAAAGAAAGCTTATTCCTAAGAAATAAGCAAGGATTTTTAGTCTAATATGTTAAATTTATAATAATAACATACTTTTCAGATTTTAGCCAGAAGTTTCAATTTAGATGCGTTTGCCCTGAATGGTGTCACCGCTCGGCTTGACGTTATAAGCAAAATCGTCTAAATTGACCTTGAAACGATATTCAAAAATATTTTTCTTTTCTCCCCCCGCCGCCTGCCCGTGGTCGGGGGGTGTTTCTTTTGTATTGCGTATTATTGTCATGCTACACCTCGGCATCTTCGCCATAAGTAGGAATCTCGCCGCAATACCACATTAACCAGCGGACAACTTCGGCTCTCGGAAAACAAAGCCGCTTGCCAATTTTACGCCCACCTTGAATGCCTTTGCCCTTTGCTCTGTAATTGTGAAGCGTTTGCCCTGCCACAAGGCCGCGGGCTTCTTCAACAATCATCGGAATGCTCAAATATGGCTTCCAATTTTCGCCTTTGATTTCCCACTCACTTCGCTGTTGAGTTTCTGGCGTCATATTTTACCGTCCTTGTTAAATGTTCGTTTGACGGCTAAAACATACATAAAGTGAATAAAATAGGTGTGTTAGTTTACAAATTGTAGGTTTGTTGTTTGTAGGGTTTATTTTTTTGTAGTGTTTTTATGTGTAAAAATAGCAATAAAAAAGCCTAGTTACTAAAAAGAACTAGGCTTGATAAAATTGTTTTCTGTAGGGTTTATTTTTTTCTTGTTCGCCCTTGTGGTGCTCTGCGTTCAGGTGGAACAGAGTTTACGATAAATTTTCGAAACGTGTCTTTGTGGATACTTTCGCCTTTCTTTAGGCACTCGTTCAGCCTTTTTTCAAACTCATCTCGGCTTATATCAATTTCATTTTTCCTCAAAATACCATCAAGCACTTGTTCGCAATACTTTTGAGTATATTCAATTTGTGACGTATTCTTCTTGCTGCCTGTCCTGTTGCCACTGCCTTTTCTTGCTTCAAGCCATTGCACAAGCTTTGCCGGAAGTGTGTAGCCTTTATCTTGCGCCCACTTGCAAAATACATGTGGTTCCACAAGGGTTTCGTGTGACTGCCACTCGCCAAGAATATTGATTTTTCCCGCCATATAGGACAGGTATAATTCATTGACAATTTCATCGGCATATCTTGCGCCTGTTCTGCCCGTTGCATTAAGAAAGTGCTCACTTTCGGTTGGTTTTTTGAATTGCAATAGTTCTCTTTCTGCAATTATATATTTTCTTTCATACTCTGTTCTACTCTCAGCTATTAGATTATCAAATTTTTTATCAATACATACCATTTTTTCATGGTGTATATAACGCTCTGAAAGATATTTTAATTTATTGAATGTGAACTCGGAAACACAAAAGAGCATAGGGATTGCTTTTGACAACGCAATGGCATCACTTGAAAAGGGTGTAATGTTAATATCAAAATTTATCCATCCACTCGCATTCAATGTAGTGTCGTGTTGCATACGCTGTAGAACAGTTATAAATGACTGTAGTTTCATCTCACACCTCGCTTGCCTTAAAACGTACAATCGTTGCCGCCTTTGGTTCATCAAGTGCGCCATGCAGTGCCATAACGGCTTGACGTTCCGCGCTGGGGCATAAATGCGCGTAACGCTGGGTCATGGCAAGGGTCTTGTGCCCTAAGAGCTTGCCTATGGTGTAGAGCGGTGTTCCTCGTTGCGCGTGCCATGAAGCGAACGTATGCCGCAAGGTGTGGAATACAACGCGGTCGCGCCTGTCTGTGCGTCCATCGTTGAGGCCAATATCGCGGACAACGCGCTCAAAGGTGCTTGATATTTCTGCCCCACGAAACAAGCGTACATCAAGTGCTTGACCATCATGTCTATTGCGTAGCATGGTTTCAATCTCTGGCGTCATGTAAGCGTGTCGTGTTTCGCCGTTTTTGGTATCTTTCAAACACAGAGACTTTTCTTCAAAATTTATACATCCCCACGTCAAGGCCAAAATTTCCCCCGCTCTCATTCCACAAAATAGGGCAAGCATCGCCATGTCATGGGTCATCTGTGAACGCGCTTTCAATGCCGCTAAGAGCGTCACGGCCTCATCACGGGTCAAGAAACGCTCGCGCTTTTCGGACACAGTGCTGGGCTTTGTGATATGGCGCACGGGGCTTTGAATGGTATTGTCAATGCGTGACTGCGCATAAGAAAAAATCTGGCTCACAAGGTTGAGTGCATGTTTCTTTGTTTGTGCGCTTAGAGGCCGCTTTGTGCGCTCTGATATGACATTATTCAGATAGTCCACAAAGGCATCCATCTTGCGCACGTCAATCTTGTATATGGACGCATCCCCAAAAAATGGCGCAAGGTGGTTGTTCATGAGGCCAATTTCATTCTTTATGCCTGTTTCCTGCTTCCCTGTTCCCTTGGTATAAGCAAGGTAGCCGTCAAAGAAAATGCCCGGCAAGGTGAGTGACGCCGCTTTTTGCTTTTCTTCCTTCTTTGTGGCCTGTGCTTCAAGGTTCAGCTCTCGTATTTCCTTGTACGACTGTCCACCTGTGCCAGTGCGCCAATTCTCGCGCAACGTGGAAAGAATGCGCTCACACTTGGCACGGGTCATGCCCTCACTTTCCCATCCCATGACTTCATTGGTGACTTTGCCGCCGCGCTTGTATTGTATCTCAAAATAGCGGTCTGGCCTGCTGTTGTGTTTGCGTGTGGGGTGCTCTTTATACCTAACGCCTTTTGCTGCTCGTATCCACGTTGCCATGCTGTACCTACTTTGTTTTTGTACCTACCATTTACCTACCTTTGAGGGGAAAGTTCGGTAAGCTTTGCCCTTGATAGGTAAAGCAATAATGACAAAAAATGCTTTTGTCAAGGCTAGTTAGTAAATAAAAGTAAAGATAGGTAAAGGTAGGTAAATATTGGAAAAACCGCCTCCTAAGCTGTAGGCCGCAGGTTCGATTCCTGCCGGGCGCACCATATATTTCAATACGTTACCTTAATTTACAAGGTAACGTGTTTTTGTTTGTACTACCCTATTGCTACCCATTGTCGCCGTATGCTTGCAAAACTTCCCCCATCCCCCCACATGTAAAAAGCTGCACACCACAAAAGTCCTTCTGGCGGCTCTCTAGACGCTCTCGTATTGTTACTCTTGCGGGTCCTCCCCAGCACTCAAGTGTCGTAACGGAATCATGCCCCCAGTATTTGGTCGCGACTTGCGGAACCAAAGTTGCGGAAAAATGTAAAGCCACGCAGTTCTCGGCGGTGTCACCATGACACGCCCCATGAAAGAACGCGTGGAGTCGCGCACGAAAAAAGAGGGCAAAAGCTCCGGCGGAAAACATAGGCAAGCCGATATTCCGCCCCCCACCGCACCGCAAAACGCGAAGCGCTTCGTGCCGCCCGTCGACGTATTCGACGCGGC
>CAYJPE010000273.1:0-3602 GCA_964371965.1 uncultured Desulfovibrionaceae bacterium
TGGCGCTAGCAAAAGTTTTCCCCTTCCTCCCCCACAAAAAAATGAAATGAGAATCACGTGTCTGGTATATGCTTGACATTTGCTTGACCTTTCTGCTTTTTACGCGTATGTTACCTTGCAAAAGCATGGAGGACACAACATGTTTGGTATTGGAACACAAGAGATTTTAGTTTTATTGGTGGTGGCCTTGTTTATATTTGGAGCAAACAAGTTGCCGGAAATCGGGAACGGACTTGGGCGCGCTATCCGCAATTTTAAGCGATCTGCTTCAGAGCCGGACGAAGTGGATATAACCCCTGACAATACAAAAGAAAAGCATACCACTGGCGGCACACCTAAAAGCTAGGTGAGCACTTGCAATATGCAGAGTGCGCGCATGCGGCCAACGCCTACGTAAAACACTTTTACGATGCCTTGCAAAAAATGCTGAGGCCATATGCTTCTCTTACGTGGAAGTTATTTCATTGGTAAAATATCGTCTCTAATAGCTTAAAAAAGGAACAAATTCACTATGATTGCCGAACAGATTTCCATTTTTCTTGAAAATAAGGCAGGTCGTATTGCTGACGTAACCATGGCTTTGAGCAAGGCCGACGTGAGTATTCGCGCTCTTTCATTGGCCGATACTTCGGATTTTGGTATCTTAAGGATAATTGTCTCCGACCACGAAAAAGCCAAGAAAGTTTTAAAGGATGGTGGCTTTACCACAGGAAGGACGAACGTGGTCGCCCTGGAAGTAGAAGACAAGCCGGGCGGCCTGCACAGTGTCTTGTTTCTTTTGGCACAACACAAGATTAATGTTGAGTACATGTACGCCTATGTACAAAAAGATACAAAGAATGCAACCATGATTTTTCAATTTGACAGAATTGACAAAGCCGTAAAGGTGCTTAAAGCAAATTCCATTCCTATTGTTTCTCCAGAAAGATTATATGGATAATACTTTTCAACACATATTCTTTCAACAGACTGGCAGCATTTGTTATGCCAGTCTGTTGAACATACTTTGACGCACACTCCTCACCTCACAGCAGGCTGTTATTGTCAGCCCCTCACGAAATAAGTTCTCGCAAGTGTTGACGCGCAAAGTCGAGCGAATCGTCAAAATCCAGTGCTGCCTGAAGGTAGGTGCGTGCTTCTTCCTTTTTGCCAAGAAACTTATAACACACACCAAGGTTTGCCATGTCCATGACAGAACCCTTGTCTAGAGCAAGTACGGTTCGAAAATTTTCGGCTGCCTTTTGATAGTCTTGCTGTTTAAAATACGCCACACCGCGCAAATTCCAGTATTCTTTCATGTCAGGACAATACACAATGGCTCTATGAAGAAAAGGCAGTGATTCTTCCCACTTTTCTTCAAGACTTAAAGCATATGCTGCATAAAAAGCGGCAAGCCCCTTGGCATCATGTTCGGGCTGCAAAGGCTCTGCCAAGGCAAAGAGGTCATGGGCGGTGGTGTACTCTTCTTGTCGCAAAGCCAACATGCCTTGAAAGAAAGGCAAGAAGTGCCCCTTTGGATAACATTGTGCAATGACTTCAAGGCCGGCTTGTGCCTCATCAAGGTCGCACTCTTCCGCAAGGATACGCCCCACAAAGAGCCCCACACTCTGATTCACATCGCGCTCGCGAAAGGCAAGGCCGGGCACGATACAATAATGCGCATCAATACCAAGACGAGGGTGTGTGGTAGCAAGGGCATGGGCTGTGAAACCTTGCGCATGCAATGCGTGTATGAGCTCTTGCAATTCTGTACAAATATCGCCGGAAAGGATGCTTGGCAAGTCAGAGAGTGCGCACATATGTCCTTTTTTCAGCCATTCTATGTCTTCAATGTGTGTAAACTTAGACAGACCGGACGCTTCATAACACGCGGACGTGCAAAAGTCCCCTGCCAGTTGTGCCACTTCTGTAATGGCGCGTATTGCGGCCTTGGCGGGGCTTGTGGCAGTGCCTGCCGTAAACACAATTTCTGAGGTTTTGCCAAGCGTTGCCGCATCGTACGCCACTGCGCCCACGGTAGGTACGGGCATATGTAAGGAAAAATCTTTCAGCACAAGGGTGATATTATTTTGTGCAAAGGCATCCACAAGCCCTTTGAGCACAACATCGTCCATACTCTCAGGGTCAATGGTGGGACAGAGGAGCCTTTCCCTGTCTATGAGGCAGCACACATGACGCTCTATGAGTTCACAAAGTCCTTGCAGGAGGGATTCTTCTTGCGTGTTGCCTGCGCTGGTTCCATTAAATTCTCCTAATTTTTTGAACCAATTCAGAGGTACCCATACGCATTTGCCGTGTACAAGATCTGTGAGGGGAAAAAATTGCCAGCGGACAGTGTCCATGAGCATGGCAATTGTATCCTTCGCAAGCGTTTCGTTTACGGATTGTGCAATGTATTCAATGGGCATAAGTGCTTCGCCAAAACGCGCCTCTGCTTCCTGCCATGTGGCCTCAATGCAGTGTGGCACATCCTCCCAAAAACTGAAAAAAGCATAGCGTTCCATAAGTTCCATAAGCGCAGATGCCTCTGCTTGTATGGCTGTGGCACCCTTACCCATTTGCTTGCGCGTGGGCATGATGCGCTTTGCGTCAGCACCGCAGTGACTTATGTAGACAGGAATACCAAGGCGTCCCACATCAACGCGACTTGTGTGAGTGAGTATATCCGTGCCGCTAGATTGCAAAAGGGAATCAAGCGCAGCCTTCACACGCGCCACGGTGTCTGTGGGCGAAAGAGCTTTGTCAAGTTCGTGGGTATGTGCCTTGGGGCAGGATTGCAATATTATCATAAGTGCTCCAAAATGCACAGTATATACGCACGTTTTTCGTCCTGTGCTTCGTTGTCGGTGCTTTGTACGTTGACTTTATGCACCCCTACAGTGAAATACTTTGATGCTTGTTTGAAAAATCGCGGCCGAAAGCGGGCGGCATCGGTACAAAGAACAGCCTTTCCACCAAATGCCAAATGTCTTTGAAGGCATTTTAAAAGGGGGCGATGCAAGTCTTCAAGATAAAGGATTTCAGACGCGGCAATGATGTCAAAGCGCTCTCCCGCCAAGGATGCGCGACTATTCTTTATGTCTACCCGTTGCACACGCACTATGTGGTCCAGTTTATTATGCAGTACATTGGCCTTGGCAAAAAGCAGGGCGTCGTTCACAATATCACTCACACAGATGGACGCGAAGCCTGTTCGCGCCACAAGGCAAGCCGTTATGCCGCAACCGGCACCCAACTCCAAAAGACTTTTTCCCTCCGGCTGGCACGTATGCAGATAACGCCCTAGCACAAAGGATGCCGGCCACACCTTCGCCCACAAGGGTAAGTCTTTGAGGGGATTATCAATGGCTTTGCGTGCCACAAGGCCATCAATGTGCTGCTGCATATTGGTGACAGACAAGACTTCCAAGCACGCATTGCCTTTATCATCTTCGTGAATCGGTTCAAATTCTACAGTGTATTTTTGTCGAATACTCTCTAAAATGCTTTCTAAATTATTCATATTTTTTTTTGCTCTGATGTTTTTGTCAAAAATCCTCTAGAGGCCGTCTCTAAGGAAACACTGATTAATTATTTTTCTTGAGGGGGGAAGGGGAACTTTT
>CAYJPE010000274.1:0-3523 GCA_964371965.1 uncultured Desulfovibrionaceae bacterium
TATTCGACTGAAAAAGCAAGCGAAGCCTGACGCAGAGATAACCAAAAAGGCGCATTTGACGACAGCGCCTAGTACCTTTTTGCCCCTCATTGCGTCCAACACACTTCATGGCACTGTTGAAAAACTCCACTTGAGGCAGGCTGTTCAAAAATGCGAGATGCGGGAAAGCGCAAAAAGTCTAGGTGTACAGTGTATGAAGTATACATAAACAGTCTGACTTTTTATCCCCGCTCCGAAGGAATAACGCAGGTTGCCATTTTCAACAGTCTGCCATGCCCCTCACAATACGATAAGTATGCCTCAAAAGACTGTAAGGCGTCCTGCAATTCGTCCTCCTTATAAATAAGGAACAAAAATTGTGTTACACCAAAGCTTTTATTGCATTTCACCTCTTTTTATAATGCCTAAGAATGTGATTTTTTCCAAGAGCTTGAAATAGTTAGCTCTCATATGAAAAGATGCGTTTTTATGACAAAGACAGCTGTTTCTTGCAAAAACGCGTATACAGACATAACAGTAATGAAAGTAAAAAACTCTTGTATTCCCCTCAGAACGGGAACAAAAGACAAAAAATTTATTGAAAGACAAAAAATTTATTGAAAGACAATCCCTAACTTGCGACACCTTGACGTTGACGCAAACATTGTGCAAAAAGTTCCTTGGCAGCAACATTGTGCGGCGCTACTTCTGTTGCACGTTTTAAATAAGGGTACGCACGTCGAAACTCATTTGCTTCCATAAATGCCTTGCCTATCATACAAAAAAGTGCGTGCTCCGTTTTATAGTGTTTCACTGCCTCTGTAAAAAACGCATCAGCCTCAGAAGGTTTTTTTTGTTCCAAGGATTTCATGCCATAATTGAGGTTTTCATCAATCTTAAGCTTTCTTTGGAGAGCTGCTTTGTGGTCTTCGGCACCTTCGGTGCTACGCAAAGACTGATATATTTTTGCCAAAGGGCCAAGCAAATTCTTTTCTTGCCCAGGTTGATATATGAGGGGTGCCGGAACAAGTTTCTTCACCGTGGCATCGCGACTGAACATTTGTATAATTTCTCTCAAAAGCCCTCGCACATCAGTGGGGGCTTGCGCTGTGCCTATGGCACGAATGGCCACAATAACTGCTGCAAGCGCCCGTGCCAAGTCTTTGCGTTGATAATACATTTTGGCTCTGCCTAAGTTGTCACGTACATTTTTGACGTCCATAAGTCTCCTCTCTTGTGCATAAATCCACATCAACTTTGCGAACTATACAGGGTTTTAAAAAAAATGCAATGTTCTAAACACGATGAATTGATAGATTACTTGAAGAAAAAAAACCTAACAGATGAAAAATACAAAAAATTAACAGAAATTTTTTATTGCATTTTCTTGATGCGTGGTATATATATCCCAGTTCCCACGCACAAGTACGCACATGATGCCGTATTGCGCAAGAGTATACCATTCGCCTGCCCCTCTCGAAGTATGGGTCGCGCGGATACCAAAGGAGCTATCATGAATATTATGAAAAAAATCGAACTTGAAAACATGCGCATGGATTTGCCAAAATTTCGCTCGGGTGACACCATCAAGGTGCATCTTCGCATAGTAGAAGGCGAAAAAGAACGCATCCAGATGTTTCAAGGTAATGTCATCCGCATAAAACGTGGAACTACAGATGCCACTTTCACCGTGCGCAAAGTTTCCAACGGCATAGGTGTGGAACGTATCTTTCCAACGCACTCTCCCTTTATAGAACGTATAGAAGTTATAAGCCTAGGTCGCGTACGTCGCAGTCGCCTCTACTATCTGCGTGAATTGAAAGGCAAAGCTGCCCGAATTAAGCCACGCAACCGTTATTAAAGAGAGGCTGATTTACTGCATTTTTGCTCTTTAACGACGCCGGCTCACTTCGTGAAACGCCCATAGCAGCCCGCTGAAAAACTCAAATTTTCAGGATATTCAAAAAGTGTGCGATGCAAGGAAGAAAAAAAGTAAGCAACTTCGTGTATAGACATACATAAGTTGTTTACTTTTTTTCTCTGACGCCATAGATTGCACTTTTCTGACAGCCTGACAAAACCAGTAGTGCGCGCTTCTCGAAAGATCTCTTCCTTACGTTTAAGAGCAAAAATCAAAATCCATGAGGATGCCATTAAGGGCGACCGCCCAATAGCGAATCTTCGTGCAGGAGCAAACCAGTTCACATGAGGACGAGTTTGCTTTGAGTGAATCTGCATGTGCGGTATCTGCCCGAAAAATCGAGTGGCGTCTGACGCAGAGCCCGCTTCGATAAGGGTGAAAAGGCGCATTTGCCGACAGCGTCTCAGAGCTTGTCCGTAAAGGGCATGTGACCAAAACCTCCTTACATGTTCTGCATATGCGTAGCAGCCCGTTGAAAAAGTGTACTCTTCGGCGTTAGCGAGAAAAAGTCAAACCGCTTATATATGCCTAATACACCGCGTGCCTTGACTTTTTTTGCTCCCTTGCATCTCACACTTGTTGAACGGACTGTCAAAAATGGACTTTTTCAACAGCCTGATAGAGGGCGTACTGTGTTAAATCTTTTTTGGCTTGGAAATCCGCTTTTTGGCAACATTCTTAGCTCTTTTGGCTGGCGCGTTCATGTGCATGATGTACAAACGTGGGCTCCATATACGTGGGACGACGTGGTAGCCATGGCGGGTTTTGAACCAGATGTATTCGTCTTTTCCGACAAAAGCCTCCCCCCTTTCGCACTTGGTGTCGAAACATTTCCTTGTGCAACAGTCTGCTATGCCGTAGACACTCATATTCACAGTTGGCTGCCATTTTATGGACAAGCATTTGACTTATGCCTTGTGAGTTTGCGTGACCATATGGCCTTTTTTCGCAATAAACGTTTAGAGGACGCAGACATCCACTGGTGTCCCCCTAGTGCTAAGATAGAAGACAGGCCTGTCCTCGGTGTACAGCCTCAGTGGGACTGCCTTTTTGTAGGCACTCTGCACACAGAACTCACTCCCAAGAGAGTCACTTTTTTGCGCGAATTAAAGCGACACATTCCCAGCTTACACGTCCAGCAAGGCTCCTATGCGGAACTTTTTCCTCTTGGACGCACCCTTTTGAATCACTGCGAGCAAGGGGACATGAATTTTCGTATTTTTGAAGCCATGGCCTGCGGCGGCTGCCTTGTCACTCCCCGCATTTCCCACGGCTTTGATACCCTGTTCACCCACGGAAAGGAATGCTTGCTCTACAATATTAAGAGTCCGCACGATGCCGCACGCAACATTAAAAAGCTCCTCGATACACCTCGCTTGGCAGAGGAGATGGCTTCGCAGGCTGTAGAATGCATTGACGCAGGCCACCGTTTTACACACAGAGCGCAGATGCTCACAAATATTTTACAAAATACATCCGCCATCCACTGGCAACAGCGCATACAAGCACGACATACTGCAGCAGAGAATATACGTGAAAAGTATTTGCGTATGCCATATTTACTGTTCGCAGAGGCATATAATTCACCGCTTATGAAAAAAATCTATTTGCAAGCGGCCTTAG
>CAYJPE010000275.1:0-3507 GCA_964371965.1 uncultured Desulfovibrionaceae bacterium
TTCTCAGTGCTTAAGACATAGTTAAAGCTTTTTGAGGGGAGGGGGGAAGGGGAAGCTTTTTGGTTTTGGCAAAAGATCCCCTTCCCCCCTCAAAAAAAAGTCACTCAACCTTTGGCCTTTACCAAACTATAGCTTTCTCTCCGCGCTCCTTAAGCCACGCATTCACACGCGAAAAGTGCCCACATCCATAAAAGCCCCGTGACGCAGACAATGGCGAAGGATGCGCCGCCATAAGCACAAGATGTTGCGGCGTGTCAAAAATGGGTGCAAAGGTTTGCGCATGCTTACCCCATAATAAAACCGCCACAGGCTGCCGCTTGGCAAGAGCATGAAGCACTGCCTGTGTTACATGTTGCCAGCCCGCATTCTTGTGCGAGCCTGCGCTATGTGTATCGCTCCTTTCTTCCACCGTCCATATGGTATTCAAAAGCAAGACGCCTTGCCGTGCCCAGCGCGTAAGATCGGTGCCCAGCGCGTCTAAGGTCTGTGCATATGCGGATGCACTTTGATGCGGCGCAGGGGCGTTTTTATAGACATCGCGCTGTATTTCCATAAAAATATTCTTTAACGACGGCGGTGCGGGGCACGGCGGACGCACAGAAAATGCAAGCCCGTGGGCTTGGCTCAAGCCCTTGTAAGTACCATGATAGGGGTCTTGTCCAAGAATAATGACACGCACGTCGTCCGGCTGCACACAGTGAAGCGCATAAAAGAGGTGCTTCGGTGCCGGATGGATACGCTTGCCCCGAGCGCGTTCTGCTTCAACGCGACTGAGGGGCACAAAGTGCGTGTGCGCCACAATGGATTCCCACGCTTGGGGGACAACATCTGCCACAATGTCTGCGACAGTATCTGTATCGGCAGCTGGGTGTGGCGTATGAGGTGTACATGTATCGTTTGGCATTATTGTGCTCCAAAGCCGGGTACATGGAAACGTTTTTCAAGCCACTGTAGCAACCACGTGGCCAACGTTACCATGGCAAGATAGTATAAACCCACAACAACAAAAACTTCTGTAAAGCGAAATGTGACAGAAGCCACCACCTTTCCTTCGCCCATAAGCTCCATGCACGTCACAAGGTACGCTAACGAAGAGTATTTAATGAGATAAATGATTTCATTGCCACAACCTGGCAGGGCACGTCGAGCGGCTTGTGGTATGATGATCCAAAAAATGCCTTGGAGGGTGCTCATGCCAAGGGCGTGTGCGGCCTTCATTTGCCCTTGTCTAATGGAAAGGAGGGCACCTCGTATGTATTCGGAATGATAAGCAGAGCTGCAGAGCACAAAGCTTATGAGCGCCGCTCCGTAGGGGTCAAAATACAGGCCAATTTTGGGGAGTGCATAATATATCATCATCAGCTGCACCGCAAGGGGCACACCGCGGATGACAGCCACATAGGCATTGCCAATCTTGCGTAAAACAGTGCCCCCATACACACGCTGAATTCCCACCGCAATGCCGCCCAAAAAGCCCAGGGTGCTGGCGGGAATAATGAGGGCAATGGACACAAGAAGGCCTTTGTTCAGTGCCGGTATGAGTGTTTCGGTGAAGAAGGGAATGTCTATCATGCGCCGGCCTCGACGCTCTTTGTGCCCTGTGCAACTGCTGTGGCGGGGGCGCTTTTTTCCGTGCCGGTGTGTGGCAAGCTCTCTGTATCCAAATCAAGCATCTTTGTACAGAATGCGCGTGTGCGTGTGTCCGTCTCAGGCAAGAGAAGCTGTGCCGGGCTGCCGCGTTCGATAATAACGCCGTTTTCCATAAAAAGGATTTCATGGGCAAGGGCGCGCGCAAAATCCATTTGGTGCGTCGCCATAAGCATGGTCATGCCTCCTTTTGAAAGGTCGCGAATAACGGCAAGCACTTCTCCCACAAGTTCCGGATCAAGGGCAGACGTGGGCTCATCCAACAAAATAACCTTGGGATCCATGGCAAGGGCGCGGGCAATGGCTACGCGTTGCTTTTGACCGCCGGACAGTTGGGCGGGATAGAGTTTTGTGCGCTCGGCAAGGCCGACGCGAACCAATTCGTCAAGGGCGCGCCGCTGCGCATCGCGTTTTGAAAACTTGCGGACTTTTTTGAGGGCAATGGCCACATTTTCCTCTGCCGTAAGGTGGTCAAAAAGGTTGAAATCTTGAAAAATCATGCCCACTTGGGTGCGGAAAAGACAAAGCTTGTGCGTGTCTTGGATGTCGAGAGGGGTCGCATCCAAAAAAATGCGACCGCTGTCGGGCGGGATAAGGCAGTTTATGCACTGCAAAAGCGTACTCTTGCCGCCACCGGATGGGCCAATGAGAACTTTGAGCTCGCCACGCCGGAGTGTGAGTGAACAGTCTTTTAAGATAGGTTTGCCGCCCAAGGTTTTATGTATATTTTCGACGCGAAGGATGGCTTCCTGATCTGAGCTGTGTTGTGCATTCTGTGTCATAAATTTTCTCACATTAACTGATGGTATACCCGGGGATATAGATTTTTTGTTCGAGCATGCGTAAAAGGCGCACGCCCATAAGGGTAATCAGGAAGTATAAAATACCCGCAGTGGCAAAAAGGAGCAAGTGCTCGTGGGTACGCGAAGCCACAAAGTTTGCTCTGGCCATAATTTCTTGGGTGCCAAGCACATAGCAAATGGCGGAGTCTTTGAGCAAAATAGAAAATTCATTGGCAAAACCCGGTATGGACAAGCGCAAGGCCTGAGGCAGTACAATGTGGCGTATGGCGCTTGACTGCCTCATGCCCAAAGCCTTGGCAGCTTTCATTTGCCCTTGAGGTAGTGCCTGTATGGCGCCGCGATAAATTTGGGATTGGTAGGCGGTGCTCGTGCAACCAAGCACTATGCACGCGATGGCGAAGGGATTGGCAGGAAGCCCCAGTGTCACAAAAAGGCCAAAGCAAAGAAAGAGTAAGACAAGAATGGGAACACCGCGAAAAAACCACACATATATCGATATGAAGCGACGCAACCAGCTCGGTCCATACACCTGCCCCACCGCCAAGGGCAGGCCGAGCATAAGCCCCATGCCCAAGGCCAAAATCACATTGGCAAGGGTGACAAAGCTGCCACTAAATATGTAAGGGAACGCATCCCAAACAATGACTAAGGATTCCATAAATACCCATACCTTTCTGGATAGAGCACAGCGTGTCGCGCTGTATTTTTGCACCCTTTATGTGACTGTTGAAAAACGCCACTTTTGACAGTCCGTTCCAAAAGTGCCCCTCTGTAAAGGTCGCAAGAAAGCGCTTGTACTGTGCGAGGCACAGTGAAAAAAGTCAAGGCGCGCGGATCGACCTAACAAGCCGTTGAAAAAAGGCAATCTGCGGCGTCAACGAAAAAATCCTGACATCTTATGTATGTCTAATACACCGCGATGCCAGGATTTTTTCGTTTCCTTGCATCTCACCTTTTTTGAACGGCCTGTGAATTTGGCGTTTTTCAACAGGCTGCTAAGGGGCTATCGAGAGCAACGCGTATGAGACAGAAATAAGGGGTTTCGCAACATTGGCCT
>CAYJPE010000276.1:0-332 GCA_964371965.1 uncultured Desulfovibrionaceae bacterium
AGCAAAAGCCCCCGATGAACGCGCATGGATTGACCTTTTTGAAGGCGATGCACCTATTCTCATACTGCTTGACGAAATGCCCCCATATTTCCACTATTACAGCACCCAAAGCCTTGGGCAAGGAACCATAGCGGACGTCATCACCAGAGCTTTTTCCAATATGCTCACAGCGGCGCAGAAAAAGAAAAATGTCTGTATTGTGGTATCAGACCTCGACGCCGCCTATGAGACAGGCGGCAAGCTCATTCAGCGCGCACTGAATGACGCAACACAAGAACTGGGTCGCGCTGAGGTATCCATTACGCCTGTGAATTTGGAATCCAACGAAATTT
>CAYJPE010000276.1:342-3168 GCA_964371965.1 uncultured Desulfovibrionaceae bacterium
CCGCAAGCGACTGTTTCTTTCTTTGCCAGATAAGAATGAAATCGCAGATGTCGCCGCAGAATACGCCGCTCGGCTGGCAGAAGCCGCCAAAGCCAAAACAGTGGAACGCAGTGCAGAAGCACTCGCCAATGACATTGAATCCACATACCCCTTTCACCCAAGCTTTAAAAGTCTCGTTGCCCTTTTTAAGGAGAATGAAAAATTCAAGCAAACACGCGGTCTCATGGAACTTGTGTCTCGTTTGCTTAAATCTGTGTGGAACAGCAAGGAAGATATTTACCTCATGGGAGCACAGCACTTTGACCTCTCGCTCCCTGAAGTGCGTGAAAAACTCGCCGAAATATCCGAGATGCGTGATGTCATCGCCAAAGACTTATGGGATTCCACCGACAGTGCCCATGCGCAAGTTATTGATGTGCATAGCGGCAATACATATGCTTCACAAGTGGGGACGCTCTTGCTCACGGCAAGCCTTTCCACCGCGGTAAACTCGGTAAAGGGACTGTCAGAAAGTGAGCTGCTAGAATGCCTCATCGCGCCCAATCATCAAGGCAGTAAGTACAAAGTCGCCTTTGCCGAATTGCAAAAGGCCGCATGGTACTTACATCAAACGCCCGAAAAACGCGTTTACTTTAGCAGGCAAGAAAATCTGACAAAAAAACTCCAAGGCTATGCGAAACAAGCTCCGCAGAACAAAGTGGACGAGCTTATTCGTCATCGTCTCACAGAAATGTATACGCCAACCACGAAAGAAGCCTATGAGGTCGTGCTTCCTTTGCCGGAAATGGACGAGGCCGAAGCCGCGATTAAACGCACCCGCGCTCTTTTAATTATCAGCCCCGACGGAAAAACACCTCCGGCAGTGGTGGACAGCTTCTTTCGCGCTTTAACAAATAAAAATAATCTATTGGTGCTCACAGGCGACAAATCATCCCTCGCCAGCGTAGAAAGGGCGGCGCGTCATGTGTATGCCACGGCAAAGGCCGATGGCGAAATAACGCCTACTCACCCGCAACGAAAAGAGTTTGAAGAAAAGAAGTGCCAGTATGACAAAGACTTTTATACGACAGTGCTCCACGTCTTTGATAAAGTATATTTCCCCAGCCACCGTAATGGAGAGGATGTTTTACGTCATAAGGCACTTGATAGCACTTATCCATCCAATGAAGCCTATAACGGCGAACGGCAGATTATAAAAACCCTGACCGCAGACCCCATTAAGTTGTATATAGACATCAGCAACAACTTTGAATCACTGCGCAGCAGGGCAGAAAGTCTGCTCTTTGGCTCGCAAGATGATGTGCGCAAAACAGACTTGTTGGACAAAATGAAACAGAAGGCGCAAATGCCGTGGCTCCCCAGCCGTGGTTTTGACCAGCTCTTACAAGAAGCGTATCAGCGCGGCTTGTGGGAAGACCTCGGCAACGGCTACATCACCAAAAAGCCCAAGCCCAAAACGACGGAAGTGATTGTCAGA
The DNA here is from genome assembly GCA_964371965.1 of uncultured Desulfovibrionaceae bacterium. Lineage (GTDB taxonomy): Bacteria > Desulfobacterota > Desulfovibrionia > Desulfovibrionales > Desulfovibrionaceae > CAYJAD01. Next base: position 1,820 of record CAYJPE010000276.1, read on the forward strand.
GAAGACTCTTCCCCCGATGACGCGGGCACCGTGCGCTTGCAAATTGAAGTTGCCAATGCCGGAAACAGTCCACGCATCCATTATGCAGAAGATGCCGCCGTTTCAGAACACAGTCCTGTGCTGAGTGACAATATTTTGAGCACAAAAGCTTTGCGCGTCCAATTCCTTGCCGTTGACCCCACGGGAAAACATGTAACAGGCACACCCACCACATGGACAAACAAGCTGACCTTGCGCAATAAGTTTGATGCGGCACGCAGAGAAGTAGAGCTTTTTGTCGCACCTCGCGGCAATATCAAATACACCTTGGACGGTTCGGAACCACGAAATGGCATTGCGTATACAGGTGCTATAGCTGTAGGTGAAAAAGAAACAACGCTCTATGTGTTTGCTGAATGTGACGGTGTCGAAGCAAAAAGAAACTTTACCTTTGCCGCCACAGGCTCAACGGATATTCCCATTATAAAGGATAAACCCGCAACTTTGGTCAGCCCACGCCCCAAACGCTTGAACAGCTCCGCAGAAACTCATGAAGGGCTGAAAGTTGCCAAGGACAAAGGTATCACCTTTGAGCATGTAGCACTCACTCTCGGTTCAGGCTCTCAGGTAATCTCGCTGTCATTGGGCGAAATGCAAGTGACACCGGATTTTATTGAAGCAACATTGACGCACTTACAGGCACTTTTACCTCCAGATGCTCCCGTCGTTATGGCATTTAAAAAAGCGTATACACAAACAGGTTATGACTTGGAGCTTTTTGCAAAACAGCTTGGCATCGAGATAGAACAAGGCGAGGTGGAACAAAGTGTCTGATACCACAGACTTTGGCGCACCCACAGCTTTTGGGGCGCACCATTTCTTTGTGGAAATCCCCGCCTCACCGCAAGAGGCCATTTGTGTTTACGAAGACTTTGGCTTTGACGGCGATGCCAGCAAGAGCGACATGGCAGAGTGTCGCCTAGTCCTTGCCCGTGAACTGTGGACAAAAATCCGCGATACGGCGAGGCGTGATTTCAATGACCGCCTTAAAGTCAAAAAACTCAGCACGGGCACATGGAAGGTGGGCAAGGTGAAGCTCGACCGTTTCTTGGGGCGTGAGCTGTGCGTCCTTGGATGGGCAGCAGAACACGCTTCGCCCGATGAATGTCTGATTATAAATGAAAAGTGGCTGGCTTTACGTCCGGAAGAACGCTGGTGGCTCTTTAGCAAGACAGCGGCAGAAGCGGGAAAGGATACGCAAACATTGAACGGCTGGCGCAAAGCCTTATACTGTGCTCTTTCGGACGGCACGAGTATTCGCGTCATGCCTAAAAAATCGCCCAAGCGGAAAGCAAAAGACGTTCCGCAAG
>CAYJPE010000276.1:3178-3484 GCA_964371965.1 uncultured Desulfovibrionaceae bacterium
AAAAAATAAGCCTTCTCGATTTTATTACTGAAAAGTAGATTATAAGAAAAAATCCAAGGAATACGCATGAAGATTTCACTACAAAACATCGCCAAGGTGAAGCAAGCCGACATAGAGATTAAGGGCATCACCGTCATCGCAGGGCATAATGACACGGGCAAGAGCACGGTGGGCAAGGCTTTGTTTGCGGTGTTTAATACTTTTTGTAACTTGGATGAAAGAATAAGAGAAGATAAGCGTAGCACAATAAAGGATGAGCTTAGAAATATAGTAGTTGACCCTGAAAAAGCAATATCACACTAAAAT